>NZ_JAFBCO010000001.1:1613752-1936502 GCF_016907775.1 Pseudoglutamicibacter cumminsii | reverse complement strand
TAGCAAGCCTGATCGTTCCGCTGAGCCGGTCACTGAGAAACCACCCGGGCAGCGTTCAGAACCGGAAGCGAGCAGGGGAGCAGGCGAGCGCATTCGTGTGCACGTCGTCGGTGCCGTGAAGAACCCCGGCCTATACGCGCTAGAGCCAGGATCAATCGCGGCTGACGCGGTCAAGAAGGCTGGGGGATTAACGCGTAAGGCGGACCAGGCAGGGATCAACTTAGCTGCGCCTGTCAACGACGGCGAGCAAATCCACGTTCCACAACAAGGCGAGGTAAGCAGCAACGCTGGGGCAGATCAACCAGGCAACGCTGATAAGCCAGGTAGCGCTGATAGGCCAGGGTCTTCAGCCAATTCTGCGGCCGGTTCAGGAGAATCACCTGTAGTCCGCATCAACTCCGCGAGCGCGGACGAACTTCAGCAACTTCCCGGGGTGGGGCCGGCACTCGCGCAACGGATTCTCGATTTCAGATCTGAACACGGGCCGTTCCGCGGACCGGCTGATCTCGACGCGGTCTCGGGAATCGGCCCTTCCATCCTCGGAAAGATCGAGAAGAAGGTCTCGTATGACTAGCCGCACTCAGAGGCGCGGTCAGACACCGCGGCAGGGCCGAATACGGAGGCCCGGGCGATCCCTACAACCGCTCGCACCAGCGATCCTGTCGGGTACCGCAGCATGCGTCGCGCTCTGCTGGATCTACACCGTCTACGGTTTCTCGCCTGTTCTCGCGTGGTCTTGCGCGTTTCTTTCAGCGGCTACCGCGGCAGTCCTGTTTTTCGTTCTACGACGCCGAGCGCGTCGAACCTATCCCCGCTCATCCGCCTGGACTTCTCATTGGTCTGCTCATTGGTTGTCTCATGTTGTGCTCGCATTAGTGATCCTGAGCGCGGGATTTTCCTCATGCGCACTCGATGCCCAGGATCGATTGAAAGCCCAGGCCTATATCTCTGACACGCCTTTACAAGCGCGTATCGAAGTCACTGACGCACCTCGAGACATCGGCCAGTCGATGCTGACGCACGTCGCAGTGACACCACTCGCCCCACCTGGACAGCCCGCTTCTGCACTGCAAGAACGACCCCACACGCAGCCGAGCTTCGACGCCGTGATCTTCACATCGTCAACCCAGTTACCGGAGGGGGCAGTCGTTGGTACGCAATGGACCGCGTGGGTACGTGTCAGTGCCGCGCGCGAGCGGGGCGCGGAACCGGTCAGCGTTGCCGTCCTATCGCAAGCTGTCGCAGAGTCAACCACACCAACCGGCTTCACGTCGTGGGTGCGAGGGAACCTGCAACGAATCGGCGAGGAATGGGGTGGCGATGCCGGAGCGCTTATACCTGGGCTGATTGTGGGTGATCGCTCGAGTCAGCCAGTCGAGCTGGCTGCGTCGATGGTGGTTTCGGGGCTCAGTCACCTCACCGCAGTTTCTGGAGCGAACGTCGCAGCCATGGTGCTCGTCGTTTCCTCGCTGTGTCGCTTGCTACGTATTCGCGGGGTGTTGCTCTACCTCGTGATTCTCACGGTCATCATTGTCTTTGCGCATATTGTTGGGCCTGATCCTTCTGTTCTCAGAGCATGCATCACGGGTGCAGTGGGTGCATTCGCGGTGACCATCGGCAGGCCCGCGGCTTCACTCGCATTGCTCGCCCTCGCGACAACAACCCTCTTGCTCGTCGACCCATGGATGCTCTCAGCGGCCGCGTTTCAGCTTTCAGTGCTAGCGACTTTCGGAATACTCGTTGGCTCGCGCCCCATTGCATCGCTTCTGCAACGCATCAAATTCCCGCGGCTCTTTGCAGAGGTCACGGCGGTGTCAGCAGCCGCGACGATCGCGTGCACACCCGTATTGGTTGTCCTGGATCCCGAGCAGTCATTGTGGGTCATACCCATCAACGTGCTGGCTAGCCCCGCCGCTGCACTCATAGGGCTTGCAGCCCCCATAGTCATGATCCTGGGCTGGATTCCCTGGCCCTGGGGTTGGCCGTTAGCGGCATCGGTTGGGTTCCCTGCTCAAGCTATCACTGTGCTCGCGCAGTTCTCTGCCGAGAACGCCCCAACGCACCGATGGCCTGACATGCCGTGGGGTTTCCTTCTAGCGGCCTCACTGAGTTGGGTTCTTCCAGCGACTCTCCTGGTGCTGGCCCAACGCATGCGGCCAGGTCAACTCCGCACATTCATTACCGAGATGCGTCTGCGACTTGAGCAACGGCCTAGGGCTAAGATTCACCATCAGACAAGTCACCATCAGACAACTCACGACCGGCAAACTCACCGCCAGAGGACGCACCACCTTCAAACTCCTCAGCGGAAGATGGCAGTCATTACGCTCTCGGGTCTCATCACCGTCGTCTTAGCGCTTCTAGCCCTCAGCTTCACTAGATCACCTGCTTCAACGACCGATGAGGTCAAGCCCGGGGACATTCTCTTTTGCCATGTTGGCCAAGGCGATGCACTCGCGCTCATAGGGGAGCAGAACAGCGCGTTGCTGATCGACGTGGGTGCAGAGCCTGAACTTATCGATGATTGCTTGACGCGTGCCGGAGTCACCAAGCTATGTGGCGTGGTCATTACTCATCTGGATCTCGATCACGTGGGAGGTATTGAAGGGGCCCTCAGTAATCGAGAGCTAGACGGAGAGGTGATCTACGGGACGTCGAAGCGGCCTCCGCCGGTAGAAGGTGCTCGGAGAGCTACGCAAGGGGACACCATGATGTGCGGGGCATGGGATGTCGAGGTCATATGGGCTCCGCACACCGCGCACACCGAAAACGGCGCTTCCGTTGTGACGAGGGCCCGGCTATGGAACGGTGATGCCTACGACATTGAGCTGATAGATACAGGCGACCTTGAATCGGAACAGACACAGTTGATGCTGCAGACGTACACGCTAGGCGAATCCAACCCAAGCGTACGTGTCCTTAAGGTCGCTCACCATGGCTCTGCGACTGGCGGAACACAGCTCATCGAAGAATGGAGCCCGGATATCGCGTTGATCGGCGTGGGCGCTGATAACGATTACGGTCACCCACGCCAAGAAATCCTCGAGGCGCTGTACCGCGCCAAAGCGAGCGTTCACAGAACAGACCTCGAAGGCACACTCGTGGTCAGGCCCCTGAGTCGATCTGAAGGTTCTGTTCATGGTTCTGCCGAAGGCACTAATACCGGGGGAGGCGCTCAGGTACTTCATGAGCGTGCGGCAGCGGGTAGCATTTCGGAGTAGGTCTTTATTGTTCTGACCGCGCTTATTGTTTTGACCGCGCTGTTCTATGCCGTCAAGGAGACACGATGACACCACCTGCCCGCTCAACTCGAGCCGCAAGGGCTAAGGGTGGACAACGCGGCCCAAACTTCCGAACAGCTGAACCGGCTCCGCTCGTTTTCCTCGACGGTGCCGACGACTATCAAGCGGCGAGAGCTTTCGAGATCATCCGGAACAAGGCTCGGGAAGCTAACGAGTCCATCGACGTCACCCGCATCGATGCGGAATCGTATGAGCCGTCCCAGCTCATTTTGGCTTCGAGTCCATCGCTTTTCGGTGGAGCACCACTCATCGAAATTCATGGGCTCGAGAAAATGAATGAGGCCCTCCAAAAGGACCTGCTCAGCTATCTTGAAGCGCCCCAAGAGGACGCGATTGTGGTCCTCCAACACAGCGGTGGCCAGCGCGGTAAATCACTGGTCAACATCTTGAAGAAGCGAGCCAGCGTCATCGATGTTTCGCCTCTCAAAAAGGACCAGGAGCGTCAGGACTTTGTACTCGGCGAGTTCAAAGCACTGCGCCGAAAAGCAGACCCTGAAGCGGTCCGTGCCCTCGTTGATTCCGTGGGTAGCGATGTCGCAGAACTTGGAGCCGCCGTCTCCCAGCTGGTTTCGGATATCGATGGCCCGATCACGGTCGATGCGGTGACCACCTATTTCGGTGGCCGGCTTGAGACCACGGGCTTCGCTGTCGCTGACGCGGCAGTCGCAGGCAGGGGAGCGGAAGCGGTCAGCTTGCTGCGGTACGCGCTCGCGAGCGGGCTGGACCCGGTACCGTTGCTCGCCGCGATTGGCGGCAAGGTCCGCCAGATCGCGAAGGTAGCCGGCAACTCTGCGCCTTCGGGCCAGCTCGCTTCCGAATTAGGAATGGCGCCGTGGATGATCAAACAGGCGCAGGCGTCGTCACGCCGCTTCTCGCCAACAAATATCTCCAAAGCGGTGCAGCTCATCGCAACCACGGACCACATGCTCAAGGGCGCATCGCGCAACCCCGAATATGCGCTGGAACGGTGCGTGATCGCGATATCGCGCATGGCAGCCGCAGGGCCACGAGCTTCGTAAGCCTTGTCCTCCTAGGCCCTGGGATTCCTCATACCGCGCTTCCCAACAGCGACCATTAAACAACTCGGGGCCCATCCAAACGGATGGGCCCCGAGCCACGTTCCCGGTTGTACTACCGGTCGTTCAACGTCTATTGATTAGAGACCGTTGACAGCGTGAGCGAGCTTCGACTTGCGGTTAGCAGCCTGGTTCTTGTGAATAACCTTCTTGGTTGCTGCCTTGTCGAGCTTGCGGCTTGCTGCCTGCAGAGCTGGAACTGCTGCTTCCTTGTCGCCGGCCTCAACTGCGGCGCGGACCTTCTTTTCGAAAGTGCGCAGCTCGGACTTTACAGCCTGGTTGCGCTGGCGCGCCTTCTCGTTGGTAATGATGCGCTTCTTCTGCGACTTGATGTTCGCCACGTTGTTCCTTCGTGTTGAAGATGAATTGGGTCTGAGGGTTCCGCGACTACCACGACTGAGAGAGTGGGGAACTGGGTCCGGTAGTCACGAGTGCCCGTCGACCACGCGCGGACACACTAGCGACCATCCTAACATTCATTTAGCGTTCATGCCGCATGAGCCGCGCCACAGCGGTTCGCTGTCTAGTAGCCACCGACCTCGAGGCCACTGGCCTAGAAGCCACACACCCGTGTCAGAGTTGCCGGTGGTATTCGCTGATCACGAGGTCGAAGCGAGCTTTATCGAGGATCGCCCCGATGCGTCGCACCGATTCCGGGTCGATGCGGATCACACGCGAAACGCGCGCTTCGCTCGGGCGGCGTTCCTTGTCCCATGCGCCTGATCCGATGTCAACGAATTCTTCGTGATCGTGGCGGTCGTCATGGTCCTTGGATGTCAACATGAACCCCAGTAGCCACGGCCCGTCCCAGCCAGCAAGCAAAACTGGCCGGTCTTTGCCCTTCGAATGGTCCTCTTCATAAGGAACCCAAGCCCACACGACCTCGCCCGGATCCGGGTTCCCATCGGGATGTGGATCGTAGACCGCGTTGAGCCGACCACGGTAGTCACCAGGATATTGCGATGTTTGCGTCGCTTGCTGCGGGCTACGTTGCGAGGTAGATCCCGACGGACGCCGCCCCATGCGCTGGGCCTGTCCTCGGCGCGGATCCTCTCCTGAACGTTGCCTATCGCTTGTGCGCTGGGAAGAGAGATAGCGTTCGACGAGCGGACGCGCTGCCCGCAGGAGTCTGCTCAGAAATCGACCTTGTGAAGACATGCCTCTAGTTTATGAGGATGAGCCCCGCGTCAGGAGTAACAACCTGCATCGCGAGCCACATCCCGCATCACGAGATACAGCCTGCGACATGAGATACTAGGGGAGTTCGTGTTTCGCCGTGTGAAGTGAGGCCCTCTCCGTGTCCCCTAAGGCCGTTACGCCGCAGGTTCCTTCGAAGACCCCGCTGGACGTCATTCGAAACTTTTGCATCATCGCCCATATCGACCACGGTAAGTCGACTCTGGCTGACCGTATGCTGCAGGCGACCGGTGTTGTGGAGCCTCGCGAAATGCGCGCCCAGTACCTCGACAACATGGACATTGAGCGCGAGCGCGGCATCACGATTAAGTCCCAGGCAGTCCGCATGCCGTGGGAGGTCGACGGCCAAACGTTCGCATTGAACATGATCGACACGCCGGGCCACGTGGACTTCACGTACGAGGTTTCCCGTTCCTTGGCTGCTTGTGAGGGTGCGATTCTTCTGGTCGATGCGGCCCAGGGTATTGAGGCGCAGACTCTTGCGAACCTCTACCTTGCGATGGAGCACGAGCTCACGATCATCCCGGTCTTGAACAAGATTGACTTGCCGAACGCTCAGCCTGATTTCTTCGCTGTTGAGCTCGCTAATCTCATTGGTTGCGAGCCTGATGATGTTCTGCGTGTATCCGGCAAAACCGGTGAGGGCGTTGAGGAGCTGCTCGAGAAGATCGTCCGCGATATCCCGGCTCCAGAAGGCGATCTTGAAGCCCCGGCTCGCGCAATGATTTTTGACTCGGTGTACGACGTCTACCGCGGCGTGGTCACGTATGTCCGGGTGGTCGATGGCCGGCTTAAGCCGCGCGAGAAGGTCAAGATGATGTCTTCTGGCGTGAGCTATGAATTGCTTGAGATCGGTGTCTCTTCGCCGGGCCCGATCCCGACGGATGGCTTGGCAGCGGGCGAGGTGGGCTACCTCATCACGGGTGTTAAGGATGTCCGCCAGTCGAAGGTCGGTGACACGGTCACGAACTTCACGAATCCGGCGTCCGAGCACTTGGCCGGCTATGACGAGCCGCAACCTATGGTTTTCTCGGGTCTGTTCCCGATCGATGGCTCCGACTTCCCGGTGCTGCGTGACGCTCTCGACAAGTTGCGTCTCAACGATGCCGCGCTTGTTTATGAGCCGGAAA
This sequence comes from Pseudoglutamicibacter cumminsii, assembly GCF_016907775.1. Lineage (NCBI taxonomy): Bacteria > Bacillati > Actinomycetota > Actinomycetes > Micrococcales > Micrococcaceae > Pseudoglutamicibacter > Pseudoglutamicibacter cumminsii. The sequence continues at coordinate 1,929,797 of NZ_JAFBCO010000001.1, read as the reverse complement.
CCTCCGCCGCGTTGGGCTTCGGCTTCCGCGTGGGCTTCCTTGGCCTGTTGCACCTTGAGATCATTCGGGAACGTCTTGAGCGCGAATTCAACCTGGACCTCATTTCCACGGCACCGAACGTTGAGTACGACGTCGTGACGGAGGACGGTTCGCACGTTCACGTGACGAACCCATCGGAGTTCCCGGACGGCAAGCTCAAATCGATCACTGAGCCGATGGTTTCGGCCACGGTCATCACGCCGGCCGAGTTCATCGGCGCTGTCATGGAGCTGTGCCAGAGCCGCCGCGGCCACATGATGGGCATGGACTACTTGTCTGAGGAACGCGTTGAGATGCGTTACCGCTTGCCGTTGGCTGAGATCGTGTTCGACTTCTTCGACCACTTGAAGTCGCGCACCCGCGGCTATGCGTCCCTGAACTGGCAGGCCGACGGCTCGCAGGAAGCCGATCTGGTCAAGGTCGATATTCTGCTTCAGGGAGAGCGTGTGGACGCGTTCTCTGCGATCACGCACAAGGACAACGCGTACTCTTACGGCGTCATGATGACCTCCCGTCTGCGCGAGCTGATCCCGCGTCAGCAGTTCGAGGTCCCGATCCAGGCCGCCATCGGTTCCCGCATCATCGCGCGTGAAAACATCCGTGCTATCCGTAAGGACGTTCTTGCCAAGTGTTACGGCGGTGACATTAGCCGTAAGCGCAAGCTGCTTGAGAAGCAGAAGGAAGGTAAGAAGCGCATGAAGATGGTGGGCCGTGTTGAGGTCCCACAGGAGGCCTTCATCGCGGCGCTGTCTTCGGACGACAACGGCGGTAAGAAGAAGTAATGGCTCAACTTCCGGAAGGGGATCCAGCCCCTGCCGATGGTGCGCTCAGCCCGGAGTCGGTTGCGCATGCGCGTGAGCGTTCGTTGAGCCTGTACGTTCATATCCCGTTTTGCGCGGTTCGTTGTGGCTATTGCGATTTCAACACGTATACCGCGACCGAACTGGGGCATGGCGCTAGCCAAGATACGTACGCGCTTGCGGCGGCTCGGGAGCTCGATTTCTCGGCCGATGTTCTTCGCAATGCCGGCGCCGCGGCTCGATCGTTGTCGACGGTGTTTTTCGGCGGCGGCACGCCAACGCTGTTGCCTGCCGATGACCTGGTGATGATCCTTGATCGTGCGCGTTCGCTGTACGATATTGCGCCCGATGCGGAAGTTACCACGGAGGCGAACCCAGATTCGGTCACGCCAGAGTCGCTCGCTCAGCTCAAAGCGGGAGGCTTCACGCGCGTTTCTTTCGGGATGCAGTCCGCTGTTCCCCATGTGCTGGCCACGCTGGATCGGACTCATAGCCCGGAGCGTGTACCGCAGGCGGTTGAGTGGGCTCGCGATGCTGGCTTGGATGTTTCGGTCGACCTGATTTATGGGACACCGGGGGAGTCCATCGATGATTGGCGGACTTCGCTCGACGCCGGCCTGTCGATGGAGCCGGACCATATTTCGGCGTATTCACTCATTGTTGAACCGGGCACCAAGTTGGCGGCTCAGATGCGCCGCGGCGAAGTCCCAGCGGTCGACGAGGATGATCACGCTGAGAAGTATGAGCTGGCTGATGCGGTGCTCGCGGATGCTGGTTTCAGCTGGTATGAGGTGTCCAATTGGGCTCGCTCTGAACAACATCAGGCCCGCCATAATGTTGCCTATTGGCGGAACCAGGATTGGTGGGGGATCGGTCCGGGGGCGCATTCGCACATCGGCGGCATCCGTTGGTGGAATGTGAAGCATCCTGCCGCGTATCAACAGCGTATTGATGCGGGTGTTTCTCCGGCCTTGGGGCGTGAAGTCCCGTCCGCTGATGCAACGCATCTTGAGAACATCATGCTCTCGATTCGCTTAGCTAGCGGGCTTCCGGTCTCGCTTTTGTCTGAGCGTGAGCGTGGGCGTCTGCCTGGATTTGTTGCACGCGGCCTGGGCAACATCGTCGACGCTTCTGGCAACACGCAACTGGAAGCTTCGGAAGATAGCCGTTTCGTTTTGACGTTGAAGGGGCGTTTGCTCGCTGACGGACTCGTCCTCGAGCTGATCGACAGTTAACCGTCAACAGGTAGCGATTGGCCACTCAAGATTGGCGGCGAACGTAGCCGCTAGAACAAGCGCATGTTGAAGCGGTACAGGTATGGCCGGCCCTTGTTGACTTCAACGCCGGCGACGATACCGGAGAACGTCATAAACAGCCAGACCGCAACGAGCAGTACAGCGAAGATCGAGCCGATTCCCGGGATGAAGATCGCCAAAAGCATCAGCACGAACATGAGGATCGACAGCGGTAGCGTGAAGTTGACAACCTCGCGCGATTCCTGTGCCGTGAATGGTCCACGATCCTTGAAGAGGTAGTGGATGATCATGGCCGGGATGAAACCTGCGATGGCGCTGAAATGCGCGACGGTCGCCCAGCGGCGGTCTTCACTTGGAGCCAACGGGAGGGCTTCAGATGACAGCTCTCTGTCACGAGGCTGCTGTGGCTTCCCAGGCGTCGGGTTCGTCACGCGGCTGTCCTCTCCTTTGGGTGTTGGCGTTCATTTCAGTCTAATGGCTTAGAGGGCTATCACGTTGTAGGCCACTCGTCACAGAAACGCGTCTTAAGTGTTTTTCCTCACAGAGGCGGCTACGCCGTGAACCCTGAGAACTCCCGGATTCATTCGTCAGCTGACACGAAGTCGATCATGTGCTCAACCTTGCCCAGTAGCTCGGGACGAAGGTCTGCGTAGATCGAGACCGACTCAAGGATGCGCGAGAAACCAGCCCCGACGTCGGCGTCCGTATCCGAGGGCCAACCGAGGTGGCGCAGGATCCCGCGCTTCCAGTCCTGCCCTCGAGGAATCTGCGGCCACGCGCCCAAGCCGACTTTCTGAGGCTTGACCGCTTCCCACACGTCAACGAACGGATGTCCCACGATCAGCACGTGCTCGCGGGCACCTGGCACGCGCATCGCGTCGGCGGCCAAGCGACTTTCCTTAGAACCTTCGACGAGGTGGTCCAGAAGGATCGCAAGCTTGCGTTGCGAGGTGGGCTGGAACTCTTCGATGAGGCCAGCGAGGTCGTCGGCTCCGTGCATCGGCTCCACGACGATGCCTTCAACGCGAAGGTCGTGGCCCCACACTTTTTCGATCAGCGCAGCATCGTGGATGCCTTCAACCCAGATCCGTGCGGCACGCGCTGTTTTCGCGCGGGCTCCTTCGACGTACACGGATCCGGAAGCGGAAATCTTAGTCACTTGAGCCGGTTCTGCGACCGAGGCCGGCTCAACAATTTCAACCGGTTCACCGTCGATCCAGAACCCGAAGCCCGCGGGAAACGAGCGCCGGACGCCGCGTCCGTCTTCTAGCTCGAGCACCCGCACCCCACCTGAGCGTTCCGTTCTTATGACTTCGCCGACGAACCCGGTTTCGACGTCTTCCAGAACAAGCCCTACTTGCGCCGCGACTTTGCGTGGGGCTTTGCGGGCAGGCTGTGAAATAGATCCGGGACCCCACTGGCTCCAATCCATCACGTGACTCCTTTAGTTAGGCGCTGACACTGAGGGTAACCGGCACGGGCCGCCTCAGCCGATGGGCGCGCCGAGGCAGAGCCCAAGCGTTGCTTGACCCTCACCCGATATAATTGGCACTCGAGGCCTTAGAGTGCCAAACTTGAGGGCACCGCCAACGTTCTAGCGAGGTAGGGGGAGTTCACGTGGTCAGCCCAGACAGCGACAAGCCGATGAGCCGCGCAACTGCGCGTCGCGTGCATGTGTTGCGTGCCGTCGTGGACGATTACGTGAACTCGCGTGAGCCCGTCGGTTCCGCCGCGCTCGTTGAACGCCACAACCTTGGCGTGTCTGCGGCCACGATCCGTAACGACATGGCCGTTTTGGAAGAGCAGGGGCTCATTGAGGCTCCGCACACGTCCGCTGGCCGCATCCCAACTGAGCGCGGTTACCGCTACTTTGTGGACCGCATCGAAGACATTAAGCCGCTATCAGCTGCCGAGCGTCGCGCGATCCACAAGCTCCTGGACGGCGCGGAAGAGCTCGATGACGTCCTCGCGCGCACGGCTCGCGCGCTTTCAGCGTTGACTCAGCAGGTTGCTGTCATCCAGATCCCTAATGTTTCGAACACGCGGATCCGTCACGTTGAGATCCTCACGATGGGCCCAGGGCAAGCCTTGGTTGTGGTGATCGCTAGCAATGGCGATGTCACTCAGCGCATGGTGCAAGCTCCACATGAGGTGTCCGATGTTGATGTTGCGTTGGTACGCGATCAGATCGCTGAGCACATCGTCGGGCAACCGTTGCATGCGGTGACTGACGTTTTGACGTCTGTGGCAGCACAGCCACCTGGCGACCCTACTGGGTTCAACCTTCCGCGCCAGCTTCTAGACTTCGCTCACGCGGTGGCTCGCGCGGTCGCTTCGGCGCTTACGGCGCACCAGGTCGATAGGGTAGTGCTTTCGGGCACCGCGAACCTTGCCCGCTCACAGCAGGACTTCCGTAAGGATCTCACTGGCTTGTTGGAGACCCTTGAAGAGCAGGTTGTCTTGTTGCGTTTGCTTTCAGAAATGGAAGTGGATGAAGACCAGGTTGTGGTGCGCATCGGTAGCGAGAATACGCACGCCGAGCTCACGGACACCTCGGTGGTGGCCAGCAGCTACGGAGAGAACCGTTCGGCGATGCTCGGTGTCTTGGGGCCTACGCGCATGGATTATTCAGGCTCGATGGGCGCGGTGCGTGCAATCGCGCGTTACCTGAACCGGATTCTTTCTAGCTAAAAGCACGCCAATTCACACCCGACGAGAACAGCGAAGGAAAGCGACTTACTAACGTCATGGCTAACCACTACGAAACCCTTGGGGTCTCCCAGGACGCTTCGGATGAGGAAATCAAGCGCGCGTACCGCAAGCTTGCTCGTCAGCTGCACCCGGACTTGAACCCTGGTGAGGATACTCACGAGAAGTTCAAGGCGGTGACCCACGCCTATGAGGTTCTGTCTGATCCGGATAAGCGCCGCAATTATGACCGTACGGGCGATGAGAACGGCGCTGCTGGTGGTTTCGGTGGGGGCGGATTCGGTGGCTTCTCCGACATTTTCGATGCGTTCTTTGGTGGCGGCGGGAGTGGCCGCCCGCAGCCGAAGTCGCGTACTCAGCCGGGCCGCGACGGGCTCGTCCGGGTCCCGATTGACCTTGTTGATGCTGTCCAGGGCAAGGAAGTCAATATCACGGTCTCTACTGCGGTCGTGTGTTCCTTGTGCCACGGTTCGTGCACCGAGGGCGATACACAGCCAGTGACGTGCGAGACCTGCCACGGTTCGGGACATATTCAGCGCCCAGTACGTTCGATGCTCGGTGACGTCATGACTCTTGCTGAGTGCCCTGCGTGTGCGGGCTACGGTTCGCGCCTGGTCAAGCCGTGCCCTGAGTGCAGCGGTGAGGGTCGTGTGCGTGAGAAGGCCGAGAAGACCATCAAGATCCCTGCCGGCGTAGACACGGGTACCCGGATCCAGTTGCAAGGCGAGGGTGAGGCTGGCCCAGGTGGCGGCCCGAACGGCGACCTTTACCTTGAGATCAGCGTTCGGAACCACGCGACCTTTGAGCGCATCGGTAACGATTTGCACGCGACATTGTCGGTTCCGATGACGCAGGCTGCTCTGGGTACCGAGGTCAAGCTCGAGACGTTCGATGGCGACCAAGAGCTCGATATTCAGCCCGGAACCCAGTCCGGCGAGACCCTAACGCTGGCTGGTTTGGGTGTTCCGTCGTTGCGTGGCGGCCGCCGCGGTGATCTGAAGGTCACGGTCAACGTTGAGACGCCTAAGAACCTCGACGAGAATCAGCGCGAGCTGTTGGAGAAGCTCGCTGAAGCCCGTGACGAGCAGTTCACCCAGGGCAAGCTCGCCCAGCGGGGTTTCATGAGCCGTTTGCGCGATAAGTTCCGAGGCTAGACGGTGTCGCTGAAATCGTTCATGGACCCGGCGGTCTCGCACTGGGAGCCGGGCGGCGTTTATGAGCTGTGTGAGTCTGAGGCTCATCACGTGCGCGTGATGCGTTTCGAGCCTGGCGAGTCGATCCAGGTTGTCGATGGAGCGGGGCGCGCGGCGGTCGTGACGCTGGAACGCGTGGATACAGAGGCTGTCTCAGTCAAGGTTGAGCAGATCCTGCACACATCCTCCGGGGTACGTGTTGGGCTGATTCAGGCGTTATCGAAGAATGACCGCGATCTGCAGGCTGTCGAGACGTGCGTCGAGATCGGGGCCGACGCGTTCATTCCTTGGCAAGCGGACCGCTCGATTGTCCGCTGGCGTGGGGACCGCGCTGCGAAGGCGCATCAAAAGTGGGTCGATACAGCCGTTCGCGCGACTAAACAGTCGCGTCGGGCTGAACAGCCCGTTGTGGGTTCGATGGTGACCACCAAGCAGCTCGTGAAGGCGGTATCTGAAGCGAGCGAGCGCGGAGTCCTTGTTGCCGTGTGCCATGAGGACGCAAGCGACCATCTCGCCACGGTTCTAGCCACGTTTCATGCCGCGAACGCTGCCCGCGTTCAGACCGAGCCGGCAACCCCATCGGAAGGTGAAGCTAACGACGAGGCCCCTGAAAAAACTGGCGATGTTGCGCCGGAGTGGGATGTCGATGTGATGCTTGCGGTGGGCCCGGAAGGCGGCATTTCTCCCGACGAGGTTGCCTCGCTCACGCAGGCAGGTGCGGTTTTGGTGTCGCTGGGGCCGCATATTCTGCGTGCGTCCACCGCGGGTGCTGTCGGAACTGTCTTAACTCGTCACGTCCTCGCGGATGAATAAAGCTGTCAGCGAAGTTCTGAACCGTTTGCAAGCCTCGCTTTGGTTTCTATAGAGAACACATGCGAGGCGTCCTAAACTGAAGATAGATTCCGGCTCGGCCGGGTCTGGCGTGAACTTCATATCTACCGAAGCGAGGATGAGCACGCACGTGCCCTTCACATCTAAGAACAGCTCAGCAAAACCGTCCGCGACTGGTTCCGCTGGGGACGCCGGTATCGCGCGCGCACGCATCGATTTCGAATCTGACCAGGCTATGGTTGCGAGCCTCGGTCCCGCAGACACGCTCTTACGGATTGTTGGCGGGGTGTGGCCCGAGGTCACGTTGATTCCTCGCGGTGATTCCCTCGACGTTGCTGGGCCGGTCGATGATGTTAAGGCTGTGCGCCGCGTCGTCGAGCAGGCTCGTGCAGCAGCGGCCGGAGGCAACGCGGTCACGGCAACGCTTATTGAGCGCTGGATTATGGCTGAGCGTCAGCAAGCTGCCGCTAATCCTGATCCTGCGGTGACGGGTGAGATTTTGCGTCATCGCGGCAAGAGCATCCGCCCGAAGACGAATAACCAAGCGGCTTATGTTGAGGCTATGGACGCCCACACGATCACGTTCGGGGTGGGGCCGGCCGGTACAGGTAAGACGTATCTGGCTATGGCACGCGCGGTTGCAGCGTTGCAGTCCGGTGAGGTTGACCGGATCATCTTGACTCGCCCCGCGGTCGAAGCCGGTGAGAACCTCGGTTTCTTGCCGGGAACGCTCTCAGACAAAATCGATCCGTACCTGCGGCCTCTGTATGACGCTCTGCATGACATGGTCGAGCACGAGTCGATTCCGCGTTTGATTGCCGCGGGAACCATCGAGGTTGCCCCGCTGGCTTATATGCGTGGCCGTACGCTGAACAATGCGTTCGTGATCCTCGATGAAGCTCAGAACACGACCGCCGAACAGATGAAGATGTTCCTGACGCGTCTGGGTTTCCGTTCACACATGGTCGTGACGGGCGACATCACGCAGATCGACCTCCCTGGCGGGAAAACCTCGGGTCTCGGTGTGGTTCTGGACATCCTCGACGGCATCGATGACATCGCAATCTGCGAGCTCTCAGCTGAGGACGTCGTACGTCACCGCTTGGTCGGCAAGATCGTGGACGCCTACCAGAAGTGGGATGAAGACCATCAGCGCTTGAGCACCGGCAAGGCTAAGAGGGCGCGCGAGCCTCGCAACGATCACAATCATCACGCACAACACAAGCAGGCACAGCACCGCCAGACGACAACAGAGGAGCCTGAAACGGCATGAGCGTTGAGATCCACAACGAGACCGAACACGAATGCGATCTCGAACAACTTGGCTCGCTCGCCGCGTTCCTGATGGATGAGCTGTATATCCACCCGGATGCTGAGCTCGGGGTGACCCTCATCGATGATGAGGCGATGGAACAGCTCCACATCGACTGGCTGGACCTCCCGGATACAACTGACGTCATGAGCTTTCCTATGGACGAGCTTCGCCCGGGAACACCGCAACGTCCGACACCGCCGGGAGTCATGGGCGACATCGTGATCAGCCCAACCGTTGCGGCAAAGCAGGCAAAGGATCATGGTCATTCAACACAAGATGAGATCTGCCTTCTGCTGACCCACGGGTTCCTACATCTGCTCGGTTTCGATCACGATGAGCCTGAAGCTAAGGCGGAAATGTTCGGCTTGCAACGTGAGCTGCTTGAAAAGTTCTTGAACCGACCAGCACCGAAAGAAACTGAAACCCACTAACTTATGACCAGCGTTTTATTGTTCTGCGCCGCGAGCCTTTTCTTTGCTCTGGCGTGGCTATTGAGCACAGCGGAGGCCGCCTTTTTGGCGCTATCTCGCCCGGCGGCTGAAGAGCTCACTGACCATCCGCGCCGCAATCTTTTGCGGAAAATCCTCGCAAAGCCGACTCAGCACACCTACGCCATCAGGTTCTGGCGCGTCTGGACTGAATCTTTGGCGGGCATCGCGCTGGCTTGTGCATTCTTCTACGTTTTCCCGCACCCTTTGGCCGCTGCAGGTCTTGCAGCGCTCGTGACAGCGGTTCTTTCGATCCTCGTCGTTGGTTTTGCCTCGCGTCAGTACGGTCAGCGGCACGCAGAGAAAACCGTTCTCTTTACGGCGTGGATTGTGCGTTTCGTGACGTGGTTGCTCGGTCCGGTGTCCTCGTGGCTTGTTTCGATGGCGACCCCGAAGGGCGCCCGCCCCGGCGCTACCTTCTTCACGGAGGAGCACTTCCGCGACATGCTGGAGCGGGCATCGGAAACTCATCAGATCGACGATGCCGAAGCGGAACTTATCCACTCGGTTTTCGAGCTCGATGACACGCTGGTTCGCAGCCTCATGGTCCCTCGCACTGACATGGTCACGATCTCTGCCGACTCTTCCGCTGAAGACGCGATCCGGCTGTTCATGCGTTCGGGCTGTTCACGTGTACCGGTGATCGGTGAAGACAACGACGACGTTCGCGGCGTCGTTCACCTCAAAGATGTGATCGGCAACCTTTATTCGGATGAACTCAACGCGACGAACGTTCTCGAGGTTGCTCGGCGCGCGCGTTTCGTGCCGGACTCCAAGCACGTGAACGAACTGTTGCAAGAGTTTCAGCGCGAATCCACCCACTTCGCGATCGTCGTGGATGAGTACGGCGGCACGGCCGGCCTGATCACCCTCGAGGACTTGCTTGAGGAACTTGTCGGCGACATCGACGACGAATACGACACGGATACACCGGATTACACGCAACTCGAGGACGGCAGCTACGAAGTCGATGCGGGCTTCCAGATTGAGCACCTCGGTGAGCTGTTTGACCGCGAGTTGCGCGATGAGGATGTCGACACAGTGGCTGGCTTGATCGGCAAGCTCATCGGCAAGGTCCCGATTGTGGGTTCCGTTGCTGAAATCGATGGTTTGCGTCTAGAAGTCATGACCCTTGAAGGCCGCCGCAACCGTCCCGGCAAGATCAGGGTTACCGAGGTCGAGCCGCGAGTTTCGAGTGGCTTTGATCCGGAGGGCTCTGCCGATGAGTTCGTTGATGACTTTGGCGGGGATGACGACGAGTCCACGATGCAACGCTATGAACGCCTGCGTGCCGAGCGAACAGATGAGCATGATGCGAGGGAAGGCCACAAGGCATCGCGTGGCACACTGGACAGTGAAGATGGGTCCGTTAGGAAAGCTCCGCGGACTTCGACGAACCGTGAAAGCGAGCGCCACTAGATGACTTCAAGTTCCGATTTCCGCGCAGGTTTTATTTCCCTTGTTGGCCGCCCTAATGCAGGAAAGTCGACGCTGACTAACGCGTTGGTGGGGCAGAAGATCGCGATCACGTCGAATAAGCCACAGACAACCCGGCACACGATCCGCGGTGTTGTCCATCGCGAGAATTTTCAACTCATCCTGGTTGATACTCCGGGTATTCACCGCCCGCGGACGTTGTTGGGGCACCGGCTCAACAACCTTGTTGAAGACACTTTGCGGGAAGTCGATGTCATCGGTTTCTGCACGCCCGCAAATCAGGCTGTAGGACCGGGGGATCGGTTCATCGTTGAACAGCTCGCCAAGGTTAAGCGCACGCCGGTCATCGCGATCGTGACTAAGACTGACACGGTTGACAAGGCGAGGGTCGCGAACCACTTGCTCGAGGTCCAGGCGATGGGGGACGAGCTGTTGCCCGGCGGTTTCAAGGACATCGTGCCTGTCTCCGCGGTTAAGGGCGAACAGCTTGACGCGCTTGAAAACGTAATGGCTGAACACATGCCGGTTTCTCCGCCGCTGTATCCTGACGGCGATGTCACGGACCAGCCTGAGCTCAAGCTCGTTTCGGAGTTCATTCGCGAAGCGGCTCTTGAGGGTGTCCGCGAGGAACTTCCGCACTCCCTGACTGTGACCATCGAAGAGATGGAACCGCGCGAAGACCGCCCCGAAGACAACCCGCTGACCGACATCTACGCGACGCTGTACGTTGAGCGCGACTCGCAGAAGGCCATCGTGATCGGAAAGCGTGGCTCGCGGTTGCGCGACGTTGGGCAACGCGCCCGCCGCTCGATCGAAGCGATGCTCGGAACCAAGGTCTACCTCGACATCCGGGTTAAGGTCGCCAAGGACTGGCAGCGCGACGCCCGACACCTAGATCGTTTCGGCTTCTAAAGGGATCGCTTCGGGTTCTAACGCTGTTTCGTCATGAATATGCGACGCACTTGAGGCGAGTGTTAGGTTTGTAAACATGATCACGGTGCGCATGCTTCTTCTTGCTTGCCGCGACGAGATGCCAGAGTCCTGAACCTGAGCAATCATGCTCGGTAGGCACGTTGTAGATCAACGTTTCGGCCGAATCTCGTCGCGGAGTCTTTTGTTGCGGAAACTTTCGCGCCCGGCCGTTGCACCTACGTTGTCTACAGGAGCTAAACCGTGAAGAATTTTCAGCAGCCATCCGGCATGCCAATCCACAAGTACGTCCCTTTCCACGAGCAGATCACTGTTGACCTGCCGGACCGTACGTGGCCTGACCAGAAGATCACTAAGGCACCGCGTTGGTGCGCAGTCGACCTGCGCGACGGTAACCAGGCGCTCGTCGACCCGATGGATACCGACCGCAAGCTCAAGCTGTTTCAGCTGTTGGTTGAGATGGGTTTCAAGGAGATCGAGGTTGGTTTCCCTGCCGCTTCGCAAACCGATTTTGATTTCGTACGCCATCTGATCGACAACGGCCTGATCCCTGAAGACGTCACGATTCAGGTTTTGACGCAGTCGCGTGAGCACCTCATCGAGCGTACCTTTGAAGCCCTCGACGGCGTTCACCGCGCGATTGTGCACCTCTACAACTCGACCTCGATCCTTCAGCGCCGCGTCGTCTTCCGCCAGGATGAGGACGGCATCGTCGACATCGCTTTGACCGGTGCGCGCTTGTGCAAGAAATACGAAGAGCAGATGTCGGGTGACACCGAGATCATTTACGAGTACTCACCGGAGTCATACACGGGTACTGAGCTCGAGTTCGCGCGCCGTATCGTTGACGAGGTCGTCGAAGAATTCGGCGCAACACCGGAAAACCCAATCATCATCAACCTGCCTGCAACGGTCGAAATGGCGACCCCTAACGTGTACGCGGACTCGATCGAGTGGATGCACCGCAACCTCAAGAACCGCGAATCCATCATCCTCTCGCTCCATCCGCACAACGACCGCGGAACCGGCGTCGCTGCAGCGGAGCTGGGCTACATGGCTGGCGCGGACCGCATCGAAGGCTGCTTGTTCGGTAACGGTGAGCGCACCGGTAACGTCGACCTCGTCGCGCTGGGCATGAACATGTTCAGCCAGGGTGTTGACCCTGAGATCGATTTCTCCGATATGGACAAGATCCGCCGCACGGTCGAGTACGCGAACCAGATGGCGATCCCAGAGCGTGTCCCGTGGGGCGGCGACTTGGTCTTCACCGCGTTCTCCGGTTCGCACCAGGATGCGATCAAGAAGGGCTTCGAAGCCATGGAGGCCGATGCCGCGGCAGCCGGCAAGACCGTCGACGAAATGGTGTGGGCTGTTCCTTATCTGCCGATCGACCCGCGCGATGTGGGCCGCACCTACGAGGCTGTGATCCGCGTGAACTCGCAGTCCGGTAAGGGCGGCGTCGCGTACCTGCTGAAGGCGGACTACGGTTTGAATCTGCCACGTCGACACCAGGTCGAGTTCTCCCAGGTCGTCCAGAAGCACACGGAGACCTCTGGAACCGAGGTCACGTCCGAGCAGCTGTGGAACGTCTTCACTGACGAGTACCTGCCAGCCAAGCAAGATGACGAGCAGTGGGGTTACTTCCGTCTGCTCAACGTCGAGAGCGCGCACGAGTCGAACGATTCAGTCAAGCTCACCGCGACCATGGAGATCGATGGTATCGAGCGTGTCCGTGCCTCGTCCGGTAACGGACCGATCGACGCCCTCGTGAACCTGCTCAACGCAGAAGGCGTCGATGTGCGTGTCATGGACTACTCCGAGCATGCGCTCGAGGCCGGTGGCGCCGCTCGCGCTGCCGCGTACATCGAGGCCGCAGTTGATGGCCGCATCCTGTGGGGTGTGGGCATCCACACCAACACGACGCTCGCTGGCTTGAACGCTGTGATCTCCGCTGTCAACCGCGCGATCCGCGACCGCCAGGCGGCAGCCGCTTCCGCATCGTAATCAATCATTGAGTCCGTGTGGGTGGGGTGCGTATTCAACCGCGCACCCCACCCGCACGTGTGTCAGCTCCTGTATATAGGGTGTAGATATGGCCCGTGGTTCAACTTTCTCGGCGCGATCCTTCAGGGATCGCGCTGTTGTGTTGCGCCATTACAAGCTCGCGGAGGCTGACCGCATCGTGGTGTTGCTGACGCAGGCGCACGGCCAGGTAAGGGCTGTCGCGAAGGGTGTCCGTCGGACGTCCTCGCGGTTCGGTGCGGTGCTGGAACCGGGCATGATCATCGACGCTCAGTTCGCTAAGGGCCGGAACCTGGACACCGTGACACAGGCTCAAATCGTGGAGGCTTACGGCGCTGCGTTGAGCGCGGACTATGTTCGCTACAGTTGCGCCGCCGTCATGGTTGAGGTCGCCGAAAAGCTCACGCGTGATGATGCGGATTCGACCCACACGCAGTTCACGCTGCTCTACGGGGCGCTTAACGCGTTGGCGAACAGCCAATTGCATCCGTTCGCTGTGCTGGATTCCTATATTCTGCGTTCGCTGGCCGTGGCTGGCTGGGCGGCGTCGTTCGCTGAATGCGTTCGATGCGGTATGCCTGGCTCTCATCGCAGCGTCAACGTTCCGCTGGGTGGAGCTGTGTGCCCCGATTGCCGTCCCGCTGGCTCCCGCAGTCCCTCGCCTGAGGTCATGGACCTGCTGGATGCCTTGAACACGGGGGAGTGGGAAAGGGTTCAGCGCGCCGATCAGGCAACGATGCGGCAGGCCGGTGAGATCGTGACACAATATGTGCAGTGGCACCTCGAACGGTCTGTTAAGTCGTTGAGCGTGCTGGATCGCGCGCAGGAAGTTTAGGTCGGAGGTTTGCGCTCATAGTGGCTGATGTTTCTTCCGCTTCGGTTCCCGCCCCTGGCGAGGGGCCTGTCCGCTTCGCTCCGGGATATAAGAAGTCTTTGTTGCCTCGTCATGTGGGCATCGTGATGGATGGCAACGGCCGATGGGCGAATCAGCGGGGCCTGCCACGCACAGAGGGGCACAGGGCGGGGGAGCAGGCGCTTCTGGATGTTGTTGCTGGCGCTATTGAGGCCGGCATCAAGCATGTTTCGGTGTACGCGTTTTCTACGGAGAACTGGAAGCGCAGCCCTGAAGAAGTCCGCTTCCTGATGGGCTTTTCGCGCGATGTTTTGCGTCGGCAGCGTGACACGTTGAACGAGTGGGGTGTTCGTGTCCGCTGGTCCGGTGAACCTGGCCGGTTGTGGAAGTCCGTCATTTCTGAGTTGCAGACTGCCGAAGAGATGACACGGAACAACACCGTGATGGATCTAGTGATGTGCGTCAATTACGGCGGCCGTTCCGAGATCATGCACGCAGTCCAGGCTTTGGCATCCGATTACGCTTCCGGTGCGGTCTCTGCGCGAGGGATCACGGAGAAAGCGCTGGGAGCGCGGATGTATCAGCCGGACCTGCCCGACGTCGACTTGTTCTTGCGTACCTCAGGGGAGCAGCGCATCTCGAACTTCTTGCTGTGGCAGTCCGCGTACGCCGAATTGGTTTTCCTAGATACGTTGTGGCCGGACATGAACCGCGAAGTGTTCTGGGATTCCTTAGAGCAGTATGTTTCGCGGGATCGCCGGTTTGGTGGTGCGGTGAATAAGCCGGTTTCGTTGAATTCTCCGCATGATGCGGCGCCGGCCAACTCAGGTGGGACAGAGGTTTAGCTCATGCATTGTGAGCGTTGTTGTGATCCGAGCAGTTGTGTTGATCAGGAAGTTGCTTGATGCGTTTTTACCCTACGTTTTTTAAGCTTGCCTTCTCGGGCATGGATGCCGAGAAGGCACACCACATCGGTTTTTCGATGATCAAGTTGGCCGAGAAGTGCGGCCTCGGCGCGGTCCTGCGGCGCTGGACCCGCCCATCGACGCCTGTGCGCGTCATGGGGCTGACGTTCCCTTCGGCGTTTGGTCTGGCCGCTGGCTTCGATAAGCACGGAGACGGCACCACCGCGCTCACGAACCTTGGTTTCGGCCACATCGAGGTCGGAACGGTGACGGGCCAGGCACAAGACGGCAACCCTCAGCCTCGTCTGTTCCGTCTGGTGGAGGACAAGGCGCTCATCAACCGCATGGGCTTCAATAACGAAGGCGCGGCCGCGATCGCACCGCGTTTGGCGCGCACGCGTGAGGTTTTGAGTCGCCGCGCGGGCATCCGCCCGATCATCGGCGTGAACATAGGCAAGACCAAGGTTGTTGAGCTCGAGAACGCGGTTGACGATTACCGTCTTTCGGCTCGCACGCTGGCTCCGTACGCCGATTACATGGTTGTCAACGTTTCCTCGCCGAATACGCCGGGCTTACGGATGCTCCAGGACATCGAATCGTTGCGTCCGCTGCTCACCTCGGTGCGTGAAGAGGCCGATGCGGTGGTCACTGATCGCCACGTGCCGCTGGCGGTCAAAATCGCCCCGGACCTCGCGGACGAAGACGTTCGCGATGTAGCCCGTTTGGCTCAGGATCTGGGCCTGGATGCGGTCATCGCTACCAACACGACGATCAAGCGTGAGCCACTTTCGACGCCAACGAATGAGGTTGCGGCTCTCGGCGCGGGTGGCTTGTCCGGCCGCCCACTGCGCGAGCGCTCGATCGAGGTCCTAGAGATCCTGCGAGAGTCCCTTCCGAAAGATATCGCAATCATCTCCGTTGGTGGCGTGACGTCTGGCGACGACGTCATTGAGCGCATCGAGGCTGGCGCGGATCTGGTTCAGGGTTACACGGCTTTCCTGTATGAGGGGCCGTTCTGGGTGCACCGCATCAACCGTGCCCTCAAGAAAGCCTATGGCCGGAAGTAAAACTCGGCACACGCGTCGATAGCAGGCTCCTTAAACGGTTCGGGACCCACCATGCAGGTGGGTCCCGAACCGTTTCTACCTCGTGAGCTCTCCTTAGTTGGTGAGTTCTACTCGATTCGAGAGCTTTACTCTGGGTAGTGGCCGCGCTTATTCTGCGGCTTAGGCTGGCGCATCGGACGGAACTGCAGCGCACGCATGAACGCGTACCACATCGTCCCCTTTTGGACTTCGCCGAACTTCGCGAGCAAGCGCTTCTTGAGCTGGCGGCTAGCCCAGATCCCGTCCACGATCACGATGAACAGGTAGATCCACATGATGAAGACCATGTTGGCCTGCGCTTCAGGTGGAAGGATCGAAGACATCAGCAGCGAGGTCACGAGGAACAGCACCACAACGATGAGCAACGTCTCACCGATGGATGTGCGCGCGTCGATGAACTCGCGGGCATAGCGACGCTGCGGACCCTTGTCGCGGGCCAGCAGGTAACGCTCATCGCCGGTGCGCATGCCTTCACGGATGCGTGCGGCTTCAGCGGCGCGGCGCTCACGGTCCCGTTGCTTCGAGACTGCCGGGGAACCGCCCACCAAAGGGCGGCGGTTCTTTGCTTCCTGTTCTCGGCGCGATGGGGTAGGACCCTTCTTGGCGCCAGGTGCCTTGCCCTTGTCTTCTTCCACTACAGGTTCCGGGGTGTTCCCCGCCTGTTCATTCCTTTTACGACCAAACACGGCCCTTATCTTATCGGTCTTTGCACTGTTTACCGAACAGCGACGTGTTCTTGCACACGTTGCTCGTATTAGTGTTGGTTCTATGACACCTACAAACCCAACTCATTCCGCTGTGCCTTCTGAGATCATCGATCAGCTTCGCGCCGCAGTTGACGGCCAACGCGAGCAGCTCATCAATGAGCTCAGCGCACTCGTTGAGATCCCATCGATCGCGTGGGATGACCTCGATCCACAGCCTGTTATTGACTCGGCCGAGGCTGTCGCGGAGCTTTTCCGTTCCGCTGGCCTGGATGATGTCCGCATCCTTTCGGCCGCCCGTCCCGATGGGGTAGAGGGCCGCCCTGCGGTCATCGCGCGCCGCGAAGCCGCTGAGGGCATGCCTACTGTTCTGATGTACGCACACCACGACGTGCAGCCAACCGGCGATCTGGACTTGTGGAACACGGACCCTTGGAAGGCAACTGAGGTTGATGGGCGTCTGTACGGACGCGGAACCGCCGACGACAAGGCCGGCATCATGGTCCATCTCGGCGCGTTGCGTGCTGTCGATCAGGTTGCAGCTGCAACGGGCTTGGGCCTCACGTACTTCATCGAGGGGGAGGAGGAAGCCGGTTCGCCGTCTTTCGCTAACTTCCTGAAGGAAAACCGCGATGCCCTCAAGGCCGACGTCATTATCGTGGCCGATTCCAGCAACTGGAAGGTAGGTCAGCCCGCACTGACCACGTCGCTGCGCGGCCTGACTGCAGGTGAGTTCGAGGTACGCGTACTCGAGCATGCGGTTCACTCGGGTGTATTCGGCGGGCCTGTTTTGGATGCCCCGACGATCGCGGCCCGCTTGGTCTCAACCCTTCACGATGAGAACGGCGACGTGGCGGTAGAGGGACTCGCGACCGCTTCCAGCGCTGAGATCGATTACGAGGAAGCTGATTTCCGTGCCGACGCCAACGTCTTCGATGGCTTGCAGCTCGCTGGTACCGGTTCGATCGCAGACCGCTTGTGGCGTAAGCCAGCCATTTCGCTCATCGGTATGGACATCACCAACGTTTCGTTGTCTTCGAACACAATCATCCCGATGGTGCGCGGCAAGGTATCGGTGCGTCTGGCCCCAGGACAGGATCCAGCACAAGCAGCGAAGGCAATGGAAGATCACTTCGCAAAGCAGAACATCTTTGGCGCACAGATCACCTACAAGACCACCGAGGTTGGTCCATCGTTTGCAACCGACACATCGTCCCCGGCAGCTCAGGCGAAGATGTGGGCGCTCGAGCAGGCGTGGAACGTCAAGCCGGTAGAAATGGGCTTGGGTGGATCGATCCCATTCATCGGTGATCTGCAGGAAGTCTTCCCAGACGCTGAGATTCTCGTCACAGGTATCGAGGACCCAGACACGCGAGCACACTCGGCCAACGAATCACTTCACATTGAAGACTTCTACAAGGCCACGCTTTCCGAAGCATTGCTGCTCGCGCACCTCGCTTCAAGCGCCTCAAACCGCTAAGACCCGAGGTCTACACTAGAGACAACACTGAGTGTTCGATGGCGGTAGAAAAACCGCCATCGAACACCGCACAAAACACGGCACGCTGAGACACTGCGTGTCGGGTATGGAGGTTTTCTCATGACAACTGCTGCAGAAACTGCAAGCCACGAGGTCACTTTGACCGACGGCGCTGCCGGTAAGGTTCGTGAACTGCTTCAGCAGGAAGGTCGCGATGACCTTCGTCTGCGTGTAGCTGTTCAGCCGGGCGGCTGCTCTGGACTGATTTACCAGCTGTACTTCGACGAGCGAGTCCTGGACGGCGACGCCATCCGCGATTTCGACGGCGTTGAACTCATCGTGGACCAGATGTCGGCCCCATATCTTGCGGGATCGACCGTCGATTTCGAGGATTCTATCGAGAAAGTCGGTTTCACGATCGACAACCCGAACGCTGCAGGCTCATGCGCATGCGGCGACTCGTTCCACTGACCAACTATTAAGTGCTTTCGGCGTGCCAACTGTGCGCCGAAAGCCAAAGAGCGGTACTCTCTTATAAGAGTAGGTGTGCCAGTTCTAGGACTGGCCGCCGCTTACACATCACGTCATCCGCATACACTCAAGAGGAAGGGCCGTCTGTGAGTTCGCAAGTTCGGACCAGCGGTCGCGTCAAGACTAAGGTCTTCGGCGGGATCCTTGCCGTTGGGGCACTAGCCCTCGCGGGATGCACCCCCGTGTCCAAGAATGGCTTCCTGCCCCTGGAAGATCTGGACACGACCAACCACACTCGCGCACTCGCTGAGCTGTGGAATCACTCCTGGATCGCCTCGCTGGTAATCGGTGTGATTACCTGGGGCTTGGCTCTGTGGTGCATCGTTGCCTACCGCCGCCGCAAGGGCGATACCGGCTATCCAAAGCAGCTGAGCTACTCGCTGCCACTCGAGGTCTTCTACACGGCGGTCCCGATCGCCATTGTCATGACCTTCTTTATTTTCACCCACCGCACCCAGCAGAAGGTCGACACTCCAGTTGACTCTCCGCTGACCGTTAACGTTTACGGCAAGCAGTGGGCTTGGGACTTCAACTACGACTACGAGGGCGAACAGCGCTACCAGGTCACGACCCAGGTGCACGAGCCAGGCAAGGTCGTTGACGAGTCCAAGCTCCCAACGCTCTACCTCCCAGTTAACGTTCCGGTTCACTTCCAGTTGAACTCGCGTGACGTGATCCACTCGTTCTGGATTCCTGCGTTCCTTCAGAAGATGGACATGATCCCAGGCAAGCAGAACCACATGTGGCTCACCCCGCAGAAGGAAGGCACCTACCCAGGTAAGTGTGCTGAGCTCTGTGGTGAATACCACTCCGAGATGATCTTCCAGGTGAAGGTTGTTTCTGAGGAAGAATTCAAGAAGCAGCTCGCGAAGATGGAGAAGGGCAGCCTGAAGGAGGAGTACAACCGCCTTGAGGTTACTCCGACTAACGACCCTTCCTACCACCGTCTGACCGGCGAAGAAGAGCCGAGCCGAGAAGGGAAGTGATGACTCGTGGCAACATTTGAATACTCGACCAACGAGTCTCGCACCGTAGCTCAGTCGGTGGTGCCTAAGTCCAAGGGACGCATCATCGTCGACTGGATTACGACGACTGACCACAAGAAGATCGGTTACCTTTACCTGATCTCTGCGTTTATTTTCTTCTGCATCGCCGGTGTCATGGCGTTGCTGATCCGTGCTGAGCTCTTCGAGCCAGGTATGCAGATTCTGCACACCAAGGAGCAGTACAACCAGCTGTTCACGATGCACGGCACCTTGATGCTGCTGATGTTCGGTACGCCGCTCTTCGCTGGCTTCGCGAACGTCCTCATGCCAGTACAGATCGGTGCACCGGATGTGGCTTTCCCACGTCTGAACGCTCTGGCTTTCTGGTTCTTCCTGTTCGGCTCGCTCATTGCGATGTCGGGTTACATCACCCCACAGGGTGCAGCATCCTTCGGTTGGTTCGGTTACGCCCCACTTGCATCCACGACCTTCAGCCCTGGTTTGGGCGGTGACCTCTGGGTCTTCGGTCTTGCGCTTCAGGGCTTCGGTACCATCTTCGGTGCGGTGAACTTCATCACCACTATCATCACCTTGCGTGCACCTGGTATGACCATGTGGCGCATGTCGATCTTCTCGTGGAACACGCTGATCACCTCGATGCTGATCCTCATGGCGTTCCCACCATTCGCAGCAGCACTGTTCGCCCTTGGCGCTGACCGCCGCTTGGGTGCCCAGATCTTCGACGCCGCCAACGGTGGCCCGATTCTCTGGCAGCACCTGTTCTGGTTCTTCGGTCACCCAGAGGTTTACATTCTCGCTCTGCCGTTCTTCGGTGTGGTTTCCGAGATCTTCCCAGTCTTCTCCCGTAAGCCAATCTTCGGTTACAAGGGTCTTGTCTTCGCGACCATCGCGATTGCAGCTCTTTCGGTGGCAGTCTGGGCGCACCACATGTACGTCACCGGCTCGGTTATGCTTCCGTTCTTCGGTTTCATGACCATGCTGATTGCTGTGCCAACCGGTGTGAAGTTCTTCAACTGGCTCGGTACGCTGTGGCGCGGTTCCATCACGTTTGAGACTCCGATGATCTGGAGCCTCGGCTTCCTTACGACCTTCCTCTTCGGTGGTCTCACCGGTATTACGTTGTCCTCGGCTCCGCTGGACTTCCACGTGTCCGATACCTACTTCGTTGTGGCTCACTTCCACTACGTGATCTTCGGTACCGTTGTGTTCGCGATGTTCGCAGGCTTCTACTTCTGGTGGCCAAAGTGGACCGGCAAGATGCTCAACGAGCGCCTGGGCAAGATTCACTTCTGGCTCGTGTTCATCGGTTTCCACCTGACTTTCCTGGTACAGCACTGGCTCGGCGTCATGGGTATGCCACGTCGTTACGCTGACTTCCTGCAGTCGGATGGCTTCACCGCTATGAACCAGGTCTCCACGGTCGGTGCAATGATCCTTGCAGTCTCGATGATTCCGTTCTTCCTGAACGTATTCATCACCCATCGCAACGGTCGCCGCGTACAGGTTGATGACCCATGGGGCTTCGGTGCCTCGCTCGAGTGGGCAACTCCTTGCCCGCTCCCACGTCACAACTTCTACTCGCTGCCACGCATTCGCTCCGAGCGTCCAGCCCTCGACCTGCACCACCCAGAGCTCGCCTCGGGTCGTGTAACGCCGAAGGGCGCGGTAGCAACCATCTTCGGTCCTGCTGACCAGGGAGATAAGTGATTAGGTTATGAAAACTAGCGGTTACTTTTTCCTTGCTGGCATCTTCTTCTTCATCCCGGTCGGAATCGTTTACGGTTTCCTGACCAACTTTGAAGAGTGGGTTGGCTTCCCAGCACTCGTGCTGCTCGGTCTGATGACCGGCATGATCGGTTACTACTTCAACAAGCACGCCAAGCTCTCTGACGATCTTCCTGAAGACAACAATGACGGCGAGATCGCTGACCGTGCTGGTATCTACGGCCAGTTCACCCCATGGTCCTGGTGGCCGCTCATGCTCGGTACTGGCGTAGCTATCGGCTTCGCGGGCCTGGCTATCGGCTGGTGGGTTTTCTACATCGGCCTGGGCGCTGTAGCAGTTGGCGTCATTGGTTGGGCTTTCGAGCTGAACCGTGGCTCCTACCGCCACTAAGCATTAGCTGATTCAGACTGCGGGCTTCCACACTACGGTGTGGGAGCCCGCAGCTGTTTAACCATGCGAACGCGCCTTAGTGGATATAGTTGAGACGTAAGCCCTCGTCGTTTCTTATCTTCACGTGTCAGACCTTCTGCGGCAGGACGTTCCATGAAGAACTCGTCAGTTATCACCGAGAGCACAACGGACAATCCACATAGCGACTCTGCTTCACGTCGAGACGATACTCAATCAGTCGTCACAAGCACTGACCTGATTCTGCAAGCATTTGTTGACGCGTGGCGGCACCACCCCATGGGGGCTCAAGGCCCGGCACAGCGTGGTCAGCGCAGTCGAGAAGCGTATAAGCGCTCAGATGGCCTCACAGAAGCTCTACGCGGTGTACTACTGCAAATACCTCCCGGTGTGCGGCTACCGGGGGAGCGGCCACTGGCTGAGGCACTCCAGGTCTCCCGCACCACGCTACGAACTGCGGTAGAGACGTTGGAGCGGGAAGGTTACGTGCGGGTACAGCCTGGTAGGGGGACCCGTTCAGCCCGGCCTCAAGCAACACCGCCTACTTACGGGTTGCGCACGTTCGCTGAGGAGATGCGTTTACGGCACCGCACTCCGAGCGTTCGCCTGATCCGTCATGAGGTTGTCAAGGCAACGAATCTTCTCGCTCGTGAGCTACGTATTGAGCCGGGGGAGGAGATCCTGTATCTGCAGCGCCTCCATAGCACCGATGAGGCGCCTGCTGCAGTCGAGGAGATGTATGTGGCATTGCGCCGCGTGCCAGGCCTCTTGGAGGGCCGCCCGAGCGCTCAGATCGAAAAGCACTTAGCGGAACGATGCAATGTTTCGTTGGATCGCTCATTGGAGCAGATAGAGGCTGTAACAGCAACGCTGTTGCAGGAGCGGATGCTCAACCTGAACTCTAAGGCGGCACTCCTGCAGATCGTGCGTCACCAGTTCTCAGGCGATAACGTGGTGATCTTCAGCGGTACGTTCTACAGGCCTGAGACATTCCCGATCAGGCTTGATCTCAGGCGCCACTAGAGCTTTTACCTGCATGACTGCAGGTGGAGATGGCGGCCCTGCCAATGCTCTATCAGCCACCGATCGTGGCTAGCTATGATCAGTGTTCCCGGCCAGTCACGTAAGGCTCGTTCCAACGACTCGATGGTGTCGAGATCCAGATAGTTGGTTGGCTCATCCACGATCAGTGTTGTCGGGTGGGCTGACATGGCAACAGCTAATTGCGCTCTGCGTTGGTTTCCGTCCGACAACTCAGGAATCGGGGTAGACCACATTGCTGGGTGGATGAAGCCCTTACCGAGCTCGCCCACACCGTTGCACCACATGTCAGCATTGAACCCCGGGTCGTTTTCCATTGGAAGTCGTTGCGGAACCATAGTCACGGACTCTTTGCGAGTTATGCTCCCTGACGAGAGAACGCCCTCGGGCGGCTGAGCGGTGGCGATCCACTGCAGCAAAGTCGATTTTCCGGCACCGTTTTCGCCAGTTACAAGAAGATGTTCACCGGCAGATAGGTCGAGGTCGCACGGTGTCAGCCGGTGCTCGACAGCAACGTGCCGAATGCTGAGAGCTAGGCCTTCTTGTGGCTTTGGAGTTGGGATGCTGAGTTCGAGTTGATAGTCTCGTGGCTTACGGACTTCGCGCTCTTCTAGACGCTTTAGCTTGACGTCATCGTTGCGTGTGCGTTTGACGGATGTCGCGGCTGCGCGGTCGGCGAAGAACTTCTTTGCCTTTCCCGTCGCGGTCTTGAGGCGTACCCCGCCGCCCGCAATCTTCATGCTCTCGTTACGGTGCTCACGTATGTGCCGTTTATCTGCTTGCTGCTCCGCATGAATTTGACGATGTGATTGCCTAGCTTTTTCTTTCGCAGCTAGATACTGCGAGTAGTTGCCAGCGTTACGGAACAGTCCACCTGTAAGCTCTTGGCCTTCGGCTCTGGCCAGCTCTTGCCAAACCGTGATGTCCATGTCGTAGATGACAGTCGCAACGTTCTCAATGAACAAACGGTCGTGACTGCTTGCAAGCACAGGGCGGGGCCACTTGGAGACCATCGCGGTGAGGAAGTCGATCGCCTCACGGTCCAGGTGATTTGTCGGTTCATCGAGTACCAGCACGTCTGGTCGTAGCGTGAGCAGCGCAGCTAAGTGAAGGCGTGCACGCTGACCGGGGGAGAGACTCGTGAGCAGACGCTCCGAAGAACCAGAAAGCGCCCCTAGACCTAGGCCTTCAAGTGTTTCATCTAGGCGTGCTTCGAGTGACCAGACATCGCGTGCGGTCATCGCTGCCAAAAGCTGGTCATATTCGCGCTCGACGCCGGTGTCGCCAGTAGATAGCGATGCAGTGGTTTCTTCGAAGCGTCGCGACAGTTCATGCAACGGTGCCAACGCGGTCGCAAAATACTCCGCTACAGTACCGTTGAAGCGTTCCGGTTCTGGAATCGGTGCGCCAACAACCCCGGAGGTGAAACGACCGCTGTCTGGTTTAAGTAGCCCCGAGGCGACGTTCAAGAGCGTGGTTTTGCCACAGCCATTGGGTCCCACAAGGAAGGCTCGCTCACCATCACCAACGTTGAGTGACACCTCATCTAGTACCTGGTGTGAACCGTATGCGAAAGAAATATGATCGAGCTTGATGGAAGGCATAGTGATCTCCTGAGCATTGCTAGGTTCTAGCAACACAATGGGCACCTATAGCGTGCCGACTGCTGCCGTTAGAAGCGGGGTGGAGATCACATGTTCACGTTTAACGACTATACACACCAGTTGAGCGCGAGTCTTGGAAGGAAGGATGCTGTCGACAGAGCCCGGGTAACGCAAAGGGTGGGTTCGAAACCATAGTTTCGAACCCACCCTTTGACTGTGTGGTGTTGAAGCTTACTTCTCTACCGAACGGTGATCAGATCCTTCGATCTCATCGTGGTGTTCGTGAGCTGCTTCGAGTTCTGCCGGGGTGACCGGTGCGACGCGGTCCTCGAGGAAGAACTTGGCCCACTTGGCGCGGCGGCGCTCCTTCTTGGTGATCTTGCCGTCTTCATCAGGCTGAGCCGGGATGTAGGCAGGCGAGTTGTAGGAGACCAGCTGCCAGCGGTCGTACTCGCTGAGCTGGGTGTGCTTCTCGTGGAAGCCGCCCTCTGGGCTCATCAGTACGATGCCGGATTCGCTACCGTGCAGGACGGTCTCGCGGTCCTTGCGCTGAAGCGCGAGGCAGATACGGCGGGTAATGATGAAGCCGAGGATTGGGCCCAGGAAGAACAGGACGCGTAGCCAGTAGGTGACGTCGTTGAGCGAAACCTTGAAGTGCGTTGCTACGAGGTCAGAGGACGCTGCCGCCCACATGACGCAGTAGAAAATCACACCTGCAACACCGACGGCCGTACGGAACGGAGCGTTACGTGGACGGTCGAGGATGTGGTGCTCGCGGTTGTCCTTGGTGATCCAGCGTTCGATCCATGGCCAGCCGAACATCAGGGCGAACAGGAACAGTGCCGGGCCGAGCGCTGGCAAGAGCACTGCGAATGCGAAGGTGTTGTCACCCCAAGGGAGCGATACAACGCGCTCGAACGAGAAGTCGCCGAGCATACCTGGCATGAGACGCAGCGCGCCGTCAACCCAACCGATGTACCAGTCAGGCTGAGTACCAGCGGAGACCGGCGATGGGTCGTATGGACCGTAGTGCCAGATCGCGTTGATCTGGAACACGCCCGAGATGAATGCCAACGCACCGAAGACGACGAAGAAGAAGCCGCCAGCCTTTGCTGCGTAAACAGGACCAACTGGGTAGCCGACAACGTTGTTGTTGGTGCGGCCTGGGCCAGGGTACTGGGTGTGCTTGTGCACTACGACCATCATCAAGTGGACAACGATCATTGCGAGGATCATCGCTGGAACCACGAGGATGTGCAGCACGTAGAGGCGAGGAATGATGTGTTCGCCTGGGAACTCGCCACCGAACAGGAACATCGAGATGTAGGTACCGACGACCGGGATCGCCTTGATAACACCGTCGATAATGCGCAGACCGTTACCGGAGAGGAGGTCGTCTGGCAGGGAGTAGCCGGTGAAGCCTGCCGCGAGGCCCAAGATGAGCAGTACGCAACCGACAACCCAGTTCAGTTCACGTGGACGGCGGAACGCGCCGGTGAAGAACACGCGCAGCATGTGAACGGACATTGCAGCTACGAAGAGCAGTGCAGCCCAGTGGTGCAGCTGGCGCATGAACAGGCCACCGCGAACGTCGAACGAGAGGTCGAGTGCGGTGTGGTAGGCCGCCGACATGCCGATGCCCTGGAGACCAGGGTAGGAGCCGGTGTAGGTGACGTGCGTCATCGATGGATCGAAGAAGAACGTCAGGAACGTACCGGACAGCAGGAGGATCACGAACGAGTAGAGGGCAACCTCACCGAACATGAATGACCAGTGGTCTGGGAAGACCTTGCGGCCGAACTCCTTGACAAGCGCCTGAGCGCCGGTACGGGTGTTAACGAAGTTGGCAATGCGACCAGTTTTGGTCTTTGCCTGGTATTCAGTCACTGTGTTGGTCATAGTGATCAACCACGCTCCCAGTAGCTCGGGCCGACAGGCTCCTGGAAGTCGCTACGGGCGACAAGGAAGCCTTCATCGTCAACGGTGATTGGAAGCTGCGGCAGAGCGTGCGACGCCGGGCCGAAGACAACCTTGCACTCCTGCGTGAGGTCGAACGTCGACTGGTGGCATGGGCACAGCAGGTGGTGCGTGTGCTGCTCGTACAGTGCGATCGGGCAACCGACGTGGGTGCAGATCTTGGAGTATGCAACGATGCCGTTGACGTGCCAGTCTTCACGGCCAGGGGAGATGTGCATCTTCTCTTCAGACAGGCGCATGACCAGCACAACAGCCTTGGCCTTTTCGTTGAGCTTGTTCTCCTTGAGCTCGTTGAGGCCTTCAGGGATGACGTGTACTGCGGAGCCGATCTGGATGTCGGAAGCCTTGATTGGCAGACCGGAAGGGTCACGAACCAGGCGAACACCTTCGTGCCACATCGTGTGACGAAGCTGGTCGACCATCTGGTTTGCGGTCTTCTTGCTGCGGTCAAGGTCGCGGAACATGAAGATCGCTGGCAGCGGTGCGATTGCTGCTGCACCGATGAGGGTACCGGTGAGGACCTTACGGCGGCTCATACCGGACTCTTCAATGATCTCTTCCATCATCTGCTGAGCTTCAGCACGGCCAGCTTCTGGGGCAAGCTCGTGGCGCTCTTCAATGACCTCGTGGTCTGGCATGAGGGACTTAGCCCAGTGGATGATGCCGAGACCGATGCCGAGCATCGCGAATGCGGTACCCAGACCGATGAGGGTGTTCTGCAGACGCAGCTTGGTGCCGATTTCGATGCCGGTGTGGCCGACACCGAAGTAACCGAAGAAGAACAGGATTGTTCCCAGGATCGAGATCAGGAACAAAACGAAGACCTGGCGAGATGCTCGCTTTTCAGCCTTCGGATCAACGTCGGTGATACGCGGGGTGTGCGGCGGTAGACCGGGGTTCTGGAACTCCTTAGAAGTTCCCCCCTGACCGACCGGATCGACGGCACCCGACGTGTGCGGGTTGCCGTGACGTTCGTCGCTCATAGTGGCTTACTACCTTCTCTTAGATGTGCAAGTGGAGATGACGTATGCGTCCCCGGCCGGAGCCGGGGAGCACGTGGATCATTAGGCGCGACGCGACGTGATCCAGATGGTGAACGAGATGATCAGGGCGAGGCCGCCTGTCCAGATGAACAGACCCTCAGCCACAGGACCCAAACCACCGAGTGGGAAGCCGCCTGGGTTGCCCTCGTTCTCAAGCATCTTGAGGTAACCGAGAACCTGGCGCTTCTGCTCAGGCGGGAGGTTGGTGTCGTTGAAGACTGGCATGTTCTGAGGACCAGTGACCATGGCCTCATAGATGTGCTTCTCGGAAACGCCGTGAATGGTTGGTGCGTACTTACCGCGGGTCAGAGCACCACCGGATGCACCAGCGTTGTGGCACATAGCGCAGTTGACGCGGAAGATCGTACCGCCGTCAGCGATCTCTTCTGAAGTCAGGTTGGAGTGGTCCAGAACGTCGTCAGACGGAATAGCTGGGCCTGCACCGAGGGAAGCGACATAAGCCGAGAGGTCGGCGGTCTGCTGCTCGGAGAACTGCTTTGGCTTGATCTGAGCCTGTGGGCCCTGCATCTGCATAGGCATACGGCCGGTGCCAACCTGGAAGTCAACTGATGCTGCACCTACACCAATCAGGCTTGGGCCAGCAGGGGTGCCTTCGGCGTTAACGCCGTGGCAGGTTGCGCAGTTAGCAGAGAAAAGCTTGCCGCCGTTTTCTACGTCACCCTCGGCGACAGCCTGGGCGTCAGCATTGGCGGAAGTTACGGAACCGGCAATTGTGTATACACCACCGGTCGCTACCAAGCCGAGCACAAGCAAGGCGAGGAGAGCGAGGGGCGATCGCCGGCGCTGGGACAAAGCCTTCACGTGCGGATCCTCAATTCGGGTTTGTGGGCAATGAAGTGATGACGGGCTACGCCGCGTACTACTTCAGGATGTAGATGATGATGAACAGGGCCACCCACACTACGTCGACAAAGTGCCAGTAGTAGGAGACGACCATGGCAGAGGACGCTTCATGGGCACCGAAGTTGCGTGCCATGTAGGTACGTCCAATGACGATCAGGAAGGCAATCAAACCGCCGATCACGTGAAGGCCGTGGAAGCCCGTGGTGATGAAGAAGGCGGAGCCGAAGGCCGACGACGAGAACGTCACGCCTGCCTGTACAAGTTCGGCGTACTCGAAGGACTGCACGGCAACGAAGATGGCACCCATCAGGAACGACAGGATGAACCATTCCGCCAGCCCCCACTTGCTGATCTCGAAGATTCCACCGGTACGCCGCGGAACCGCAGGCTTACCGTGTGCTTCAACCTTGTTCACACCAATCTGGCACGTGAACGACGAAAGCACGAGGATCGTCGAGTTAATCAAGGCAAGAGGGAAGGCCAGGTGCTGGGTATCCGCAGCCCAGACGTCTGGCCTTGTGGCCTTGAGGGTGAAATACATGGCAAAGAGAGCCGCGAAGAACATCAGTTCGGACGACAGCCAAACGATGGTTCCGACGGCCACCATGTTGGGGCGGCGAGGAATGGCCTGCCCCTGCTTGCTGAGTGATGAAGTCGCAGTGGTCACGGATCCATTATCCCTATTTAGATCGATTTTGCCCAACGGCACGCCGCTTCAGATGTCTTGCATGACCGTTTAACCGCTTACTCACGGGCTTTTGAAGGTTTCGCAACATAGGCTCCGGCATGTCGCTGTCAGTCTTATAAAGCACTAGGTGGCCATTAACCGGAAAGAGTTACATGATTGTCGTCACGTTCACCGCTTGTTGCCACGTGACCTTGTAATCTGGCCACGTGACGATGACTAATGAAACTTTCACCTGGCCCGAGATCCTCGCACCCCTTATTGATGGTCGTGACATTTCGACAAGTCAGGCCGCCTGGGCGATGCGGGAGATTATGCAAGGTTCCGCAACCGACGCTCAGGTTGCAGGCTTCTTGACCGCATTGAGGTCGAAAGGTGAAACGGTTGATGAGTTCACAGGCCTCGTTGATTCGATGGTCGCG
Organism: Pseudoglutamicibacter cumminsii; assembly: GCF_016907775.1. Lineage (NCBI taxonomy): Bacteria > Bacillati > Actinomycetota > Actinomycetes > Micrococcales > Micrococcaceae > Pseudoglutamicibacter > Pseudoglutamicibacter cumminsii. Next base: position 1,900,421 of record NZ_JAFBCO010000001.1, on the reverse strand, counting down.
GCCGCTCGTCCGCTCAATGTAACGGGTGAGACCCTCGACATCGTCGGCACCGGCGGTGACCGCCAGAACACCGTCAATATTTCGACGATGGCTTCGCTGGTTTGCGCTGGTGCGGGCGCGCGCGTCGTCAAGCACGGTAACCGTGCAGCATCCAGCTCGTCGGGCTCAGCTGACGTGATCGGGGCGCTCGGAGTCCGGCTCGACATCGAACCGGAGAAGCTCCTATCTGTTCTGGAGAAGGCTGGACTGACGTTTTGCTTCGCTCAGGTATTCCACCCATCGATGCGGTTTGCCGCTCCTGCACGAGCGCAACTTGGCGTGCCGACGGCATTTAACTTCATGGGTCCGCTCACCAACCCATCGGACCCGAGCGCGTCTGTGATTGGTTGCGCGATCGCTCCAATGGCGCCGATCATGGCTGGCGTTCTGGCCAAGCGCGGTAAGCGGGGGCTCGTGTTCCGCGGCGAAGATGGCCTCGATGAGTTCACAACCACCGCGTCTAATAAGGTGTGGGAAGTCCGTGACGGCAACATCGAAACCTTTATGTTTGATGCTCAGGACATCGGTGTTCCGCGGGCCACCCTGGACGACTTGCGCGGCGCGGACGCTGATCACAATGCTCAGGTGGTGCGCGATGTCTTGGCGGGGGAGAAGGGCCCTATTCGCGATGCGGTTCTGCTCAACGCAGCTGCCGCACTGGTTGCTTTCGATCAGGACGCAACAGGCTCTTTCAAAGATCGGATTGCAGCGAAGTACTCCGCCGCAGAGGAATCGATCGATTCGGGCGCCGCTCAGAAGGTGCTCGAAGCATGGGTATCTGCAACCCAAGAAAGCTAAGCAATTTAGGAAAGCTCAACGGCAGACCTAGGGGATAAGACCTAGGAACAAATGGCCTAGCAAACAGTGAGGCGTGGCTAGCTCGTTCCGGAGCTAGCCACGCCTCCACGCGTTAATGGGAATAGCGCTTATTCGATTTACTCGAGGCCAAGGGAGAACGCGGCTTCGAGATCGTGCTGCGAGAAAGCACGGAAGGCGATGTTTGTGGTCGTGGACACGACACCCTGAACCTTGTTGAGATGGTTCGGAATAACCTCGGCGAGGTCTTCGTGGTTCATGACACGGACGATCGCGATGAGGTCCCAGTCGCCACCTGCAACGGAATAAACCTCAGATACGCCCTCGAGCTCAGAAATCTCCTGAGCCGTTTCTGGAATGCGATCGGCTTCAACGTCGATCATGACGAATGCAGTAATCATGACAATCCTTATCTAAATCCTGTTAGCCAAGTCCTGTTAGCCACTTTACGCGCGAAAAACGAACGCGGCGCATAGACACGTAAATTATGGGAAACGGTAGGGAAGTGGCGGGTGTGTTGTGCGCGAGACGGTCTCGCCCGCTAGACGACATTCCCTACTAGACAGTTCTTACTAGACACGGTGGCGCATAAACAGACCGCTGATCATGCGCCGGCCAATCAGGAACAAGAAAAGCACACCTGCGGTGACGAGGATGAATGGCAAGGCCGCGGTCGAGCCGGCGATAACACGTAGCAAAATGCCCAGGATGACGACGAGGCCCCAATAGATAAAACCGTGCGGCCAGATTTTCCAGTAAGTTTCCCAACCACGCGTCACAGCGAATGCGATCAGTACGGCAACCATGAACGGCCATGCGACCTTGAAAATGCCGCCTGCGCTGAGTTCCTCGTTGTGCGAACTACGACCAGTGGTTGCAAAGACAACCATGAGCGCGAGGTCAACAATGAGCCACAGGATCCACACGAAACGTTGCATACTCATAAGTCTATGCGGGAGAGGGGCGCACGGAGCGTCACATGAGGGAACATCTCGTTGCCGGGGCGCGCCTCTCAGCACTACTTGACATAATGTAGATTATCGGCGTTTCATATAGGATGCCGAGAACGCGCCGATGATGCGTACACACAGTGCGATAATGATGCACATGTCCTCTGAACTCAATGAAACACGCGACGACGAAACACACGACGAGACCGTACAGCCATTGCCACTCGTGCACGTCGGCGATCCAGTTTTACGTCAGCTTTGCAACGACTGGGACGGCAACGATACACCTGAGTTGCGTGAGCTCGTCGACCGCATGGTTGCCACAATGCACGATGCGCCAGGCGTTGGTGTCGCAGCACCTCAAGTTGGCGTGAACTTGCGTCTAGCGGTCCTTGAGGACATGTGCGACATCCCAGAAGGTTTCGCTCAAGCGCGCGAGCGCGAAAAGCTCGAACTCATGGTCGTACTCAATCCGTCCTATGAGCCAATCGGAACCCGCACCGCGACACATTACGAAGGTTGCCTCTCGATGCCCGGTTACACCGCGGCGGTCGAACGCCCAGCCGATATCCGCGCGACCTGGCTTGGCCTTGACGGAGAACGACACACGCGCGAACTCTCAGGCTGGCAAGCCCGCATCTTCCAACACGAAACCGACCACCTCGCCGGCATCATCTACATCGACAAGGCCCATATCCGCAGTATCTGCACCGATGAGAACTACGCGCACATGTGGGCTTCACCAACGGCCGACGAAGCCCGGGAAGCGTTGCACTTCTAAAGCGATTCTATCGCTCCCACTCCCCTTACACAAGGGTTCAATTGATGACAATAGATAATACAAACACTGCAGCGAGCACCGCTCCCTGGCCACTCACGTGCCCCGTATGCGGCACCGACTCAGCGCCGCTAACCGTTCACCGCAAGGAAAACGGTAAGCCGACCTTCGCATCGTGCGCTGAGGGCCACCGATTCGACGCGGCGCGCCAAGGCCACATCAACCTACTGACGGGACGCGGCACCTCATTCACGCCGGACACCCGCGAGATGGTCGCATCACGGGTCGAGTTCCTCGATTCCGGGCACTACGAACCCATCGCACAAACCATCCGCACCGCCATCGCGGAACACGCGGGTCACACCATCGCGAATAATGATTCATGCGCCTCTCCCCTCGTGCTCGACGCCGGATGCGGCACGGGCTATTACCTCAAGCACGCTTTGGACGGGCTTGCAGGATACGCGCGTGGGCTCGGATTCGATATGTCGCCGGCGGCCGCCCAGCGTGCCGCGCAGGTCGAGGGCACATTGTCGCTCGTGTGGGACGTGTGGCGCGCGTGGCCCGTGGCTTCGCATTGTGCCGACGCAATCCTCAGCGTGTTTGCGCCGCGCAACTGGGCAGAGTTTCACAGAGTCCTCAAGGCCGAGGGCGCTCTGATCGTAGTGACTCCCCTACCCGAACACCTCGTGGAAGTACGAGAGCTCGCGGGCCTTCTACAGATTCACGAACACAAGCAACAACAGCTTGTTGAGGAAGCCGACCGCCACGGCTTCGCGCTGTCCGGCGAATACACCATCAAACGTTCGATGCAGCTGACTCACGATGCGGTTGCCGCGCTAGCGCACATGGGACCTGCCGGCCACCACCAGAGCCGGGCTGAGATCACCCAACGCATTGAACGAGAATCGATCGAGCTCACGCCTGACGAAACCGAGCTGGCTCAGCTGAGCGTCACGTGCAACGTTCAAGTCAGCGTCTTTACGCAAAATCTCGCATAAGGCCCGCATAACCTCCCATAAAAGATCGACTCATGCCAAAATAAAGCCATGATGCAATGGATCCTCGAAAACGGGTGGGCCTTCTGGCTCGTCGTGATGCTCCTGTTGCTGGGCATCGAAATGCTATCGCTCGATTTATGGTTCGCGATGCTTGCAGGGGGCGCCCTCGTCGCGACCTTCACTGCGCTGGCAGATGCCGAGTTCTGGCTCCAGCTCATCGTGTTCAGCGCGGTTTCGCTGATCCTCATGTTGACGCTACGTCCGTTCGCGATGCGGATGTTGCGTAAACGAACGTCAGACGGGCGTTCCAATGTTGACCGCCTCATCAACAGCCACGCCGTCGTGTTAGAGCGTGTCACCCACCACACCGGGCTGATCAGCATTCACGGCGACACCTGGACCGCCCGCACGACCCTCGCTCAAGGCATCGCACCCGGCGAACACGTCGTCATCGATCGTGTCCAGGGTGCAACCGCCTACATCTCCCCTGTCCGGACATACGAAAGCTAAAACATGTCACCGTTTGAATCCTCTTCGGAGCCATTCATCTCCCCGGCGCTCGTTGTTGCGCTCGTGGTCGTGATCATTGCGCTCATCGTCCTCGTCAAGTCCATCCACATCATCCCGCAGGCCCGCGAACGCATTGTTGAGCGCCTCGGTCGCTACCACCGCACAGCTAAAGCCGGCCTGACGCTTGTGGTTCCTTTCATCGACCGCCTCGGCCCGGTCATCGACCTGCGTGAACAGGTCCAGACCTTCCCGCCGCAGCCTGTCATCACCGAAGACAACCTCGTGGTCAACATCGACACGGTCGTCTACTACCAGGTGACCAACGCGAAGGACGCGACCTATGAGATCGAGAACTACATCCGCGCGGTTGAGCAGCTGACCACCACTACCCTGCGTAACGTCGTGGGTGGCATGAACCTTGAAGAAGCGCTGACCTCCCGTGACCGCATCAACGGCCAGCTCCGTGGCGTCCTCGACGAGGCGACCGGCAAGTGGGGCATCCGCGTATCCCGCGTAGAGCTCAAGGCGATCGACCCGCCAATGTCGATTCAGGACTCGATGGAAAAGCAGATGCGCGCTGAACGTGACCGCCGCGCCGCGATCCTCACCGCTGAGGGTGTCAAGCAGTCCCAGATTCTGACCGCTGAAGGTGAGCGCCAGGCTCAGATCCTCAAGGCTGAAGGTGAAGCGAAAGCCGCTGTCTTGCGCGCGCAGGGTGAAGCTGAAGCGATCCGCAACGTCTTCGAGGCCGTCCACTCGGCTGATGCGTCGCCTAAGTTGCTTGCTTACCAGTACCTGCAGCAGCTGCCTAAGATCGCCGAAGGCGAGTCCAACAAGCTGTGGTTCATCCCGACCGACGTGACCGACGCCATGAAGGGCCTCGGCAACGCGTTCGGTGCGACTGGGGCGAGCTTCGGTAGCGCGTTCGGCGCAGACTCTGCTGACACGGATGGCTCTGCCGAGCCCGGTGAGAAAAACTAACGCCGAGAAAAACTAACGCCGAGAAGAACTAAGGCATTACTTTTCCAGGTATAACGGTGAGTGCGGGAATAATCTCGCACTCACCGTTGTTGAACCCGGAGAATGAATCATCACGACAAGCTAACACTGAGGAGAATGTGTGAGCGATCGCAGCCTACGCGGTATGCGTCTTGGGTCTCAGTCGATGGAGTCCGAAGCAGGCGTTGAACCTGCAGCACGCCAGACCGTGACATACGAGACCGAAGACGGCGAACGCATGGACGTCGTATTCGCCCTCGAAGCCGAAGTACCTACCGTCTGGTACACCAAGACCGGCAAGAAGGCTAAGCGGATTGACGGTGGCGAAGAGGAACCGACCAAGGAAAAGCCTGTCCGCACCCACTGGGATATGCTGCTTGAACGCCGCTCGTTCGACGAGCTTGAAGTGATCCTCAAGGACCGCTTGAACCAGCTCCGCGAAGCCCGCGGAGAGAAGCCAAAAAAGTGAATTCAAAGAAGTAAACGCTTCCCCTGAACTTAAGCGTGTGGGCGGTGTCGACATTGGATGTCGACACCGCCCACACGCTTAACGTTACAAGTCGCAGGCTTCTAGCCGTGGACTTCTAACCTCTAAGCAAGCTCGCGAGCTTCTTGGCGCGAGCCTTCAAACCCCACTTGACCACGTTCAGTAGCGCCTCAACGATGATGTTGCCGCTCATCTTCGACTCACCCAGCTCACGGTCGATGAAGGTCACGGGAACCTCCACGATCTTGTGGCCAGCTAACGCAATCTGGAACGTCATATCGATCTGGAATCCGTAGCCCACGGACTCGATCGAACCGAGCAACTCATCCGTAAGAATCTCAGCCTTGTAGGCACGCATGCCTGCAGTGATGTCTTTGAGATTGAGCCCCAAGAAGAAACGGGAAACAAACGATCCCGCCTTCGAAAGAACCTTGCGGGACGCAGGCCAGTTCTTGACCTCTCCCCCAGGCACCCAACGGGAACCGATCACTGCAGCCGCGCCGCGCTCAATCGCACGGAGCAAACGAGGCAACTGTTCCGGCTGATGCGAGCCATCCGCATCCAACTCGATCAAGACGTCGTAGCCGCGTTCCTTGCCCCACTCGAAACCTGCAAGGTAAGCAGCGCCGAGGCCCTGCTTACCAGGACGATGCAGAACGAAAACCTGAGAGTCATGCTCCGCGATCTCATCGGCAAGTTTGCCGGTACCGTCCGGGGAATTATCGTCAGCGATCAGAATGTCGACGTCCGGTACAGCTGAACGGACCCGCTTGACAATGCTTTCGAGCGTCTCGATCTCGTTGTAGGTAGGGATGATAGTCAGTACACGCACAGTGGTCATTCTAGCCCTTCCGATCCGCTGTGAAGTTCACCGTGCAAGCCCTTGCCGTCCCACAGGATCTCGCCGTGACGAACGGTAGCCCAGCATTCCGGCAAGGAATCGGCTTCAAGGTCCGGAAGCATCGGGGTACGGGCTCTCGCGTCCGTCGAGAAACTGGTTCGTGAAAGGTCAGTCGACCCCACGATGAGCTCGCTCGGCTCCCAGATCGCGAACGTCGCAGCGGCACCCCAACGCAATACACCAGCGGTTGGGTCAGGGATGTTGAGTGCACGGTAGCCGGCGCGCGTGTGCGCGAGGAAACCTGCGCGTGCGGGAAGAGTCTGTCCCGCATCGTGGTGATGCATAGCGGACCGAATCGTCTTCCACGGCAAAGCGTGAGTCACCGGCGCATCCGAGCCAAACACGAGCGGCACGCCTGCCGCAGATAGCGAACCGAACGGGTTCATGCTTGCCGCACGCTCAACGCCAAGGCGAGCCTCATACATGTCGCCCGCGTGGCCCCACAACTCATCGAAACGAGGCTGAACACTCGCGGTCAGGCCAAACTCCAACATCGCCTCGATGTGATGGGCCTCCAACATCTCAGCGTGTTCGATGCGGTGACGCTGCTGACGGATAGCCCGCGCGCCCACCTCCTCAGCGGCGCACCTGTACCCCTCGAGCAAAGCGTCCAAAGCGGCGTCACCGATCGCGTGGAAACCGGTTGGAATGCCAGCGTTGACGCACGCAATCACGTGCGCAGCAACCTGTTGCGGGGTCAACAGTAGTTGCCCCTTCTCCCCCGGCGCATCCGCATAGTCGTGCCGCAAAGCCGCCGTGTAGGCGCCGATCGAGCCGTCCATCGACAAGTCCCCGCCGATGCCCGCCAGACACCGGTAGCGGCTGTTGGAGGTGAAAGAGTCGGCAAGCTCGCGCGCTTCCGCTTCGGTCTCGACAAGCTGCGCCCAGAACGCATGTACCGACGGGAGCGCCTGCGCTTCTTCCTCTCCCGCGGCGAGCAGAACATCGAGGTCCCGGCGGCCCGACACGTGCGGCGCCGACATCTCCGTGACCAGCGCGTGCCCGGTTTTCGCGAAGCTGCTCAGAGCTGCGCGTTGCCATAAGCGGAGTTCGTCGTCGCTTGCAGTGAGCGCCCACTCGCGCAGAACGTGATGTTCATGCTCGCTCATCCATGCACCGTCAAGATCCCCGGATGGAACCTCAAGCCCGGCCGCAGTCAGCGCCGCGCTCGAAGCGAGAGCCGTGTGCAGATCCCGGCGAAGCACGTACGCCGGGCGCGAGCCCACAGCACGGTCCAGCTCCGCGACAGTCGGCAAGACTGCAGCATTCGCGTCGGCATCCGCATCAGCATCGGAGCTGTCCTGTGCCCCTGGATCGTCCCACAGGGTTTCGTCCCAACCGGAAGCCAGCACGCGTTGCTTGGGATCAAGGCCCTTAGCGTAGCGGGACAATTCGTCGAGAAACTCCTGCTTGGAGCGGACATGATCCAGCTGGAGGGTTGCCAAGTGCCGGCCCGTCTCGGTGATGTGCGCGTGCGAATCCACGAACGCCGGAGCGATCAGCGCCCCCTCTACATCGACCACGGTCATCGCGTCCGACATGATGCTCTTCGCGGCAGCGTGGGTTCCCATCCACGCGATGGTTCCGTTCTCAACCAACATCGCTGTGGCGAACGGGTCCTCCGGCGCGTAAATCGCAGCGCCGACGTACATGACCGGCTTAGTCACCTGTTTCCTCTTCTTCTAACGCTTCTTCAATCACCGATGACGCATCCACGATGCCTCGCGAGATCAGGTCTGCGGCGGCCGATGCGGTCGCACACACATCTGGTGCGATCGCCTCGTTGCTCGCGATCTGACCCAGAAAATCGATGGTCTGCTTAGCCCAACGCACAAAATCGCCGGCCTCGATCGGCGAGGCGAACAGCGCGTCAGCGAGGTCTTCGCCCATCGCCCAGCTGTGCATCGGCTGAACGAGCGAACAGTCCGGTGCCGGCGTGGGTTCGATGTGGTGCTTCTTCTCGAGATGAGTGAGCTCCTCAGCGATGCTGACGGCTTCATCCCAGATGGGACGCACAGCGGTCGGCCATACGTGCGGAACCACATCCGCATCGCGCTTAGGCATGAAAACAAACATCGTCGCGGCGGCCGCCATCGCGGCCGGAGACAAACCAGAAAACAGGCCCGTGTTGGCCACGAGGCACGTCAGCAGGTCGCGTTCGCCGTACATGCGCAACATCACTGTGCCGGCATCCGTGACCCGAGCTTCTTGGCCCCTGCCCTTGACGTAGCCGACTTCTTCAAGAACGTGCAGCACACGGTCGAAAGTCCGCGCGATCGAATTGGTTCGCGCCTGGATCTCGCCGTGGATCCGGTCCGTATCCCGCTTGAGACGCTGATACCGTTCGGCCCAGCGCGCGTGTTGTTCCCGCTCGGGGCACTGATGGCACGGATGAGCCTTGAGTTTAGAACGCAACTCCTCGATGCGCTCTGTCGCATCCTGCTGTCCAGGGAATGCGAAGCCCACTGACGCCTGACGATGTTTCTGAGAGCTGTTAGCGACAGCGTTACGTGCGCGGCGCGCCAGCTCGATCCGCTCCTTCGGTGAGGCTCCCTTGAAGGATTTAGGCACCTTGACACGAGCCAGCACCTCGGCCGGCGTGTCCAGGTCGTTGACGCTCAAGCGGCGGCCCGCGCCTTCCATCGTGACAACGAATGGCCGCGGATCCCGCAAAGATGGGCTCGGCTGCGTCACAACGACCACGCCAAGCCCACGGCGTCCCCCGACCTCGATGATGTCACCGCGCATCAGCGAATCCAAGGACATCTCGATCGCGCTCTTGCGCGCCCGATTCCGACCCGACGATGCGGCCTTCTCCGCCGCCGAAAGCTCGGCGCGAAGCTGCGCGTACTCCTTGAAGTCGCCCAGGTGGCAAGCCATCGCCTCCGCGTAGCCATCGAGGGACTCTTCACGTGAATCGAGTTGGCGAGCAAGACCAACAACCGATGCGTCGGCCTGGTACTGGGCAAATGAACGTTCGAGGACCTCACGTGCCTTCGGAGCACCCAAGCGTCGCACGAGGTTGAGGCTCATGTTGTACGTCGGGCGGAAACTAGAGTTCAGCGGATACGTACGCTTAGAAGCCAAACCAGCAACCTCGCCCGGCTCCATGCCGCGATGCCACGTCACAACAGCGTGACCCTCGACATCGATGCCTCGGCGGCCAGCACGGCCCGTGAGTTGGGTGTACTCGCCCGGGGTGATCGGCACGTGGGTTTCGCCGTTGAACTTGTCGAGCTTCTCAAGTACCACCGAGCGCGCCGGCATATTGATACCGAGCGCAAGGGTCTCGGTCGCGTACACGACCTTGATCAAGCCACGGACAAACAACCGCTCAACGGCTTCCTTGAACACCGGAACCATCCCCGCGTGGTGGGCCGCGACACCTCGCAGCAGACCCTCACGCAACTGCCAGTAACCCAGCACATCGAGATCTTCAGCTGGCAGGTTCTGGGCCACCTCATCGAGCTCTTCGCGAATCAGCCGTTGCTCATGCTTATCTGCAAGCCGAAGACCCGCGTTGATGCACTGCTGAACCGCGAGATCACACTGCTTACGCGAGAAAATGAACACGATCGCAGGAAGTAGCTGAGCTTTCTTGAGCGTCATCACAACGTCGGGGCGTTGCGCCCGCGACGGCACCAGATGATATTCCTCATGTTGCTCATGCCCGATGCGTCCATGCTCGCTGCGGTCAGCCCGGTGAGCCGCGTATGTCTCCCCGCGGCTATAGCGCAGCGCATCCTCTTTGAATTCCTTGGCACGCCGCGAACGTCCACCTTGACGCCCGCGCCCGCGGCCATGACGGCCGCCGCGGCGCCCCTTCTGATCGCGGCGTCCACGCTCATCACGCCCATGTGAACCGCCGCGAGGCGAACGCCAGTCCCGCAAACCATCGCGAGAATTCTGTTGTTGTGCCAACCGCATCAAGTGCGGATTCACGAGCTGATCGACACCCGCGGTCTCGTCGAAAGAAACATCCTCAGCAAACAGATCTACCAGCTGCTTACCCACCAAAACATGCTGGCTCAACGGGACTGGCCTGTGCTCGGTCACCACAACGTCGGTGGCTCCACGCACCGAGTTCAACCAACCGCCGAACTCCTCCGCGTTCGAAACCGTGGCCGATAGCGAGGCAACTTGAACCCGCTGCGGCAGGTGCAAAATCACTTCCTCCCAGACAGCACCCCGGTCCTTATCCGCTAAATAGTGCACCTCATCCATGACCACATACTCGAGTCCATCGAGCGTCGTCGACCCCGCATAGAGCATGTTGCGGAGAACCTCGGTGGTCATGACAACGATGGGCGCTTCCGAATTGATGCTCGTGTCACCCGTCAGCAGGCCGACGTTGTGTGCGCCATACGTCTGGGCGAAGTCAGAAAACTTCTGATTCGATAGCGCCTTGATCGGCGTCGTGTAGAAAGCCTTAGTTCCACGGGCAAGCGCCAAATGAACCGCGAATTCGCCCACGATGGTCTTGCCGGCTCCCGTAGGTGCCGCCACCAGCACGTCGCGGCCCTCTTCAAGGGCTTCGCAGGCCGAGAGCTGAAACTCATCCAAATCGAACGAAAACGTTGATGCGAACCTGCCCACTTCGGTCCGGCTCCGACGCTGCCTTTCCGCGGCTGCTTGGAAACGTTCGGCGGGGCTGAGCCCCTCTACTTCAGATGACACGTCTTGTCCTCGATACATTCTTGACTCGGGCTGGGCCTCTCACAGAGGAACCCATGGTGGCGGTCTCAAAGAGTTACATACGGACGATGTTTGCTGCGCAAATGCACGCCTCAATCACGGTGTCTTCTAAAGATCATCACTTCCTTTGGGCGCGGACACGGTACGCGGCGCTTCAACCGCGCTAGGTCCATCCGCGCGAGCCTTCGCTTCACGCTTTGCACGCCGCCGGTCAAGAACCCAGCAGAAGAACGTCGCCGCGATAAACAAGACCAGCATCGGGCCTGCGATGAAGAACATGCTCAGCGCATCGCCGCCCGGGGCCGCAATCGCAGAAAACACGGTGATGAGGAATACCGTGATGCGCCAGTGTTTCAGGATCGATTTCGCCGGCAAAATACCGGCCACGTTGAGCCCCACCATGCCTACTGGCAGGACCATCGCGATACCGAAGGCGATCGTCAATCGCGTCACGAACGGGAGGAAATCATTAACCAGGATGATGTTGCCCGCGTTGTCAGGAGTCAGCGAAAGGAAGAACCGCAGCGCGTGAGGGATCACATAGATACCCAGCGCGACACCCAGCAAAAACAGTGGGATCGCGGCACTCATAAACGAGATCGTGAGCCGCTTTTCCTTCCGTAGCAGACCCGGGACAATGAACGCCCAGATCTGCCAAATGAACATCGGCGCCGCCAGGACCATGCCGATCCACAGCGAAACCCTGATCATCACATCGAGCGGAGCGATCGCCGAACCGAAGTTAATGATTCCGCCGAGGTCGGAAACAAGCTCGATCAGGAACGCCATCACCGGCTTATAGAGGAAAAAGCCGACGATGGACGTGATCAGTAGCGTAATAACACAAACGATGAGCCGGTTGCGGAACTCTTTAAAGTGCCGCTTTAAGGGCATATGCCCGCCGGTATTCTTCCGCCGAGTACTCGACACCGCTAAGAATTACTTGTTGTCTTCCCGAGCCTGCGGGGTGTCTACGATGCGGCCTTCGAGAGGTTCCTTCGCCTGGTTCTCAGCCGTGCCGGACTCCGCGGCGCCGTCCTTGCTGGCGTTACGTTCCGCTTCTTCGTCCTTCTTCATCTGCCGCATTTCCGACTTGAAGATGCGGGTAGATTCACCCAGGCTGCGCGCGATCTTCGGCAACTTGGGCAACGCGAAGAGCACAAGAATGACGACAATGATGATCGCCCAGGCCATGGGTGACGGCGGATGCATAGTTGCTGCTCCTTATAGTGTTCGGTGAGACAACCCGCCAAACATGGGTTGTCAGCTAGCTTCTCTTATTCTAGTGCAGGGGTACCTTCGTCCCCGTGAGCAACGGCACCGGAGGCTGGGCCGTTGAATTCACACGCCGCGAGGCTCATCCGCGACGGCAGTCCCATCCACAGCCGCCTCATCATTGTCATGGATGTCACCCCAGCGGCGTGGACGCCCGGTGGCCCACAGCATGTCGATGCGCCGCTTCCGGCGGGCTTCAACACGTTCGTCACGCTTGATGGCGCGTCCAGCACGTACCACGGTTGGGTCAGCGAACGTAGCGTCCCAGCCCACTGGGGTTCCGTGACGATCTTCAGCTGGCAAAGAAGGAACCTCATCGGCTTCAGTCTGTAGCGCATCGGCAACCTTGTCGCCCGCCTGTGCAACATCCACCATCGACGCGCGGAACTTACGCCACAGATGCAGGACACCCCACGCGAGCATCGCAATCAGGTCCAACGAAAGCGCGAGCCATAACAAGGTCCACATGAACCAATTCACTTTTGCTCCTGTTTGCTTGTGGGGTTGAGATTCTTTGTGGGTGTAACAGCTAGTTGAGAAACCAGCTCAGTGCCCACTGTACGGCAACGGCGTGAACTCTCCAGCAGGTCTTCAAGCGCCTCACGGACGTCATCACGCAGATGCGGAGGCGAGACGATCCGAACGTCACCGCCGGTTTCGGCAACAGTTTGGGCAATCCATTCGGCGCTCACAACGTTAACTCGAGCAATGACCTCCGTGTCCGTCCGCCGCGTCACGCTCGGCCGGAACGAGGAAACCATCCACTGGGAATCCCGCCCGAACCCAAGCAACGCTTCGGTACCGCGACCGCCGCCTACAAAGCCACCGCCGCTTGCAAAGCCGGTAGAGGTCGCTGGGTGCTCATCGGACAACGTGTGGGTTGCCTGCTTGTCAGTCACTTCCAGATTGACGATCCGCTCAACGTTGAACGTGCGTTCCCCACCACGCAGGTGACACCACGCCCTCACATACAGCTTGTCGTCAAAGCGGACAAGCGTGAGCGGGTCGATGTTCCGTTCGGTCGTCGCTTCGAAACTCGCGTAACGCATATGCGCCGTGCGCTGTTCAGCAATCGCCTGCCCCAGCATCTCAGCAAGCCGCAAGGTTTCACCGCGAAGCTGTCCGGATTCGATCGCCACGATCGCGCTGAAATCGTTGAGTTGCGCACGCGCCTGCGTGAGCTTTTCAACCACGGCGTCCGCCGCATCGTGCACTGACGGTTCGAGGCCAGGGACGGACATCAACAGCTCACAACCCAGCAGTAAAGCCGTAGCTTCCTGAAGTGAAACGTTCAGCGGATACGTGAGCGCCTCATCGGCGGAAAGCTCAACGGTATTGCCATCAAGGCGTAGCCCGAAGCTCGCCTGATCGGTTGAAACGTCTTCTACGATGTGCGCACCCAACTCGAGTGTGGCGAGCCACCGCTCAATCTCAGAACGAGGCACCGCAAAACGCGTAGCAAGCTCGTCAATATCTTGGGCCCCTTCAGACTGAATCACCGAAGCCAAACTGATGACGTCTGCCAAAACCTGATCAGTCGACGGCCTTCCGCCTGCAGATAAACGCAAACGAGGCGACGACTGATCCTCGCCAGCCGAATCATGTGCGGCCAGTGCTGCCTCAATCAGCGCGGTATCCGCGACGTCCTGAGCGACATCACCGGGGCCCACAACAGCGGCACCAACGGCCGCGCACTCGCGAACCACATCGGAATACACGCCATTGACCGCGACAACCTCAACACCACGGTCCTCCACCATGGATCGGCCGCGGGCTTTCAGCTCAGCGCCTGCCCCTTCCGCCAGAGCAACCCACACCTCCTGGAGCAGGTCACGATGCGTGAGCCGGGCGAGCTCGTCCCGCATCGAAAACTTGTCTGGGCGTCCATAGATCTCGTGGACCATCTCCGCTTTGCGAACATTTGCTTGCGCAACACTCCCCTGGATTCGATCCAGACGGAACATGCGCTCGCCGCCGCGCTCGATGTCGCCCCCGAACACGTACCAGCGGCCAGCCTGCTGGCCAACACCCCACGGCAGGATCCGGCGTTCGGTATGCTCGCCGTTGGCCGCGCGGTAATCGAAAGAGACTGGATACTCGCACAATGCCGCGAGGATGAGCGCCTCGGCCGCGTCGGGCGGGCTTGACAGCTCAGCGCGCGCACCAGCGGCAGCACCAGGCGATGATGCGCTCACTCCCCCAAGCCGCACGGATGCCCGACGCGCGTGGGATCCCCATCCGCTACCGCCCACAGCGGCCGCGGCTAGCGCGGTCACAAGACGTTCTTGATCGCTCAGATGCAGTTCAGGCAGCCGATGCGCGGGCAGGTCGATCCGGTACCGCACCTCCCCGAGGGCGTCTGCCTCAAGCTTTTCGACCGTAAGCTCGATTCCGAGGGAACGTAGCCGGCTCTTGTCGCGTTCGAATGCGCGCTCGAAAGCTGCGTCGCTTAAGCCCTGATAATCGGGGATGCGATCGCGGAGCATGGCTGCTGTGAGCCCGATGCGGGTTGATGTGAGCACGCGCATGAGCCCCACGGCTTTCGCCGCAGGGCTCACAGGCTTGATGTTGCTTTTGCTCACGGGCTGTATCTCTACGCTACGCGCTTAGCTCGCGCGCATCGGGTACGTGGATTTAGCGGACGGCCAGCAAGTCGACAACGAAGATGAGGGCTTCGTTAGGGCCGATCGCTGGAGGCGCTCCGTGCTCGCCGTATGCGAGGTTCGCTGGGATCTCGAGGCGACGACGGCCACCGACCTTCATGCCGAGCAGGCCTTCGTCCCATCCCTGGATGACCTGGCCAATGCCCGCCGTGAATTCGAGCGGCTGGCCGCGGTTCCACGATGCGTCGAACTCTTCACCCGAAGAGAACGCGACGCCGACGTAGTGGGTCGTGACGTGGGATCCACGCTTGACCTCGGAGCCGGTGCCCTCGATCTCGTCAATGATCTTCAACTCAGTAGGAACATCGGCTCCCGGGAAATCGATTTCTGGCTTTTCCCGGTCGAGGTCGAAGTTTCGCTGTCCGAATGACATGGTGATTCTCTCCTGTTCTGGCACCCTGTTCTGGCACGTGTGATCAGCGAGGCTATATCGCCCGCTGGTTAGTCGTTGTCGCGAGGGTCGCCCTGGTCTTCGACCTTCTCGATGGTCACGAGGAATACGAGCGTGCCCATTGGCGAGCTGCTCTGCTGGCCCGGGGTTTCTTCGCCGTATGCCTTCTCGCCCGGGATCGTGAGCAACACGGTCGTGCCAGCCTTGAGGCCCTCGAGGCCTTCCGTCCAACCTTCGATGACCTGGTTGAGGCCGAAGGAAGTGGACTCTGGAGCATCGAAGTTGCCGTCGAACTGCTTAGCGTCAGACCATTTCGCGCCGGCGTACCGGACGGTCACCTTGGATTCCTTGGTGGCCTTTGGACCTTTCTTACCTTCCTCAATGACATCGACGATCAGCTTCTTAGGCGCATCCGACTTAGGAATGTTGACCGTGTAGGTGTCGTTTTTGCCCTTGTCGACCGTTGGCTTATCGCCGCGCATCGTGGCTTTCTTCCACTGCACGGAAGGGTCTTTCGCTTCCTCAACGTGGATGACCCACAGCTGCGGGCTATCCAGGTTAGGGGTCGTGATGAAGTAAGCGATATCGGAGCCTACCGTGGCTTCCTTGAGACCCTCGTACAGCCCTTCGACACCAGCCAGAGCATCCTTTTCCAAGGTCAGACCTTGTGCCTGCTCATAGCTACCCGGCTGGAGTTCCTTGCCGGTGGCTGCATCGAACGTCGCCATGCGCAGCTGGAGGCTCTGGCCGTCCTTGACCTTGGGGCCGTCGCCCTTGTTGATGACCTTCGCTAGCGGCTTGTTGCCGTTGAGCGGGGTATCGAACTCAGCAGATACGGAGTCCTTGCCGTCATGAGTGATCTTGACCGAGCTCAAGTCGACGGGCTTGCTTGCGTCGCCCTTGTCAGCACTCTGTGAAGGGGTTTGAAGTTGCGCATCCCCCGATGTGGAATTCTCTGGTTCTTCTTTCGAACCTGAGCATGCGGCCAGGGACAAGGCCAGCACACCGGCCAGGGTTGCAGCAGCTAATTTGCGCACTGAAAACCTTCCTTCTCAGTTTGCACACGGCGGGGCCGCCGTGACGTTACAGAATGCGTGACGTTACGTCTTGTGGGTTAACTCTACAGTCCGCCGGGGACCATAGAGTCTTCGTCAAGGCTTGCGAAAACCTCGTCGACGATCGCGGCGGCACTCGCTCCAGGCTCCGTGAGCTTATGGCTCCCAGGAAGCGTGCCAATGAGCTCGGATGCAGCAGACGATGCGGCCTCAAGTGGGTCTGGCATGAGGACTTTGGTCTCGGTTGCGTCGCTGAGCCGGAACGTCATCCAGTCCGCTTTATAGCTTGCCCCGCTTGCGTGGCTCGCCGCGATCAAGGCGCCGCGTGAAAGCGCTCGCGTCGTGTGAGGAGGACGTACACGTGCAATCTCAACCGCATCGGGCGTTGTGATGCGTTCAAGCAGCCCGGATGTCTCGAGCTTTTCCTGGAGTGACGCGGCATGAGGCTGAGCGAGTTCGTGATAGGCGAGCTCGAGGCGGCGTACCGAGGCATCGTCCCAGTCGACTCCTCGGCGTTGCGCGTAGCGGTCCAGAAGGCGCCGCTTCGCTTCAAAGTCAAGCGTCGTCGCGACGCTGCTGAGGTCTTCGGCATGCCACGCATCGAGCGTCCGGCGCCACAGATCCAGCGCGGTACGCATCAGCGGATCCCGCTCGATTGCACCGCTACGTTGAGCGTGTGCTGCGGCTTGTTCATAGAAATAGTCTTGAACGTCAACCGCGCTCATGCGGCGCCCCGTGTCGAAGGTCAGCATCGTGTGGCCGTCCGCGTCATCAGACACGGCACGCAGCGAATCCACGGGCTGGTCAATCTCGCCGAGTTCCGATCTTCCGCCGGCCTCGAGCCAATCCAGCACAAGCCACGTCGAGGCGACCTTGAGCAACGTTGACGCTTCAGAGACATTGGTGTCCCCCACGATCACGTGCAGGCGGCGATGCTTCGCGGCATCCGCGTGTGGTTCATCGCGCGTGTTGATCATCGGGCGGGAGCGCGTCGAACCAGATGACACGGCTTCCCACATGTGCCGGGCGCGCGGCGACAGCACGTACCGCGGCCGGTCATCGATCAAGCGGATGTGGCCCGCCCCGCAAATCAGCGGGCGAGTCACCAAGAACGGGATGAGCGTGTGCGCAAGACGTGCGGCACCGAGTTTGCGCGGAATCATATAGTTTTCGTGGCAACCGAACGCGTTACCTGCCGAGTCCATATTGTTGCGCAGCAGGTGGATGCTTCCAGGGTGCGGAGAATCCTCCCACGCGCCTTGCGCTATCTGTGCGAGCCGTTCGAGAGTTCGCGCTCCCGCTCGGTCTTGCTCCAGGACTTCGCTCAGCAGCGAGCATTCCGCGGTCGCGATCTCGGGGTGAGACCCCACATCGAGGTAGAGCCGCGAACCGTTCGGGAGGAACACCGACGTGGCCCTCCCCCAATCGATCACCGGCTGGAACAGGTGCTTAGCGACGTCGTCAACGTCAGGTGTGCGGCCGCTGCGGGCACTGTAAGCGAGCCCGTATTCGGTCTCCAGGCCTACGATGCGGTTCGCGGCTACATTGTCTAGGCTCACTGCCCGCCCTTTTGGACGTAGCCGGAGACGAATTCGGAGGCGTTGGTTTCCAGGAGGCCGTCGATTTCGTCAAGGATCGAGTCAACGCCCGCGTCTTGCCCCTGGGTGTTGATCTGCGGGGCGTCGACGGTTTCGTTGCTCTGCTCAGCAGGCGCTGAGCTCTGCTGGTTAATACGTTCCTGAGCCATGTTGTTCTCCTTAGCTCGTGGGCCGGTTCTCGTTAGCTTCCATGCTACAAACCGCCGTGTTAGAGGGCGTGGGGATCGCTCGCGGTCGGCGCGTTCGTGTGTTCCGAAGCCTCGATGCTCTCGCAGAATTCGGCCAGCGATGTGGTGCTAACCTCGTGCTTGGTTGCGGCCCACGGCACAGGCATGTCGACGCGTTCGATGCGGCCGTCAACATCGAAGGTCAGGCTGTCCCACGATGCAGATGTCAGTTGGCTTCCGAATGTGGTCACAGCCTGGCCGCGTGCCCATGCCCGGGTCGTCGCTGGAGGCGTGGTGAGTGCGGCTTGGATGTCGGCACCAGCGAGTACGGTTTCTGCTTTGCCGGCGCGTTCGAGCGCCCACGCAAGCCCTTTGCCTGCCCGCAGGTCAGACCATTGAAGGTCGATCAGTTTCAGCTGGTCTGCATCCCACGTTGCGGGGTCCGCGGCGTCAAGGCCGGCTCTAGCCGCATAGGCACGCAACAACGAGTATTTGCCGCGCCATTCAACCAGCCGGTCGGCCACCGGATCGTCTGCGCGCAACGTATCGACGATCCGGCGCCACAAGACCAGCGCACCGCGTTCAGCGCCAGAGCTGACCGCATCGGACGCCGCCTCTTCTGCCGCCCAGTTCTCTCCTGCATACCTCTCTGCGGCTTCGAGGAACATTTCCTGGATGTCCAGGCCGCTGAGGCTCCGGCCATCAACAGTGGAAACTGTTGCGCGAAGAGATGGATCGTGGGAGAAAGCCTTGACGGCTGCCACAGGATCGGCGAGCCCGATGCGTGGTGCATGCCCCGCCTCGATGAGCCGCAAAACCCAATTCGTTGCGCCCAACCGAACGTGGGTCGAAACACCCCAACAGTTCGCGTCCCCCACGATCACGTGCAAACGGCGGAAACGATGTTGCTGGGCGTGGGGCTCATCGCGCGTATTGACGAGAGGCCGCCGCAATGTCGTCTCCAGCCCAACGCGTTGTTCAAAATAATCAGCACGTTGCGAAATCTGAAAACCTGGCTGTTCCCCGAATTGCCCGAGCCCAACGCGGCCCGAACCGCACACAATGTGCCGCGACGCGAAGAACGGCAACAGCCCCGCAACCAGAGCATCGAACGGCAAAGCCCGCGGCGTCAGGTAGTTCTCGTGGGTCCCATACGAGGCCCCCTTGCCGTCAACGTTGTTCTTATGCAAGATCACCTCGTGTCCGATGCGCTCGCTCGCGTAGCGGGCGGCCGCGCTTGCGAGGCGATCCCCCGCTTGATCCCACACCGCGGCATCATAGGAGTTCGTGGTCTCGGGTGAGGAGTACTCGGGGTGCGCGTGGTCAACATAAAACCGTGCCCCATTGCCGAGAACCGAGTTCATGAGGATACGGCCGCTCGCCGACCGCGCTCCGGCAGCGCCCGTTCCAGCGCCGGCACAGTCACCAGCTGCCGAAGCTCCAGCAGCGACAGAGGTGCCCTCGTGCGTCAGCTGCGATTCGTGCGCGTCTGCGCGTCGCATCGAAAATCCGCGAGCATCATCCAGAGGGCGCTCGTGCAGGTAATCCCACGGTGCCGCAGCGCTCGCCGAGTCAAGCTCTTCAAGCGCCTCGCCCATCGCCGTGACAACCGCAGCGGAGAGCTGTGTTGGCGTGAGTTCTGAGCCGGGCGCGATGATCCCGTATTCGGTCTCGGTGCCCATGACGCGTTCGCCCGGGGTTCGCCCCACGAGTCCGGTCGCGGTCAGCCCTTCTGGAACTGGATGCTGTGCCTCACGCATGGCTACTGCTCGCTGTGTTCGATGCGGCGCACGCTCACGATGCGGGTTCCGGCTGGCGTACTGAGGCCCAGGATGCGGGCCCATTCATCCGGGGATCCTTGCGTTGGCATGTGGCCCGAGTGCGCGAACTCGCCCTGCACGGCCGAGCGCACCACGGACTCATCGAGGCCCGGCTCGCCGCCTTCGATGTCGCGTTTGATCGCGGCACGCTTAGCGCGGTCCACGATTGCCTTGATCACCGCGCCCGAAATGAGCTGGGACCTACCGATGTAGTGGGTTCTGCCGTCGTCATCCAGGCATTCGAACAGCGGCGCGTCAACGTCGAAGACCTCCTGGGCGACTACGTCGCGCAAGTGGGCGGTCGCCGCGGCTGCGTCCGTGTGACAGCTGAGCTCGCTTGCGGTAAGCGGAGTTTCTGTATTGAGATAGCGGCTCAGGATGTCGAGCGTTGCCGCGCGATCCGGGCGTTCGATGCGCACCTTGACGTCGAGGCGTCCAGGACGCAAAACGGCAGGGTCAAGCATGTCGGCGCGGTTGGTCGCGCCGATCACGAGCACGTTCGAAAGCTTCTCTACCCCATCGATTTCCGCGAGAAGCTGCGGCACAATCGTGGTTTCAACATCGGAGGACACACCCGTTCCGCGGGTGCGGAACAAAGCATCCATCTCATCGAAGAACACAACGACGGGGTGGCCTGCTGCCGCTTGTTCGCGGGCCTGGTCGAAGATCAGGCGGATATGACGTTCGGTTTCGCCCACGAACTTATCGAGCAGTTCGGGACCTTTGACGTTGAGGAAGTACGCGGAAGAACCGGTTTGCTCGCTGAGCGCATGGGCGACGGCTTGCGCGATCATCGTCTTACCGGTCCCAGGAGGGCCGTACAGCAGGACGCCGCGTGGGGCTTCGAGGCCGTACGCTTCGAACTTCTCGCGGTGGATGAACGGCAGTTCGATCGCGTCTCGCACCTGCGTGATCTGCTGATCCAAGCCACCGATCATCTGGTACGTCGTCCGCGGTACCTCGGCCAACTGCAAACCAGAGGTCCCCGAATCCACCGTGATCGTCGAGAGCGCCATGTCCGTCTTGGCGTCCACTAGCACGAGCTCACCAGGCCGCACACCGCGTCGCACCAAAGCCTGCGCAACCCGGACGACGACCCGCTCCCCCGTCCGCATCGACACAACAAGACGATCAGCATCCACCGTGTCGACCACCGTCATTACGGCACCGGTCCCCCGCTGGCCAAGAACCGCGACCACGATGAGTGACTCGTTGACCAAGACCTCGGCGCCGGGGACAACAAGATCGCTTTCCAACAAAGGCGAAATCCCGGTGCGCACGGTTCGGCCAGCGTGAAGGATGTCCACACCTGCCCCGGATGCCCCCGGGATCGCACGGGTTCGGTCAGTGATCGCTTCATGGCGAGCCACCACCACGGCATGCGTCAGCGGAAAGTCACCGTCCCGCTCCAGCGAAGCCCGTAGCCCGTCGATCGCCTCACGTGAACGACGCAACGCATCCACGAGCCGGGCGTTCTGCCGGTTCAAGTCTTCGGTTCGACGGGACAGCTCGATGTTGCGGCTTCTAACCTCTGCAAGCTCGCTCGCTACCTCAGCACCTCTCTCTACTTCAGCACCTAGAGCCGGTGAGGACGACGGGGTGGTTGCTTGATCGCTCATACCTCCACCCTACGCGTTAGCAACTACGCCGAGCACGAGCGTGACTCTGCTACCTGATGGTGAAGTCCACTACTCAGACTTCGTGACTTCCGTGCCGCTACCGGCATCTGGAAGTTCAGCACCTGCGGCACGCCCCATCGCCACCGCATCGCGCGCTGAACGGCGCAGCTTCTTAGCCGACAAGCCACGTTCGCCCAAGCCCTCGTGAGTCCAGGCCTCGGGATCGTGATCCGCGGTCCACGCAGACACATCCTCCGCAGGGAAGTTCACTTCCTTGACGCGCCGAGCTCCAGGGATCCCGACGGCGCCATCAGCGAGCCTGCGCACCGTCATTAAGAAACCAGTGTGGGCCACCATGCGGTGATCCGGGCGCACGGCCAGACCCTCAACGTGCCAGCCGCGCACCATCGACTCAAAGGCCTCAGGCTCGGTGAAGCGGCCATCCGCGCGAATCGCCTCAATCACGCGCGAAAGCTGAGTCACCGTCGCAACGTAGTTGACCCACACCCCGCCCGGGGCCAAAACGGTCGCCACGGCGTCGATGCATTCCCACGGCGAAAGCATGTCCAAGACCACGCGGTCCACGCTGCCAGGCTCATGCTCCTCGACCACGCGCTCCTGGAAGTCACCCAACGACAACCGGAACGACGGCGGAACCTCACCGAACATCGCGGCAATGTTACCGCGGGCGATGTCCGCGAACTCTTCGCGACGCTCAAACGAATGCACCATGCCCGTGTCACCTACCGCGCGCAGCAACGAAATCGTGAGCGCGCCAGAACCAACACCGGCCTCAACGACGCGTGCACCCGGATAGATATCTCCCATCGTCACAATCTGCCCCGCGTCCTTCGGGTACACGACCGTCGCGCCACGCGGCATCGACAACACGAAATCCTTCAGCAACGGACGAAGCGCCTGATAGCGAACACCTTCCGTGTTCTCGACGACGCTACCCTCAGGCTGGCCAATCAACTGATCGTGGAACAACACACCAACATGCGTGTGGAATTCCCCGCCCTCCTTGAGGGTCAGGGTGTGCACACGCCGGCGCTCATCCGTGACCTGCACCCGGTCGCCAACCTTGAACGGTCCACGACGATGCTCAGCACCAACAGCCACAATCCAGTCCTTTCGTTCAGCGCCCTTCGAGCGCCTTAACAACGCTTTCGCGACGAACAGCACCAATACACCGCTGCCGCGAATCCACAACCAGCACCGTCCCCGTCTCCGAATCCAGCGCGGCCCGAGCCAAAATATCACCGTCAGCCTCAGCGGACACAACGTGGGCATCCATCGCATCCACCGCAACATGCATCACCGGCGTACCTGCGTACACAGCCGGCACCATCCTGCGCAACGGATCCGGACGCACCCGCAACAAACGCGTGCCATCCGCGCTCAACACCACAACCACGGTGTCCTCAAAAACGCCGGCTTCAACCGCATCGGCAACAGAAGCATGCGGAGCAAGCCGCACCACCGGGCTCACCAAGTGTCCGGCCTGCATGCCCTCGATCCGCAAGCGCAACCGGCCGATCCGCACAGACTTAATAGCGCCATCGAGCAACGGGACAATCATGACCAGAAGCATCAAAAGCGTCACAAACGTGACACGTTGCTCCGCCCGCAACAAGAACACGACGACGCCCACGCCACCCGCGAGAGCCAGAATGCCACCCAGCCAGCCGGCGACGATCGTCCCGATCGGCTGACGGCCAGCGAGACCCCACACAATCGATTCAACAACCCGGCCGCCATCCAGCGGCAGACCAGGCAACAGATTGAACACACCGATCGCGAGATTCGCGACCACCGTCATCAGAATAAAGAAGCGCAGCGGCCCTTCCGGAAGATCAACGCCAAACCACACCGGCGAATAGATGACGGCCGCGAGCGCGAGGTTAGTCAGAGGCCCCACGATCGATACAAGGAAAGACTGTGAAGCCTTCGGATTCGTTGTGGTGAAGCTCGTGTGTCCGCCCCACAGCGTGACCTCGATGCCGGTGGTCTTCCAGCCCAAAGCCTTAGCGACCAGAGCGTGAGCCACCTCGTGGATCAGCACCGAGAACATCAACGCTAGGGTCTGCAGAAGTCCCATCAGAATCGCAACAGGCGTAGACGTTCCCGGTAGCCAGTCCTGAACCACCACCGCAACCGCGATAGCGAGCACGACTGCGACGAAAAACCATGACGTCGACAACGAAACGGGTACGCCACCGATACTCCCGAGCGGGAGCGGGCGGTTGTACCACGGATGCGTGGCACGTTCGGTAGGCATGACTCATATCTTAGGGGCTCAAACGGCGGCTCTGTGCAAGGTTGCCCTTTTCACTCGCCGTCAGGGTGACTAGGGTAACGATTACAGAGGCCGTTAAACCCCTGCGTTGCTTCCATTGCATGGCGTCCACTGCATTACGTCCACACGCACCGCGAAACTACTACCCGGTTGAGGAGGCCGAAAACGTGAACAGCGAACACGAGCACACAGAAGCGTTCAATTCGGTCAAGGAATGGGTGCGTGCCCAGCCGGTTTCAGGTTCCAGCGCAGACGAGCGGCGCCCCGCGGTGTTGATCGCGGCTTTCGGTGGTTTCGAAAACGCGGGTCAAGCCGCGACCGGTGCGGCTGAATGGATTTTGGAACACGTCGACCAGACAGTCGCCGCCAAGCTCAATCCCGAGGACTACTACGATTTCCGCGTCAACCGCCCGTCTCGCGTGGCCGGAGCCAACGGGAGCCTGAAACTCTCGTGGCCAACGACGCGCCTACA
Organism: Pseudoglutamicibacter cumminsii; assembly: GCF_016907775.1. Lineage (NCBI taxonomy): Bacteria > Bacillati > Actinomycetota > Actinomycetes > Micrococcales > Micrococcaceae > Pseudoglutamicibacter > Pseudoglutamicibacter cumminsii. Next base: position 1,875,886 of record NZ_JAFBCO010000001.1, on the reverse strand, counting down.
CCGTTTCCGCACCCCTACGGGCCTGGACGTCGTGATCGCGTTGGGTCCCGAACCCAACTTGCAGTGGATCTCCTTTGTTGGGGAGGTCTTGATGCATGCTGAGGCCTTGAATGTCGTAATGGTGGCCGCTCTTCACGCGACCGCCGAGCAGATCCCGCACAGTTCGGACGTGACCGCTCGCCTGACGTCGGATTCGCGTGTTTTGCGTTCGTTGACGAACGCGAAACAGTCCGACGACGTGGGTCCCGCAGGTATTGTGTCGGTGCTTTCCGATACTGCGTGGGCCGCGGGCCTGCCTGTTTTGGATGTGTGGGTCGATGTGCCGCACTATGTTGCTGCGACGCAGTCGCCTAAGGCGCAGCTCGCTTTGATTGCGGCGCTCGATGAGCACTTGGGCCTGGATCTGACGACAGATAGTTTGCGTGAGCACGCCAAGGAATGGGAGGAAGCGCTTGACGATGCGGTCGAGGACGACCCGCGCATGTCTGCCTTGGTTGCGCAACTGCAAGAGCGGCAGGCCGAAAACGATCAGGCACCGGCGCACGAGCGGATTGACGGCGAAAAGATCGCCGAGGAACTCCGTCGATACCTTTCAGGCCGCGAGAACCCTAGCTCCTAGGCCCTAGCGCCGGGCGCCTAGGCCTAGCCCCTCGCCTCTAGCTCCTAGCTCTGAGCTGGCTTGAGTTCGATACCCAGAAGCGCGTTGACGGCATCCGCAACCAAGCCGGCGGCCTCCGCATCAGCAGCATCCGCACCCTTAGCCGACGCATCGGCAGCCCCGGCCCATTCATCGAGCGCGACCAAAGCAGCCGGCGCGTCGAGGTCGTTCGCCAGGGCCGTACGAATGTGAGCGACCACGTCTTCGGCTTGATGCCGGCTCGTGTGGCCCAGGGCCTTCTCCCACGCCGCGAGGCGCTGGTCTGCGCGGTCCAGGTCGCTGTGTTCGAACGACCAATCGTCACGGTAGTGGTGATCCAGGATGACCGCACGGATCGCACGCGGATCACGGCCCGCCGCCGTCAGCTTCGAAACCAGCACAAGGTTGCCGAGCGACTTGGACATCTTGACGCCTTCAAGCCCGACCATGCCCGTGTGCGCATAGTGGTTCGCGAGGCGATGCCCCGAAACAGCCGCGGTGTGCCCCGCGGAGAACTCGTGGTGCGGGAAGATCAGGTCGTTACCGCCGGCCTGGACCGTGAGCGGGCCGTCGTTGAGGCGAGCTGCTATCACTGAACATTCGATGTGCCAGCCGGGGCGGCCGTCGCCCAGGGTTCCGCCGTCCCAGGACGGCTCACCTTCGCGTGCCACGCGCCACAGCAATGGATCCAGTGGATCACGCTTGCCGGGGCGTTTCGGGTCGCCGCCGCGTTCAGCGAAAAACTCGTTCATGGTTTCGGCGTCGTAGTGGGATACGTCGCCAAGCCGCCACGCATCCGATGCGGCTGCAGCAGAGTCGAAGTAGACATCGCCGTCCGGTTCCCCGTCGGTGCCGTCCACGCGATAGGCCACGCCGTCGGCGAGCATCTTTTCCACGCCTTCGACAACCCACGGGATCGCGGCTACCGCACCCATGTAATGGTGTGGCGGGATGACGCGCAGCGCCTCCATGTCGCCGCGGAACAGGTTCGTCTGGTCCTCGGCCAGCCATTCCCAGTCCACGCCGGTGGCTTCCGCACGTTCAAGGAGCGGGTCATCGATATCGGTCACGTTCTGGATGTAGTTGACCTCAAGCCCGGCGTCGAGCCATTGGCGGATCAGCAGGTCAAAGGTCACGTACGTTGACGCGTGGCCCAGGTGGGTCGCATCGTAAGGGGTGATGCCGCATACGTAGATCGATGCGCGGTCGGCCGTCTTGACCTCCTCGATAGCCCCCGACGACGTATCGAACAACCGCATGACGGGTGGTTGACCGGGAACCTGCGGGACGTGAGGACGTGGCCAAGACTGCACAGAGATCTCCTTACGGTACGGATCTGAACGTCAACAAACGTTCATGAAGTGAGGCTATCGTGTGTCGCTGACGATCAGACCATCGGGTCGATGAGGTTAAGCCCCAGCAACACGAACAGGATGAAGCCCAGCGCGATGCGGTACCAGACAAACAAGCGGAACGAGTGGGTTGAGATGTAACGCAACAGCCAGCCGATCACGACGAAGCCAACGACGAACGCCACGCCGGTCGCGAGAGCGGTTGGCCCTGCGGAGTACGGACCGTCAAAACCGTTCTTGAGCGCCTTCGCGAGCTTATAGCCGCCAGAGATCATGACCGCTGGGATCGCCAAAAGGAACGAATATCGCGTTGCGGCTTCACGTGAGTACCCGAGCGCCAAACCACCTGTGATGGTTCCACCCGAACGGGACACACCCGGGATCAGCGCGAGCGCTTGGAAGAAGCCGTAGAGAATACCGTGCTTGACGGTGAGGTCTTTCAGCTCACGGCGCTGCTTGCCCAACGCATCCGCGGCCGCCAAGAGCAAGCCAAAGAACACGAGCATGAACGCGACGATCCAGAGGCTACGGAAGGTCGTGTCGATGTAGCTCTCGAGCAGCAAACCGAGCACACCAATCGGGATCGAGCCGATGATGATCAGCCAGCCCATGCGCGCATCGGGATCGTTCCGAGGGATCTTCCCCACGAGCGAGAGACACCACTGCTTGATGATCCGCACGATGTCGCGCCAGAAAAACAGCAAGACCGCGGTCTCTGTACCCAGCTGGGTGATCGCGGTGAATGCCGCTCCCGGATCAGACCCGCCAGGCAGGAAGGAACCCGTGATGCGCAAGTGCGCCGACGACGAGATCGGAAGAAACTCAGTCAGCCCCTGAACGAGGCCGAGAATCGCTGCGTATAACCATTCCACCTCTGCAGACTATCGCGCTAGAGGGACGCAACCTAGCTGTTCTTGGTGTGTTCCACCGGACCGACCAGCCAGTTGGCCACAGATTCCATCGCCGATGGGCGCTGGGACGGGTGGTGGATACCCGCGGCGATGTCGCGGTACAGTCGCGAAATCTCGGAGGTGCGAGTGAAGCCCGCACCACCGGAGAGCGCCCGAGCGGTCTCGATGTGAGACTGAGCGATATCCGTTGCCATAGTGCGCAACGTCACCCACCGTGCCACGGTCTCGGGGCTCGGGGCGAGTCCCCTATCGAGCTCGTTGACGACCGACTCAACCACCGCATCGAGCGCAATTTGCTTCATGCCAGCTTCGGCGATCTGAGCACGTGCGGCAGGCTGCTGCGACAATGCGAGACCCGTCGAGCGAGACGTGCGTTCGCTCGCGCTCTGGCGAGCAAGCTCGAGTGCGCGATCCGCGATACCTACATACACAGAACCCGTGAGCGTCAAGAACGAAGCGAAGATCGCGGAAACCAACGGCTCGGTCGGATCCCACGGCTCAAAGCGGGTGTGGATCGTCTCGTCCTTCATGAAAGCATCCGTGAGCTTGGTCGCGAACGAACCCGAAGCGCGCATGCCCAGGGCATCCCATTCCCCGACCCGCTGAACGCCGTCCTGAGGCTCAACAAAGCCGTACAGCAGCTTGCCGTCGTGCTTACCCATCACGCCGAGGCGCGTCCACGCTGGGCCCAGCGATGTGAAGACCTTGAGGCCGTTGAGGCTGTAGCCGCCATCAACAGGCGTGGCCTCCGTGTACGAATCCAAAAGAACCGCATCGTTACCCGGCTCCGAGACACCGAAAGCCAACAGCTCACCTTCAGCAACCCACTTGCGCATGAACGCAAGCCGCTCATCGCCCCACGAACGCAGGATCATGTCGACGCCGCACCACACCTGGTGCATGTTCACCGCCAAAGCCGTGGCCGGCGCGGCTGCCGCGAGCATCCGCTCGGCACGCACGAGGTCAGCGAAGGTCCAGCCCGCACCGCCTTCCTCAACCGGCAGCGTCGCTGTGAAATAACCGGCTTCGGCCAGGTCGTGCACGTCTTGGAACGCGAACTCGTTGTTCCGGTCCAATTCTGGTGCGCGCTCCCGCAGGGTTGCGAGCAGGCCAGGGGTCAAGATTGCATTGACGCGATCAGACACGATGATGTCCTTTCTTACGGAGTGAGGTCTCTAAAAGGTGAGGGCGCTCATTTTGGGCGCTAGTAGTCAAGGAGGAACTCGGAGAGCACCGCGCGGCCAAAGATGATCGAATCGATCGGTACGCGTTCGTCGATGCCGTGAAACATCCCGGTGAAGTCGAGTTCGGCCGGCAACAGGAGTGGCGCGAAACCGTAGCCGTTGATGCCCAGATCAGCCAGCGCGTTGTTATCGGTTCCCGCGCCGAGCATGTATGGAAGCACATGACAGCCTGGATCGTGACGGTTGAGCGCTTCGCGCATCGCATCGAAAATCGGAGCCTCGATCGGCGCGCTCACAGACGGCCGGTGATGCTCGACACTGTAGGTCACGTACTCGCCCGCCAACTCCGCAATGCGTTCCAGGGTCGCTTCGTGCTGGCCAGGGAGCGTACGCACATCGAGCCGTGCAACCGCTTCCTGCGGGATCACGTTGTCTTTGTAACCCGCTTTGAGCACGGTCGGGTTGCTCGTGGTCTGTAGCGTGTTCGCAATGAACTTCACGGTCGGTCCCAGTGCGTCGAGCTGCGGCTGAGGATTCTCCGGATCAAACTCGGTACCCGTGATGTGCGCGATACCTTCAAGCAGCGCCGTGGTGGCCTCGTTGTATTCGCGCGGCCACTCATCGCCTGCGATGCGCGCAATCGCGCTCGCCAGGTGCACGATGGGGTTCTCGTTGGTCACAGCCGAGCCGTGGCCTGCTCGTCCGTGGGCTGTCAGCGCACCCCACGCGCGGCCCTTCTCAGCGGTCTGGACGAGGTAGACACGCTCGCCGTTGATCGTGGTCGAGTAGCCGCCGACCTCGCTGATGGCTTCGGTTGCGCCTTCGAAGACCTCTCGGTGGTTCTTCACAAGCCACAGAGCTCCGTATTCGCCGCCAGCTTCTTCGTCTGCGAAGAACGCGACGATGAGGTCTCGTCGTGGTTTGATCCCGCGGCGCGCCATGTCACGAACCGCCGTGAGGATCATCGCGTTCATGTTCTTCATGTCGACGGCTCCGCGACCCCAAATCATGCCGTCCTTGATGTCGGCGGCGAATGGGTCAACGGACCAGTCTTCGGCTTGCGCCGGTACGACGTCGAGGTGCCCATGGACCACGAGTGCCGGTAGTTCGGGTTCCCGACCTTCGATGCGCACAACGACGCTGGCACGTCCTGGTGCCGCTTCGTAAAGGGTCGGTTCAAGACCGACCTCTTGGAGAAGCTCCATCACCATGTCCGCTGCGGGGCGCTCGTTGGCTCCGTCGGGGAAACTGCCGAGGTTGGTGGTGTCGATGCGGATGAGGTCGCGGCAGATGTCCACGACTTCCTTATCGAGGGCCTCCCGCGTCTGTGCGTCGGGGGCGTGTTCACTTGAGTAGCGTGGCTCGGTGTCCGATGCCTTGCTCACGGAGTCTGACATGTTCATAAGTCTAGAACCCAGCTCACGCGCATCAGATACTGCACTTAGAGCTACGAAACTTCGTCATGGCAGTGCTCTTGAAACATGCGGGTTAAGTAGTGCCCCATAGAGTGGTGTAACGCGGTGGCCGAGATCGTCTCCGACTTCGTGTCGTTGTCGGATGTAGAGCGGCCACCGCGTGATCCTTCGAGTCAACCTTCCAAAGAATCCTCGAACGGAGTCATCACGATGACCGCACCCCATATTGTCGACCCTGCCGGCCTGCTGGGCCAAGCCCTCGCCGATGCATCACCGGATCTGATGCGCGAGCTGCTGCAGACCATGATCAACGCCCTGCTTTCCGCCGACGCCGACAGCGTGTGCGGGGCCGAATGGAACGCCCGCTCCGAGCAGCGGACGAATCGCCGCAACGGCTACCGCCAGCGCCCGCTGGACACCCGCGTCGGCACGATCGATGTCGCCGTCCCGAAGCTGCGCCAGGGCTCGTATTTCCCGGAGTGGCTGCTCGAGCGCCGCAAGCGGGCCGAGTCCGCCCTGATCACGGTCGTGGCGGACTGCTACCTCGCTGGTGTGTCCACCCGCCGGATGGACAAGCTCGTCAAGACGCTCGGCATCCACGCCCTGTCGAAATCCCAGGTCTCGCGCATGGCCGCCGACCTCGACGAGCAGGTCGCCGCGTTCCGCCACCGACGTCTGGACGAGGCCGGGCCGTTCACGTTCGTCACCGCTGATGCGCTGGCGATCAAGGTCCGCGAGAACAAGCAGGTCGTCAAAGCCTCGGTGCTGCTGGCCACCGGCGTCAACGGTGACGGCCACCGCGAGGTCCTGGGCATGCAAGTCGCCACCAGCGAGACGAAGGCCTCGTGGAACACCTTCTTCGCCGACCTGGTGGCCCGTGGCCTGGGCGGAGTGCGGCTGGTGACCTCCGATGCCCACGCCGGGCTGGTGGAGGCGATCGCGGCACACCTGCCCGGGGCCGCCTGGCAGCGCTGCCGCACCCACTACGCCGCCAACCTCATGGCCGTGTGCCCCAAGTCCATGTGGCCGGCGGTGAAGGCGATGTTGCACAGCGTGTACGACCAGCCCACCGCATCGGCCGTGCACGAGCAGTTCGACCGCCTGCTGGAGTACACCGACAGCAGGCTGCCCGAGGTTGCTGACCACCTCGGCGATGCCCGTGAGGACCTCCTCGCCTTCACCGGGTTCCCCGACGATGTGTGGCGGCAGATCTGGTCCAACAACCCCACCGAACGTCTCAACCGGGAGATCCGCCGCCGCACCGACGTGGTCGGGATCTTCCCGAACCGGGATGCCATCGTTCGCCTCGTCGGCGCCGTCCTGGCCGAGCAGACCGACGAATGGGCCGAAGGCCGCCGCTACCTCGGTCTCGAAGTCCTCAGCCGCTGCCGACTCACCCTGACCACCGACCCCGCCACCAGCTCGCCGACGGAGGTGAGCACCGACGACCTGATGCAACTACCCGCCTGACCACCCACGAAGGATCACCATTCAGTTACACCACTTCCAGGGGCTTGACCGCGGGTTAAGGGTCAAATGGGGCCGCGGACTGTTTTTCGGAGTGTTTTCCTAGGCTACTGCTTGTAGCCTGTGGTTCGCTATGGATTGCCCGCCGAGGCTTGTCTTGATTCGCCGGTTGTTGTACCAGGAGATGTATTTATCGATTGCTCGGGCAAGTTTCTCGGTTGTTTCCCATACGTAGCCGTGGTACATCTCGACTTTCATTCGTCCGAAGAATCCTTCGCAAGCAGCATTGTCAGGAGAACAGCCTTTGCGTGACATAGAACGGGTGATATTGAGCTGGTTGGTTAAGCCCAGCCAGGAACGCCCACGATAGTGGGCACCTCGATCTGAGTGGAGAACAAGCCGTGATCGGGCAGTGATGCCTTGAGAACGGATAGCATCCTTGAGGCTGTCTTCGGCTAGTTCCATGGTGGGGTGGCGGCTGGTTCGGTATCCCACCACCATGCCGTCATAACAATCTATAATTGCTGAAAGATAGAGACGACCATTATTAGCGGCAAAGACACTGATATCGGTCAGCCAAAGCCTGTTGGGCTGATCCGCCTGAAAGCAGCGCCGCACAAGATTGGGAGGAGCTGGCGATATTTCTCCCTCATAGCTTGAATACCGGAGCTTCTTCTTAGCGAAGCGGACACGTATTCCTTCTTCGCTCATCAAACGACGCACGATTTTCTCGCTAACGACAATTCCACGATGCCTGAGTTCGAACCATATGCGGCGATACCCATACGTGTAAAAACTTGTCTTGGCTATCTCTTTGATCAGCTGCCTCAGGGTCGCGTGCTTGTCCGGACGGGACATCGCTTCCATTTGATAGTAAAAACTAGAAGAACTTAAACCGGTACTCCGCAGTAGCTCAGGAAGGGGAAAGTACTCTCGCAAAGCGTCAACGACCCGGGCCTTATTTCTGTTACTCAGCGCTCCGGGAGTGACGCTCTCGTCTTTTTTTACTAGCTCGAGTTCTTTCTCTAACACCGCCTTATCGACAAGAAGGCTAGGGAGCGTGCGTGCTCGACGCCTCGCCGGGTGTTCTCGCGGATCATATCGACGCGGAGCTGCGCGAGCGTCGCCATGATCTTGAGCATGGCTTCGCCCATCGCTGTTGACGGGTCTATGTCCATCCACGGTTCATCGAGGCTGCGCAGCTTCACGCCTCGCGCTGCGTGGTCACGGATGACCGAGATAGCGATGCTGTCGGTGCCTGCTACGCGGTCGAGCGAGGGAATCACCAGCTCATCACCGGGGCGTTGAATCTTGCGGCACTCGATCCAGTCGGGGCGATCCTCAACGCGACTTGAATTGTGACCTTCGCCGGTAAATGGCGGTGTTCTGTCGATGCTCCGTGGCGGCTTTAGTTGGTGGTACCGATGACAAGCGTGGTCTGGCCGTCCGTGGTCGAGAGTCCTGCCGCCGATGCGAGGGCGGCAGTGCCATCGTCAGCAGCTGAGGTGTCCTCGTCGACGTAGCCAGATCTCCAGGGGAATGGTCGTCAGTGGCGGTACCGCGGCGATGATCGAGAGAGCAGTGACCCGCCATGGCCACCGCAGGGTGATGGCGGTGATGAGCGCTATGGCGAGGTAGATGAGGAACATGCCGCCGTGCAGGGCGCCGAAGATGCTGACACCGACGTCGGTTGTGCCCGTCACGTACTTGAGGAACATCCCCGCGAGCAGACCAGCCCAGGTGAAGGCTTCGAGAAAGGCCGCGACGATGGAGACTCTTGCCACAAGCGGAAGTCCATAACGCTGCTGGGTGCTTGCGCTCATTGGTTCGCCTCGTTGCTCGGGAGTTCGTCTGCGTCCGCGACGGAGCGGGCGAGGTGCTCTGCCAGCGCGGCGCGCAGCTGGTGGGGTAGTGGGATCGCGCCGACGGATTCGCTGAGCCAAAGACCGTCGGCAGCGAGGTAGGCGACCATCTTCTGCAGTGCCCGAGGGTCGGTCGGGTCGATGCTGGCGGGGTCGGGGACCCAGCGAGTGATGACTCGTTTCCACGGCTTGCTGAGCTCGCTGTGGGTGCTCGCTTCGAGCATAAGCAGTAACTCCGCGCCGGTGGCGCCGCGGGCGCTGACTCGGGCATAGGCGGCGAGTCGCTCATCCTGCGATGCCTCATCCGGGTCCTTGCCCAGTGCGTGGATCATCTCCTCGTCCCAGTGCTGGGCTTGATGTTCGTGCAGCGCGAGCATCATGGCGTCCTTCGAGGGGAAGTGGTAGAGCAGCCCGCCTTTGGTGAGTCCGGAGGCGGCGGCGACGGATTCGTACGTGAGCGCCGTGACGCCGTCGGTCTCGACAACGCTGAGGGCGGCCTTGAGGATCGTGTCCCGTTTACTGGTCCGCATGGGCGGTCCTTTCTCGGTCAGTGCTCGGAGTGCAGCTGTGACTGGGTGCCAGGCAGGTACCGGCGCAGAAGCACTCCGGTGATGACTGCGCCCACCGCGAGAACGACTGCGACGACCAGCATCACAACGAGGTAGGCGGAGTCGAAAGCCGTCGCCGCCGCCTGGAGGATCTCTGCGTCACCCTGCGCAGCAGCCTGTGCCTCAGCGATGCTGTTGCCAGCCGCGTCCGGGGCGCCGTCGGGTAGAACGACGCGTGCGCCGTAGATAGCCGTGAGCAGGCTCCCGAGCACGGACACTGCAATGAGGCTGCCGAACTCGTAGGAGACTTCTTCGATCGAGGCGGCCATGCCTGCTCGGCGCACCGGCACGTTCCCGATAATCGCGGTGGAGGCGACCGCCAAGACGGCTCCGATACCAGCTCCGGTCAACAGCAGTCCGAGGATCAGCACGCCGAAGGACGACTGGAATCCGATGACCGTCACCACGACGCCGCCGGTGGCGAAGGCGAGACCGCCGGTGATGAGCGCGAGCAGTCCGGTGCGGTGCAGGAACGCGCCCCCCAGGAGCGCTGTCGGCAACGTGCCCACGGCGCTCGCGGCGACCAAGAGCCCAGCTTCCAGCGGGCTGAATCCGGCGACCTGCTGGAATCGCTGCGTGGTGACGAGCTGGATGCCCCCGATCGCGAACATCGCGAACGACGCGGCCAGCACTCCGGCAGTGAACGCCGGGTTGCCGAAGATGGAGAACTCCAACAGAGGTTGCTCCATACCTCGCTGACGGCGCACGAACAGCCAGAACCCGATGGCAGCAACGAGCAGCGCAACAATGATGGTCGTTGCCGAGGGCGGCGCGTGGCCGATCTCTTTGATGGCCATCACCGTTCCGACAAGCCCGATCATCACCAAGATCGAGGAGATGGCATCCCATCGCTTCGAGGGATCCGGGTCGTTGGCCGGGCGGATCAGCCAGGTAGCGACCAGCGCCAGCACCACAACGGGCACGTTGATCAAGAACACCGAGCCCCACCAGAAGAACTCAAGGAGTGTGCCGCCAATAATCGGGCCGAGGGCGAACCCGATGACCGACATACTTCCCCAGACCGCGATGGCGATATTGCGCTCACGCTCGACCGTGAAAGTGGTGCGGATCAGCGCCAGGGTGGCCGGCATCATCGCTGCCGCACCGACAGCGAGCACAGCACGCGCAGCGATCAGGACCTCGGGTGACGGAGCGAACGCTGCCAGCAGGGAAGCCAGTCCGAAGATCACCAGACCGACAACAAACATCCGCGTGTGGCCGATGCGATCCCCCAGGGTTCCGCTGCCCAGCAACAGCCCCGCCATCACCAGGGGGTAGGCATTGATGATCCAGAGGTTCTGTGTGTTCGAAGCCTGCAGTTCCTCAGTCAGCGTCGGCAGGGCCGTGTAGAGAATCGAGTTATCCAAGGTGATCAGCAGCAGACCTGCTCCAACCGTCACCAGCAGCGACCAGCGTCGCCTCTTCGTCATCGCGGACATGCGCGTCTTCCCCTCGTCGTGAACGACATAACTGTACCAGATGGATAGTGTAGTTAAGTCGACGGAGGGAGAGACTCACGGCGCGCGCTATGCATGGCGTGCGGGCGGCGAAGCTTGGAAGGTTTTAGAGCGAAGGCGCGGCACTTCGATGCAGGCAAAACCGGACGAGCTGGTGCCTCAGTTGGGTACAGGTTTATGAGACTTTCAGCGGGTGGTCGGCCTCAGGTTCGCTTCCTGCGTGAACGCGCTCTCGGGATTGTCTTGCGAAGTCGTCTCGACGGAAAGTGCCTCAAGGCGGTGACTTCCAGGACTTTCTGCACCATGCTGGGGGTATGAGGCTTCTGGGATATACGCGGGTGAGCACGGCGACGCAGGACGCGCAGCTGCAAGTCGATGCGCTGGTGGAGGGCGGGGTGCAGAAGCGGGACGTGTTCTCCGATGTGACCTCGGGTAGCCGGACCGCGATCGAGCGACCGGGGATGAAACGTCTGCTGGACTACGCCGAGGACGGCGACACGGTGGTGGTGTGGCGCATCGACCGGCTGGGCCGGTCCCTGCTCGACGTCCTGAATACGGTCACGCTGCTGCGCGGCCAGGGCGTGAAGATCAGATCGGTCTCGGACGGGATCGACCCGGAGACGACATCGGGCCGGATGATGCTGGGCATGCTCGCGACCTTGGCCGAGTATGAGCGCGAGCTGATCACCGAACGCGTCAATGCGGGGATCGCCGCGGCGAAGCAGAACGGCACCCGCTTCGGCCGACCCCCGGTCGACCCGGCCGTGATCGCGGAGAAGCTCGAAATCGCGGGCGATGCCCGCGCGAAGGGCCGCACCGCCGAGGACGCCGCCCGACTCGTCGGCTGGTCCCGGGCGACGCTCTATCGCCATCGGCAGGCGGCCCGTGCCCGCGAGGCCGTCGCCGAGCAGGTGTGAGGTGGACGGGCCGGCGCGGTGGCGCATCCTGCGGCTGCACGTCGAGGACGGTATCCCGCTGAGCGCCCTGGCCCGGGAGACCGGGATCAGCCTGCGCACCCTGGAGCGCTGGCACGCCCGCTACCGTGCCGACGGGTACGCGGGCCTGGAGACAGGCCAGCGCTCGGACGCCGGCGCCCACCATCTGCCCAGGGAGCTCGTGCGGTTGATCGAGGGCCTGGCCCTCAGCAAGCCCCGGCCCGCGATCGCCACGATCCACCGCAAGGTCACCGACATCTGCGGTACCCGAGGGTGGCCGGTGCCTTCCTACGGGGTGGTCCGCTCGATCGCGGGTGCCCTCGATCCGGGCATGGTCACCCTAGCCCTGGAGGGCGCGGCGTCCTACCGGGACAAGCACGAACTGGTGCTGCGCCGGCACGCCGAACAACCGAATGCGATGTGGCAAAGTGACCACACGCTGCTCGACATTCTCGTGGTGGGCACCGACGTCAAACCAGTCCGCCCCTGGCTGACGACGATCCTCGATGACTGCTCCCGCGCGATCTGCGGCTACACCGTCTTCCTGGGTGCGCCGTCCGCGATGAACACCGCCCTGGCGCTGCGGCAGGCTATCTGGCACAAGAGCGACCCCGCGTGGCCGATGTGCGGGCTGCCGGACGTGCTCTATGTCGACCACGGCAGTGACTTCATCAGCCGCCACCTCGCCGGCACCGCTGTTGACCTGCACATCCGGCTGATCCACTCCACCGTCGCCCGTCCCCAGGGCCGGGGCAAGATCGAGCGGTTCTTCGGCACCGTCAACACCGAGCTTCTCGCTGACCTGCCCGGCCACATCACCGAGGGCCATCCCGCGCCGACGCCGAAGCTGTCCCTGGCCGAGCTCGACAGCGCGGTGGAGGGGTTCGTGGCCACCTACAACGACCGGACCCACAGCGAGCTCGGTGCCTCGCCGCGCACCGCGTGGATCGCCGAGGGCTGGCTGCCGCGCATGCCCGAGAGCCTGGAAGACCTCGACGGGCTGCTGCTCACGGTCGCCCAGTCCCGGGTGGTGCGCCGTGATGGCATCCGCTTCCAGGGGCTGCGCTACGTCTCCCCGACGCTGGCCGGCTACGTCGGACGGCCGGTGGTGATCCGCTACGACCCGCGCGATATCACTGAGATCCGCGTGTTCGACCACGACGAGTTCCTGTGCAAGGCCGTCAACCAGGACCATCACGACGAGAAGATCAGTCTCAAGGAGATCCAGGCTGCCCGCAACGCGCGCCGTCGCGCCCTGCGCCAAGGCATCAATGAACGCATTGCCGTCGTAGCCGCGCACACCACTGAGACGCCATCGACAGCCGAGCCGCCAGCCCCAGCACCGAAGCGGAAGCTGAAAGTCTACAAGGAGGACTTGAGGTGAGCCAGCGCTTCATCGTGACCAAAGAGCACCGCCGCTTCACCGAGTTCGCCGACGCTGTCCGCCGCGGCCACACCATCGGTCTGTGCTTCGGACCGGCCGGGGTGGGCAAGACACTCTCCGCGCGCCGCTACGCCCACTGGGAGAAGGCCTATGACCTGCTGACCTATTGGGGTCCGCGCGCCGACAGCGACGCCAAGATCTACGCCGCCCTCGCTCGGAGTCGTACCGTGCTCTACACCCCCAGCGTGCTCACCACCCCACGGGTGCTGAAGGATGAACTCGACCAGGCGATCACCCGCACCAATATCTGCATCGAGCAGCATCTGGAGGCAGTCGGTCAGATCACCCCGCAGACGTGGGGCCGACGGCACGGCAGGAACCACGTGCAGCTGGTCATCGTCGATGAGTCCGAACGGCTCCGCCCCACCGCGCTGGAGCTGCTGCGCGATCGCTACGACCGCGACAACATCGCCTTGATCCTGATCGGCATGCCCGGCCTGGAGAAGCAGTTCAGCCACTACCCGCAGTTCTACAGTCGTGTCGGCTTCGCCCACCAATACCGGCCCCTGGGCACGGACGAGCTGCTGTTCGTCCTCCAGCGCCACTGGCGCTCCCTGGGCAAGACCCTCGACCCCGAGGACTTCACCGACGCGCAAGCCATCGCTTCCATCACCCGCATCACCCGCGGGAACTTCCGACTGCTGGAGCGGCTCTTCCCGCAGATCGAGCGCGTCCTGAAGATCAACGAGCTCGACACCATCACCAACGACGTCATCGAAGCCGCCGCCAGCACCCTCGTCATCGGCACCACCTGAACAAAGACCGCCACTGAGCATCGACAGAACACCGCCATTTAACAGCGAAAGTCACAACTTGAATAGCCAACGTCAACGAAAATTCGTTCGCAGCCTGCCTGTTCGAGGCGGGCGATCTGCGAGTCTGCATTCTGCTCGCGGGTGCTGACACGGGTGTATCCGAGCTTCACGGTTATCGTCCTAAGCTCGGGCCGCGCTCGGACGGCTTCGGCTTCGTACCGTCGCCCAGCTCGGGCGTATCCGGGCCGCGATCTGCTGCGTGCTTCGGCTTGCTCGGCCGAGCTTCGCGCAGCTCGTTCATCTTGCGCTCGATGCGCTCTCCGAGCGTCATCGGCTTCTCGGGCGCTGCGTCGCCTGTGACGCGGCCGCCCTCGTGCATGAGCACGTTCGAGCGCGGCACGGCCGCGTGCTCGAACACGGGCACCATAGGCCGATGATTCGGGGCGTACTCCCCCATCGGCGGCCGCGTGGCGGCCGATGCCAGGTTCCAGACTTCCTCGGGCACACGCTCGAACTCAAGCGTGTACGGTGACCGCTCCGCGATGTGTTCCATGAACACCTTGGTCGTCCTACCGTTGCCCTCCCTGAACGGATGAGCCTGGTTGACGTGGGAGAAGATTTCGGCCGAGCGTTCCGCGAACGCTGCGTGGTCGAGCTGCGCCCAATCGGTGCGCTCGACCATCGAACGAACGTCGGTCAGATAGGCGTCTATCGAGCCGTTGTGAGCGTCAGCGAACGGGGCCGTGCCACCCTTCGCCATGTTCACAGTCCGGTAAGAACCGCTCCACTCAAAAACGTCTTGAAAGATATGGCCGTGCAGGGCCTTCATGTGCTCGCCGTCGAACGTGCGAGCCACAAGCTCGGGGCGCAGCTCAAGCTCAGTGCGCCGAGCGAACGACATGCGATAGTCGTAGCTGCGCAGCGCCTCGAAGTCTCGGATGCCGGGCACGTTGCGCAGCACACCGTAGCCGGTCTGAGCGTCGTAGGTTTCCGGGTAGAAGTATGACGCCCACGAGTCGAACTGCTGCGGCATCAGAGCGCGGCGGCCGCTCCGGCGATGCGCGCCGCCTTGTCGGCCGAGCGTGCCTGGTAGTCCTCGAACGTCAGCGTGCCGCGCGTGTAGTCGATGAGGTCGGCCACGTCTTCGCGGTTCGGCTCCCATCCCTCATGCCAGCCTGCCGCGAGCGAGCGCACAACGGCTCGGCGCTTGTCAGCGTCGAGCTGGTCAAACAGCTCGGGCCAGCGGGCCTCTACGTCAAATGATGGTTGCGACATAATGCTGCACCTCCTGGTGTACTCCTGATTTTACCGGCCTGCCCGCAAACGGTATAGGTCGGGTTTCGGGTCGGGTTAGGTTTCGGTCATAGGTTTCGGTCGGTCAGATAGCGGCGTGTCGCTGCCTCGGCGGGCTGCCCTGCCGGGCTGCCCGAAAACGACCGTTAACGGGCAGTCAGCCCACCGCTCGAACTTCGACATATGCGGCGAGGGCGTCGCGTACTACGTCAGATTCCTTGCGGTGCTCGCGCTCGGCAATTTCCGCCACGCGCTCCTTGAGTGCCTGCGGAACACGGGCGCGCACCACAGGTGACGCACCACCCTTCGACCCCAAGGTCGGCCGCCCGAGCGCGATGTGCGTCAGCTCGTCGGCGCTCGTCGCGCCGGTCGCTTCCATCAGAAGGCGCTGCGCTGCCTCGGCTGCCTTCGGGCCTCGGCGCACAGTGCCGGGCTTCACGCTGAGTTCGCCACGCTCGGCGCGTTCGGCCAGCTTGTCGTAGTTGGTATTCATGGTGCTTACTTCCCTTCGTGGAGTAGGTGCCGGAACAGGTCACTGAGTGGCATTGCATGGAAAATCACGATGGTTCGCGGTGGTCGATGCGCTGCAATCACTTCGATGTAGCGATCCGTCTGCCCGTGCGGGTGTCCGACGTAGACCATCGTGGTTTCGCCCGGCTCTCCCTCAACCTCAGCCGATGCCTCCGCGTGCATGATCGCGTAGAGCGAATCTCCCCTCGGAATGCCGTGCTTATCGGCGCTACTCGTGAACTGAACTCCCATAAATAAAGTGTAGCACACAATGCGGCTACAGATTGAGTACTGGGGGGTTGCCGCCACTCTTCCGCACAATAACGCACCCTCACGCGGTGGTATAGTTTTGGGCTGGGAACTACGGAGGAACATGCAACAGGACACCCAGGGGCAGACGATGCACATTGGAGAACTTGCCGAGCGCACCGGCCTCTCCCTCCGCAGCATCCGGCACTACGACGACATTGGCCTACTGCCACCCAGCTCCCGCTCTGAGGGCGGGTTCCGTGTCTACAGCGAGGCAGATTACGCGCGATTGCTGCTCATTATGCAAATGAAGCCGCTGGGGTTCAGCCTTGAGGAAATTGCCGAGCTGCTTCCCGTAGTGGAGAGCGGCGAGCTGGCAACCCCCGAGCAATCCCAACAGGCCGTGGATTACCTACAGCGTGCCATTCACAAGCGCGCCAAGTTGGCGCGCTATCTCGAACAAGCAGACGAACTGATCAGCCGCCTGGAGGGCATCGCGGGCGACTAGGCCATGTCTCCCAATAGTGTCGCCCAGGTGAGGGCCGCGTGGAGGACTGCAGCGGCACGGTAGGTGATGGCGAGTTTGTCATACCGTGTGGCAAGTCCGCGCCACTGCTTCACGAGCGCGAAGGATCGCTCGACGACGTTGCGGTCCCTGTAGGCGTCTTCATCGAAGGCGGGAGGGCGTCCGCCCTTCGATCCTTTTCGCTTTCGGGCTGCAATCTGGTCGCTCTTCTCAGGGATGACAGCTCGGATTCCGCGGGCGCGGAGCATGCGCCGATTCACCCCACTGCCGTATGCCTTGTCTGCCAGGACCGCGTCAGGCCGGGTGCGTGGCCGGCCGACGTCGACCCTGGGAACACGGATGTCGTCGAGGACCTGTTCCAGCATCGCGCCGTCGTTGCGTGGCCCACCCGTGACCACAATCGCCAACGGCAGCCCGTTGCCATCGACGGCGTGATGGATCTTGGTTGTCAGACCGCCGCGCGAGCGGCCGATACCGTGGCCCGCCGGCTCGGTCTCAGCCAGCGGCAGATCTTTGTAATTTGAGAACGCCCCCCGTGTCCTGGTCAGGGCGCGGGGTGTTCGTTGCGTGCTGATGCGCACGAGCAATCGTCGCGTCCACCGAAACGTCCCAGTCGATCAGCCCGGCCGCGTCCGCCTGCGACAGCAGCGCCTGCAACACCCGGTCCCAGGTGCCATCACCCGCGTAACGACGGTGCCGTTTCCATACCGTCTGCCAAGGACCGAACTCACCCCGCGGCAGATCGCGCCACGCCACACCCGCACGGAACCGATAGATGATCCCATCCACCACACGACGATCATCACGGAACGGGTGCCCCCGCCGCCCCGCATTGGAGGGCAGCAACGGGCCGATCAACGCCCACTGCGCATCTGTCAAACGGCGAGTACGAGAATCAACAGCTGAAGCCACACACCCACAATCGCGTGTCAATCAGCAGACATATGGGAGACACGCCCTAGCTGCAAGCGCTTTCAACTCCCGAGGATCGTCCGGCAACGAGTTTTCTAACGATCGACGTGTCGGCAATTGTCGTTCGCGACGACGTTCTGCTGGACTCATCAATCCCCACCTCCCAGACTCGCGGTAAGATCTCACCCACGGATAAACCGACATTTTCGACGTCAGATCTAACTCACGAGCAATATCCTCTGGCCGCCAACCAGCTTCAAACAGCTCGACAGCACCAATCTTAGTTTCTAGCGAATACCGCTTAACAGGCCGCCTTCTCCTAGGCTTACGGCCCTTAGGCTGAGGATTCCTCAACCATGAATACAACGTCCACCGACCGGGATATCCCAGCACACGAACCGTCTTCGTCACCGACTGAGTACGACGATAAACCGCCAAAGCTCTCGCACGCTGCTCGGGCGTATAAACAACTTTCACAAACAGAATCCTTCCAAGATTCCGTCCGCACCCCCTTTTGACCCTTACGCCCTGCTGCTCGTGAAACATGTTGCTAGGAATACTAAAAGCCCCGGCTTTCCGAAATCGGAAAGCCGGGGCTTTTCTGCGCCGGGTTTTTCTACCCTGGGCAGTTCGTGCGCGGAGGGGGACTTGAACCCCCACCCTCTTATGCGAGGACTAGCACCTCAAGCTAGCGCGTCTACCTATTCCGCCACCCGCGCGAGCGGCTTTGGCCAGTTCCTTTTCAGCGGTGCTGGCCGCAGACAACAGAAAAGACTTTACACATGGTTTTCCAGAATGCCAAAACGAGGGGACGTCTCTGTGTCGTAAGAGTGACGCTCAAGCTATCCGCAAAGTGCGCTGAGCCTTAGAATAAGAACGCATATACCGGCGTTTTTGCTGGTTTTGCTTTCCTTCGTTCCCTTTTGCGCCCTTGCCTGGAGTGTGACCAAATGCACGTCGCCGTGATCAGCATGCACACGTCGCCACGTGCCACCGCTGGCGGGGGTGATGCCGGTGGCCTCAACATTTTCGCGGACCAGACGTCGCGTGCGCTTGCGGCCGCTGGGGCAACCGTGGATGTTTTCACGCGAGGCGATCACTCAACGGTTGAAGTGGCTCCGGGATACCGCGTCCACACGTTGCCTGCAGGCCCAGCGGATGCCGCCAAGGAAGACCTCCCGCAGTACACGGATAAGTTCGCGCGACAGTTGTCTGCCCATCCTTCTTTCCGTGGTGCCGATGTGATTCATGCGCACTATTGGCTCTCCGCAGATGCCGCACTCAAGGCCGCTCACGGCAGGCCCGTAATCACAACCTTCCACACGACGGCTGGCCGCAAGCGGCACCACGGCCACTCCCCTAGCCCTGCGGAAACATTCCGCGAGCAAACCGAACGACGCATCGCGGCCGAAACGTTCGCCCTGACGGCTAACACCACGACCGACCGCGATGAGCTGAGCCTTGACGTTGGCGCTCCACCGGAAAACCTCACGATCGTGCGCCCGGGAATTGATCGCAACGTGTTTTACCCAGGCGGTCCGGCAGCCCGGTGGCCGGTTTCTGACAAGGGCCTCAAGATGCTGTTTGCTGGGCGCTTTCAGGACTATAAGGGCCCAGACGTCGCACTGGATACGCTGGCTGAGCTGACGGACGCCGAGCTGAACGCGAGCCTGGTGATGATCGGTGATCAGTCCGGGCCGGGTTCTCTGGATCTCGTGGCGCGGGCGCGCGAGCGTGGAGTTGAGGATAAGGTCGCGTTCGTTCCGCCGATGATGCAGGATCGGCTCGCGTTGATGTACAGGGCCGCGGATGTTGTTTTGGTGCCGTCGCGTCACGAGACATTCGGCTTGGTTGCCGCGGAGGCCCTGGCGACCGGTACTCCCGTGGTTGGCCATGCCGCGGGTGGTTTGCTTGATTTGATCGACGACGGCATTGACGGTTTGTTGGTCTACTCGCGTGATCCACGCGCATGGGCGCGGGCGTTGGCTCCGTGGGCGAAAGGCGGTGTCCCCCACGATGTTGTTGCTGCGGCCGCGGATCACGGCCGGTATTTCTCGTGGGAGTCCACCGCCTCAACGCTTTTGGAGCTCTACCGCCAGGCGGTTATGAGCTCAGTGGACGCACATAGCCTGTGAAGTGGACCCGTGGCTTCTTGCGGGTGCTGAATCCGGTGAAGCCGATGAGTCCGTCGACGTCTTCTCCCGAGTTTCGCCCAGCATTCTCCGCCTTCTTAGACGCAGTTCGGCTGAAGCTGATGTGGGACGGGATCGGAACGGGAGCACCGAATTCGATGTGCCATTGGTAGCCCCCGCACGCAGTTGCGTCGGCTGGCTCTACTGCCGCGAGCGCGTGCGCTGCGAGGTCCGCGCCGTGAACGATCGCGGTCTTCATCCCCAACAACTTCGCGCTCAGGTTGGAGAGGTGAATCGGGTTGTAGTCACCCAAGATCCCGGCCCATGTGCGGCCTTCCCCCGGACCGAAGCTCCACTGTGCGTTCATCTGTGGGAGCTCAGGCACCTCGCGCTCGGGGCGGGCAGGCTTCTGCGCGCCGTCTAGCGAAACTCCCTTGGCGAGGAACACACCGGTTCCCTTCCAGACCACGTCACCGCCGTCGTCGAGCACGCGCGTTTCGATCTCACACGTGACGCCTGTGTGGTGTGCATCGAGCGAAACGGGCAACACCTCGAACGTGAGCTTCTCCCCCGGAAGGATGCTGCGGTGGTGTTCAACCGTGTTGGTCAGGTGGATCATCCCGAGCATCGGCAACGGGAACTCCGGTTGCCGCATGAACTCGATCAGCAGCGGGAACGCCGTTCCGAACAGCACGATGCTCGGCACGGAATCGCGGGTCGGCGCCCCGACGTGGCGGTTGACGGCGTTGACGGTTTCCCTGGAGATCGTGACGTCGCGTGCGCCTATCCCGTAGGTTGGAAGGCTGCCTGGCGCGACCTTTTTCGGCCGCTTCTTGAGCGCCTCCGTTCCGGCTTTCGCGTAGATCTTCCCGAGGCTTGGCAGCGCGTCCAGGTAACGGATGTTCATATTTACGCTCCAATCAGGCTCTGGCCGCACACGCGCAGAGTCTGGCCGTTGACGCCGCCCGCGCCATCGGATGCGAGGAAGCTGATCGCTTCCGCAACATCGACAGGCAGGCCACCCTGCTGAAGGCTCGGCATCACAAGGCGACCAACGACGCGCGGGCCGAGTGGGATCTTGGCTGTCATGTCGGTCTCGATGAAGCCTGGAGCGACCGCGTTGATCGAGCCGCCGTGTGCCGCGAACTTCTCGGCTTCTGCCGCGACCATCGAGATCACGCCTGCCTTCGACGCCGCGTAGTTGGTTTGACCTCGGTTACCGGCGATGCCGGAGGTCGAGGCGAGGGTCACGACCCGCAGGCCATCGAGCCCCGCGTCGTGGAACTGCTTATTCATGCGCAGCTGGGATTGGAGGTTGACTGCCATGACGCTGTTCCAGCGCGCTTCATCCATATTGGCGAGCAGCTTGTCACGCGTGATGCCGGCGTTGTGGATCACGATGTCGAGTCCGCCGTGCAACTGGCGTGCGTGTTCGATGATGCGCTCGCCTGCGTCTGCGGCTGTGACGTCGAGCTGGAGCGCGGTGCCCTTGATCTCGTTGGCGACCTTCGTGAGCGATTCAGAGGCGCCAGGCATGTCGATCGCAATGACGCGTGCGCCGTCGCGTGCCAGGGTCTTGGCGATGGCCGCGCCGATGCCGCGGGCGGCACCCGTGACAGCGGCAACCTTGCCATCGAGTGGCTTCTCTGGGTTCTCCGGAAGCGTTCCTTCCGTGGTGCTGACCTCGATGAACTGACCGTCAACGTAGGCCGAGCGGCCCGAAAGCAGGAAGCGCAGTGCTGCCTGAACGCTCGGGGCGTCGACGTCGACCGCGTTGTCCAGAACGATGCCGTTGCCCGTGGAGCCCCAGCGCAGTTCGCGTGCGAGCGAACGTATCATGCCCACCACGGCGCCGCGTGCGCTGGCTTGCGCTACGTTGGCAGCTTGGTCGGCTGGACGCATGAGCGCGACGACGCGGCCCGTGCGCGCGAGCTTCTTCACCAGCGGCGACGCGGTCATCGCGACGTGGGACAGCTCAACGGGATCGTTGATGTCCTCGGTGCACAGGATGATCGCGCCAATGTCGCCGCGGACGGAGTCCGGATGCGGCGTTGCGTTGACGCCCCAGGTTCCGAGCAGATCGGCGATGCGTTTGGCGCTGTCGTGCTGGGATTCGAGACCAACCACAACCGCCGTACCAGGTACGAGCGGAGCGCCTTCTTCATAGCGGCGCAGCGTGGTTGGACGCGGAAGCCCGAGCTTTTTGCTCAAGAACTTACCGAACCCAGCCTGGGTGAACTTCATGTACTGATCAGCCATATTAGAAAGCCTCCACGATTGCTACCGCGCCCTGGCCGCCTGCCGCGCACACGGACACGAGGGCGCGCGCCTTATTGCCCTTGGTGTGTACCATCTTGGCGGCGGACGCGATGATGCGGCCGCCGGTTGCCGCGAACGGGTGACCCGCAGCGAGTGAAGAGCCGTTGACGTTGAGCTTGGAACGGTCGATCGAACCGAGCGGAGCCTTCAAGCCGAGCTTGGTCGTGCAGAACTCTTCGTCTTCCCACGCCTTGAGCGTCGACAGCACAGTTCCGGCGAAGGCTTCGTGGATCTCGTAGAAATCGAAGTCCTGGAGAGTGAGGCCGTTGCGTTCCAGCATGCGTGGAACTGCGTAGGCAGGAGCCATGAGCAGGCCCTCTTCGCCGCTCACGAAGTCCACTGCGCCGAGCTCGTAGTCGACGAGCTTCGCGAGCTTAGGCAGGCCCTTCTCGTCAGCGTACTCAACCGAACTCAACAGAACAGCTGATGCGCCGTCAGTCAGCGGGGTCGAGTTACCGGCGGTCATCGTTGGTTCCGACTTAAGGTTCTTGCCGTAGACGGTCTTGAGCTTCGCGAGCTTCTCAACCGTGGAGTCTGGGCGCATGTTGTTGTCGCGGGTCAGACCCTGGAATCCGGTGATGAGGTCGTCGAAGAAGCTCTCATCGTAGGCTTTCGCGAGGTTCTGGTGGCTTGCGGCCGCAAGCTCGTCTTGGGCTTCGCGAGTGATCCCCCAGCGTTCGTTGGTGATCGCCTGGTGCTCACCCATCGACAAGCCGGTGCGCGGCTCGCCAGTACCTGGCGCAACTGGCTTGAGGTGGGACGGGCGGATCGATGCGATCGCCGCGAGCTTCTGCTTGACGGTCTTAGCGGTCGTGAGGCGCACGAGGATCTTACGCAGGCCATCGGTCACGACGACGGGCGCGTCAGAGATGCTGTCCACGCCACCTGCCACGCCGACGTCGATGCGGCCGTGAGCGATCTTGTCCGCGATGGAACCGACGGCTTCAACGCCGGTTGCGCACGCCATCTGAACGTCGTGGGCAGGGGTGGCGGGGTCAAGCTGGGACCCGAGAACGACCTCGCGGGTCAGATTGAAATCTTTAGGGTGCTTCAGGACTGCGCCCGCAGCGACGGCACCGAGGCGCTCGCCCTGCAAACCAAAGCGGGCAACGAGGCCATCGAGGGCCGCGAGCATCATGTCCTTTTCGGACACATCAGCGTAAGCGGTGTAGGCGCGTGCGAACGGAATGCGGTTACCACCGACGATCGCAACGTCACGCGGCGCCGAAACCTTCTTGTTCTCTAGGGACGTGTTCACGGATCTGTGTCCTCTCTCGTGGACTCGTGGCCAAAAGTGGCTCGTGTGATTCAACCAATACTCAGCGTACCTGATACTATCGGTATCGTGAAATACCTCACATGAGTTTATCTTCTGGAAACTTTGCCAAACGAACGAGGACAACCATGCACAGCGACAAAGCGAAAGGTGCCGTCACGACACACGTCGAGGACGACCTCAGCTGCGACGCACGCGAAGGCGACGGCCGGGCGACACGCTGGGAAGACCATCGGAAACAACGCCGAGAAGAACTTCTCACCGCAGCTCGCAGAGCCATCCACCGGGGCGGGCCACAGCTATCCATGGACGAAATCGCGGCAGCCGCGCAAACATCAAAATCCGTCTACTACCGATACTTCGGGGACAAAGACGGGCTACGCGCCGCAATCTCCCACAAAATCATCGAACGCGTCCAAGCACACGTCATGGACGCCGGCCGCCGCGCATCGACACCCGCGGACGGCCTGACCGCGATGATCCTCGAATACCTCGACCAAGCCCAAGGCTCGCCAGCACTGTATGCATTCGTGATGCACCCCGAAAACGCCGCCGGCGTCATGCCATCCGGCAACTCGATGCACACAGATATGGCGGCGAAAGCCCGCAACGACATCACCTCGCTCATGACGTTCGGGCTCCGGCAAGTCACACCCCACCCCAGCAGCGCGCAGTTCGAAGCACTCTGGGCGGAAGCCGCACTCGGCTTCATCCTCTCCGCAGTAGACCACTGGCTGACCCACCAAAATGAGAACAGCGCGTCTTCAGCACAACTTGCCCGGGCCATCAGTACGTGGCTCACCCACGGAGTCCTCTCCCCCATCGACATGGGGGCCACGCCACAAGCAGCAACCGCATCGGCCCCAAAACCAACCGCATCCACCTCTGAACCAGCCCCAAACCGCTCAGTACAAGGAAAGGCACACTGACCATGAGCAACACCAGTATCAACGTAGACCGTTTGAACCAGTACCTCTTGGGCAGCTTTGCCGAAGCCCGCACCGAGGCCCGCGAACGTGTTAAGGACACGCGTCTGCACAAGATCGAAGGGCAGGTCCTCGAGGACCAGCGTCAGCATGTGTTCAACAACCTCAAGCTGCTCGTCGAACAAGACGCGATCTCGCGCGCGTTCCCAACCGAGCTCGGCGGCCGTGACGACCACGGAGGCAACATCGCAGCCTTCGAAGAGCTCGTAACCGCCGACCCATCCATGCAGATCAAGGCCGGCGTGCAGTGGGGCCTCTTCGGCTCCGCTGTACTGCACCTTGGTACCGAGGAACACCATCGCAAGTGGATCCCGCAGATCATCAGCCTCGAACTGCCTGGTGCGTTCGCGATGACGGAGGCCGGCCACGGCTCCGACGTCGCAAGCATCGGGACCACCGCGACCTACGACGAAGAAACCGAAGAGTTCGTGATCCACACCCCCTTCCGCGCCGCGTGGAAGGACTACCTCGGTAACGCCGCGCTGCACGGCCGTGCGGCAACGGTCTTCGCTCAGCTCATCACCAAAGGCGTCAACCACGGTGTGCACTGCTTCATGGTTCCGATCCGCGACGAGGACGGCAACATGCTCCCAGGCGTCGGTTCCGACGATGACGGCGTCAAGGGAGGCCTCAACGGCATCGACAACGGCATGCTGCACTTCACGAACGTGCGCATCCCACGCACCAACCTCCTGAACCGCTACGGCGATGTCGCACCGGACGGCACATATTCGTCGAGCATCGACTCGCCAGGCCGCCGCTTCTTCACGATGATTTCCACGCTCGTCCAGGGACGTGTGTCACTCGACGGCGCTTCGATTGCGGCGTCTAAGATCGGCTTGGGTATCGCAGTCACGTACGCGAATCAGCGCCGCCAGTTCTCTGCGGCTGGAAACCGCGAACAGCTGCTTCTGGATTACGGCCGTCACCAACGTCGCTTGATCCCGCTTTTGGCGAAGGCTTACGCGGGCACGTTCGCTCACGATGAGCTGTTGCTCAAGTTCGATGCCGTGTTCTCTGGCCGTGAAGATAACGACGAGGCGCGCCAGGACCTTGAGACGCTGGCCGCAGCTCTGAAGCCGGTTTCTACTTGGGACGCCCTGGACACGCTGCAGGAATGCCGTGAAGCATGCGGTGGAGCCGGGTTCATGGCTGAGAACCGCATGACCTCGCTGCGCGCGGACCTCGACATTTACACGACGTTTGAAGGTGACAACAACGTCTTGCTTCAGTTGGTCGGTAAGCGCCTGTTGACCGAGTTCGCTGGCCAGCTCAAGGGTATGGAGCCACTGGGCTTGGCGACGTTCGCCGCGAAGTCTTTGGCGGAGAGCTTCTATTCGCACTCCGGTTTGCGCAACGTGGTTCAGGACGCCCTGGACACCGGCTCGGAACGCCGCACAGCGAATAGCCTTAAGGACCCTCAGGTTCAGCACGCGTTGCTGTCCTCGCGAGTTAAGGTGGCGGTTGAAGAGATCGCGAAGGCCCTCAACTCTGTGCGGAAGTCCTCTGCCGAGGCTCAGGCAGATATGTTCAACCAGCACCAGAATGACCTCGTGCTCGCATCGAAGGCTCACGCCCGCTTGCTCCAGTGGGAAGCGTTCACCCGCGCGATTGAGGAGTTCGAGGAGAAGCACGGCGAGTCCTGGGACGGCACCGCGCAGGTTCTGACGTGGGTACGGGATGTCTTCGCGCTCACCGTGATCGAAGAAGAGCTCGGCTGGTACATGATGCACGGCCTGATTTCCCCTCACCGCGGCCGCACCTTGACCGAGTACCTGGATCGCTTGATCACCCGGCTGCGTCCGCACGCCCAGGACTTGGTGGATGCGTTCGGCTACACCCAGGAGCACTACCGCGCACCGATCTCTTCGGGTCGCGAGCAGGAGCGACAAGACGAAGCGCACGCTTACTACGAGAAGCTGCGCAAGGACCCGAACGCGCCTGTATCCGAGAAAACGCTACGGGCGAAGGAAAAGTCCTCGAAGTGAGGATTTCCGTCTGAGCATAGGCACTGCAACGGGTAGTTGCTGAGGCAAATGCATGACGAGCGTGGCCTGTTCCGCAGAGTCATCCGGTCTACTGGATTACTCCGTGGCGCAGGCCACACTCAGTTAAGGGTCAATGTGAAAAAGGTGTTTGAATATGCTCATGACTAATCTGCGTCCCGCCAACGAAAACCTGTCACGGAGCGAGGCCCAGCAGCGCTCGCGAACCGTGCAAGCACAGACCTACCAGTTGCACCTGAACTTCATGAGTGCAGTGAGTGAGAAGCCGACCCATTTCGACCTCACCACTACGCTTCAGTTCACTGCAGTTGCTGGTTCTGAGACCTTCCTCGACTACGTCGACGGCATCGTCGAGCAGATTACCCTCAACGGCCGCGAGGTAGCGGTCGACGAAGCGGTTGATGGGGCACGCATCTACCTGCGGAACCTCGAAGCCGAGAACACGGTGACGATCCGCTCGAAGTCCGCGTATTCACGCTCGGGTGAAGGCGTCCACTACTTCAAGGACCCAACCGACGGCCAGGTCTACCTCTACTCCCAAAACGAGCCAGCAGACTGCCGCCGCATCTACCCGTGCTTCGACCAGCCGGACCAGAAGGCGCGTTTCAGCGTCTCCATCACGGCGCCAAGCGACTGGCACGTGGACGCCAACGGTTCGCTCGAAGCTACTGAAGATCACGGCGACGGTAGCGCGACCCGCTCCTTCACGACAACCGAGCCGATGTCGACCTACATCACGACGTTCCTCGCCGGGCCATACGCCACCTGGCAGGACCACTACAACGGAACCACCGCATCGGGCGTTGACGTCTCCGTTCCGTTGCAGTTGGCGTGCCGCGCATCCATCGCAGAGCACCTCGACCACGAGGAACTGTTCACGCTCACCAAGCAGGGGCTCGACTGGTTCCACACCCACTTCGACTACGCGTACCCGTGGGGCGACTACCACCAGGTGTTCGTGCCGGAATACAACCTCGGCGCGATGGAGAACCCTGGCCTGGTCACCTTCACGGAAGCCTACGTTTTCACCTCGGCGCCGACGCTGGCTCAGCACGAGGGACGCGCGAACACGCTCATGCACGAGATGTCACACATGTGGTTCGGCGATCTCGTGACGATGACGTGGTGGGATGACCTGTGGCTCAAGGAGTCCTTCGCGGACTACATCGGTACGCTCGTTGTGGATGAGGCGACCCGCTTTACGACCGCGTGGACCACATTCGCCTCGCGCCGCAAGGGCTGGGCGTACACACAGGACCAGTACCCGACGACCCACCCGATCATGGCCGACATCGTCGACCTTGAGGCCGCGGATCAGAACTTCGACGGCATCACGTACGCGAAGGGTGCGTCAGTTCTGAAGCAGCTCGCCGCATACGTGGGTCAGGAGGCGTTCCTGCAGGCATCGCGCACGTACTTCCAGCGTCACGCGTGGGGCAACACGACCCTCGCTGACTTCCTGGTGATCCTCTCTGAGGCCTCCGGCCGCGACATGCAGGCGTGGGCCGAGGCCTGGCTCAACACGTCGGGTCCATCGAGCTTGTGGGTTGAAACCGAAACGGATTCCGATGGTGTTGTTACCTCCGCTGTTGTGAAGCAGCAGGGTACGGACCCGGTTACCGGCAAGGACGTCGTGCGCCCGCAGGTTCTGAATGTTGGCTTGTTTGAGGCCGGCGAGGCCGCGGATGCTGATGTGGCTGAGCAGGCGGCTGAGCCAGCGCGTCTGGTTGAGTCGTTCGAGGTTCGCCTTGAGGGTGAGTCCGCTCCGGTACCTGAGTTGGTGGGCCGCACTTTGGTTGAGGGCCGTAGCGCCTTGCTACCGAACCAGGGCGACCTCACATATGCGAAGGTCCGCCTCGAGGGCGATTCGCTTGAAGTCGCGTTGACGGTTGGCTTGGATTCCGAGTTGGACCGTGCGACCGCGCTTGCTGCCGCGTGGAACATGACCCGCGACGGCGAACTTCCTGCGGAGCGCTTCATTGATGGCGTTGTCGCGAACTCCGCGCTGATCGAGGATTCCGGTGTCCTGGCTACTGTTCTGGGGCAGGCAGGTATTGCGGTTCGCGGCTACACGACCAAGCAGCAACGCGCAGAGATCGCGCAGCGTTGGCTCACGTTCCTGCTGACTCAGGTGCTTGAAGAAGAGGTTGGCTCGGACCGCCGCCTCGTGTTCACGCGTTCGCTGCTCTACACGGCTGCTCGCGTCGCTGAGCTTCCGGAAGGGCTGCTCGACGTGGTTGAGTCCTGGCTTCAGGACAAGGAAACCCTCGGTGAAGAGCTGACATGGGCGTCGTTGACGGCCCTTGCGGCCCATGGCCGTGTCACTGCCGATGATCTCGAGGCTGAGCACCGCCGCAAGCCAACTCAGACGGCGGCTCGCGGTCTGCGCGAAGCGCTTGCCGCACGCCCAGACGCTGAGGTCAAGAAGGAGACCCGCGCAAACGTGTACGTGGGCAAGGAATCCGACGGCACCGTGCTGTCCAACGATTACCTGCAGGCCTACGCTGACGGCCTCGGTATCGACCCGGCTGGTAAGGATCAGCCTGAGGCGGCAGAGTACTGGGAGCGGATCGAGAGCGTGTGGTCTTCGATGTCGCAGGGGCAGGCGACCCGCGTTGTTGAGGGTCTCTTCCCTGGCGCGGTTGAGCTCACCGACGGTGACCGCGAGTCCAACCCTGAGATTGTGCGTGCACGCACATGGCTCAATGACTCTCAGGACGCCCCGGCAGCGTTGCGTCGCCTCGTGCTTGAAGAGCTCGACGATGCCGAGCGCCGACTCGCGGCGCAGTCAGCTAGCTCGAAGGCATAGAAAAACGAGACCTAGAACAACAGGCCTAGCACTGCCTCTCACATAAAAGTAGTGGGCACGTCACCGATGAACTGCTCCCCATTAGTTGGACTGAGAAATTCAGTTACCGACTAGTGGGGAGCAGTTTTATGCAGTCACGTAGTTCGTTGAGTCAGTCTCAACGTGAACGGTTAGTGGAGTTGTTTGAGCAAGGTATGGGATTCCATGTGGCTGCTCGTGTTCTTGGTGTGCGCCGCGATCCGGTTGTGAAGCTCTACCATAGGTTCCGGCTTCATGGCAGGCTGTGCCTTGTGCAGAAACGAACTAAAAAGCAGTACAGCTATGAGACCAAGAAAGAAGTCGTTGAGCGTTTCCTGGCTGGCGCGACACGGCAACAGTTAGCTCGTGAGTACCAGTTGAGTGCTGATGAGGTCGTCACGAAGTGGGTAGGGGCTTGGCGTAAAGGCGGTGACGAGGCGTTGCGCCCGAAGCCGAAGGGCAGGCCTAAAGGATCTAGCAAGCCTAAGGTTTTGACTGAAGAGGAAAAGCTACGCCGGGAAGTGGAACGGTTGCAGGCTGAGAACGCTTACCTAAAAAAATTGCGAGACTTCAGGAGTCAGGGACACGCCTGAAGGTCCAGGTGATCGTCACCCTCAAGTCCCAACATCGCCTCAACGACCTGTTGCGTGCTGCCCGGATGCCACGATCAACGTATTTCTATCACCAGAAACGGCTTGCTACTGCCGATAAGCACGCAGCTCTTAAAGCCGCGATCCAACAGAGTTTCGAATCCAGTAAACACCGGTACGGGTACCGTCGAGTGCTACAAGACCTACGCAACCAGGGCTGGGTTATCAACCATAAACTGGTCTATAAACTCATGCACCAGATGAGCTTGAAAGCTAAGATCAGACGCCGCCGACCCTATGTCTCCTACAAGGGTGCGATCAGTCATATCGCACCGAACGTGTTGGACCGTAACTTTATGCCGGTAGCACCGAATACAGCCTGGGTCAGTGATGTCACCGAGTTCCGGATCGCAGGACACAGCGTCTATCTCTCACCGATCATGGACCTGTTCGATCACACGATCATCGCCCACACCATAGCGACCTCGCCCTCCACAGCATTGACTGCCTCATCGCTGAAGAAAGCCCTCACCCAACACTCGCCAGCACCGGGCTGGATCATGCACACCGACCAAGGGTTCCAATACCAACACTCATCCTGGCGCGACCTCGTGGATGCGCACCAAGGAACACTTTCGATGTCACGCAAAGGCAACTGCTACGACAACGCAGTGATGGAAAACTTTTTCGGACACCTCAAAACCGAGATGTATCACGGTGAAACCTTCACCACAGTCGAAGAATTCACCACTGCTATCAACGACTACATCCACTGGTACAACACCACACGAGTCCAACAACGACTCAAGGGCCTGACCCCGATGCAATACCGGAGCCAGACCCTTGAAGCCTCAGCCGCCTAAAATAAAACCAGTCCAACTTTCGGGGGCTAGTTCACGAAGCTTGGTGACGTGCCCACGATTTTATGTGGCGCTTCCGCGGTGGAAGCGTTTAGTTGGTTCCTGGCTGATCAACGAGCTCCGAGCAGTCTCCAGCCAAGAGTTTTTCCAGGCCTTCATCTGCCTTGAGTGCTGACTTGTCGGCGTTGATCAAAGCGTTCTTGATCTCTTCGTTATTCGCCGGTGGGTATCCGGCGTCTTTGGCCTGCATGAGGTTGTTGAGTCCGGCCTGCGCAGCATCGCGGCCCTCGCCATTGACGTTGCGCGCGGCCCGTAGCTGTTTGAGTACCGAAGAGAGATCGGTCAACTTTTCGTTGTAGGCGCCGGTTGCCTCAGCTACCGCATCGGCGGCCTTCTTCTTGGCTTTCTCAGCTTCTTCGCCTGAGATCTCGCCCTTCTTTTCCTTCTCTACGATCTCTTTGTAGGCCTTTGTGGCAGCGTTAAGATCTGCCTTGGCCTTCGACACGGCAGCGTTCAGGTCTTCAAGGCTTCCGTATCCGTCCTCGGCGATGAGCAGGGCTGACGCAACGAGTTTCTTTGCGCCTTCGCTCTTCTCTTGCGAGAGCTCGATGTTTTCCTTCAGGTCAGCCGAATAGTTGTTGGACTGGTAGTCCTCGGCGAGGAGTTTCTTATCCGCTACCTTCAGGTTGCCCAACGTGGCTTCGAGGTTCTGCTGAACGGTGAGGAACTGCGTGTTGGCATCCGCGAAGCACGAGGCGACAGTTGCTTCCGCGTTCGGTGCTACGGAGACCGTTGGACTGGCCATGGCTGTTCCGCCGAGAGCAAGCCCACCGATGAGTAGTCCGGTTGCTGTTGCTGTTGCAATATTGCGTACGGTTTTCACAAGAACCTCCAACATGTTGCGTTCCAGCGGTTGCTGGTTTACCTAGATGAATCGTGTTCTAGACGAACCGTGCCGTTGATGAGGCACGTTTTGTTCGGTTTTCTTGCGTACTTGCCTTGCAACAGACCCGGGTGTACTGGTTCCCCATTTGTGGGCGACCTATTTCCCGGGCCCGGTGTTCTTAACGCTAAGCAGACCGCGCAGCGGATCTACAGTGATTTTATTTTCAGCATTGTTTATAAGTGGAGCTTTATTCGTTTTAATGCGCGAGTTCTCGGGGCTAAAACCGTTCGTGGCCACCACCCTGTACTCGGTGATGGCCACGAAAAAGTTAGCTTATGTCAAGTTGATGATGCTCCACGGCAAACGAACTACGGCAAACGAGCGGTCCACTCTGGGTCTTGGAACTTCTGTTCGGCAAGCTTTCGGGCCTCCGCCAACGTTGCCTCATCCAATTGCACGCGACGAGCACCATACTTGCGCTCGAACGTGCTCATCATGACTTCAAGGATCTCTTGGCGCGGAGTGTTTCCGGTCTGACGTTTCAGCGGATCAACGCGCTTCTTCGCGGACGCAATCCCCTTGTCAGAGATCTTCTCGCGACCAATCCGCAGAACGTCCATCATTTTGTCGGCGTCAATGTCATAACTCATCGTCACGTGATGCAACAGGCCGCCCCCGGCCAAACGCTTCTGCGCGGCACCGCCGATCTTCCCCTGATCCGTCGCAATATCGTTCAGCGGTACATAGTGCGCTTCGACACCAAGCTCACGCAACGCCTCCATGACCCACGCATCCAAGAACGGATAGGAATCCGCAAAGCTCATCCCATCAACCAACGTCGCTGGCACCGTGAGCGAATACGTCACGCAGTTACCCGACTCCATAAACATCGCGCCGCCACCACTGATGCGGCGCACCACCGTGACATCATGCTTTTCAGCAGCCGCCGCATCGACCTCATTGCCTAGTGACTGGAAAGAACCAATCACCACAGCCGGCTCATTCCACTCCCACAAACGCAACGTCGGCTTACGCTTACCGGCAGCGACCTGCCGCGTCAAAACCTCGTCGAGAGCCGTATTCCACGAAATCGGGTACGCAACCGGCTCAAGAACCTCCCAGTCATGATCAGCCCACGTCGTCGCGTGCCCCAACGCGCGCCGCACCGCTGTGGCAACGGCGTGCGCGTCAAAGCCGAACATGACCGCGTCCTCACGAAGTCCAGCTTCAACAGCCTCAACGATCGAAGAATGGCTAGCTCTCGCATCGAGCCTCTCGATCGCACCGTTGATATCCGCCAACGCCTCGTCAGGTTCAAGGAAGAAATCGCCGTTAATCATCGCGCGCTCGATGCGGTCCCCCGCCACCGCTAGGTCCGCCACCACGAGCTTGCCTCCAGGGACCTTGTACTCGCCGTGATGAGTAAACTCCGACTGCTTGCTGTTCACGCTGCTGCTCATGCTTCTACCCTAACGCCGGCATGCAGAAGGGGCCGACACCTTCAGGTGCCAGCCCCTTCAATCGGAGCGCTTCACAATGTGAGCGCAACAAATCTTGCGATGCAGAGTTTAGCGCTTGCCGCCAAAGCCCTTGAAGCGCTGGTTGAAGCGCTCCACACGACCAGCGGAGTCCATAATGCGCTGCTTACCCGTGTAGAACGGGTGCGATGCCGCGGAGATTTCAACGTCAACAACCGGGTAGGTGTTGCCGTCCTCCCACTCGATGGTCTTGTCGGAAGTCATGGTCGAGCGAGTCAAGTACTTCTCGCCGGAAGCCAGGTCACGGAAAACGACCGGCTCGTACGTTGGGTGAATTTCAGCCTTCATATATCTGCACCTTAAAAGTTCTAGTGCGCCTGGATTTTGCCAGTCGCGATGGTTTCGGTGGCGTTCAGGCACGCGCACGTGCGTGAACAGCTTTACAAGTCTACATGGTCAACGGGCAGATAGCACACTGAGCCGGGCGCGTTGCGTCTCCTGGGTCCGGTTATACGTGTGGGTTTCCCATGCCCCCTACGCGAAAAGCTTGTACCCCATCGACACAACAGCCACAAGACCGATCACCACGATGGTGCCACGCAAAACCGAGGGAGAGAGTTTGCGGCCCACTCGCCCACCGATCCAACCACCCACGGTCGAACCAGCCGCGACCATCAAAACCACGGGCCACGAAATCCTGTCCCACGCAAACACCAAGTAGCTGAGCGCGGCCACAATATTCACGACCAACGTCAACCCAACCTTGAGCGCATTCGACTGTTGCAACGAACCAAACAGCATCACGCCGAAGATCGCGAACAAAATAACGCCCTGCGCGGCAGTGAAAAACCCACCATAGACACCCGTAAGAAACACCAACACATACAGCAGCGGCGACAACTGCTGGTGGTCCGGGGTACGCAATTGCGTCGAGCCGGCGCGGGCCTTAACTGCGGCAGAAAGCCGCGGCTGAAAAATCACCAACACCAGCGCGAAAACAATGAGCGCGGGAGCAACCCAATCGAAGACATCATCCGGAACGTTCAGAAGCAACGCCGCGCCACACAACCCACCCATAAGCGATGCCGGAAGAAGACGCAGGAACGTGCGTGGAACCGTCTTGAGTTCTTCGCGGTAACCATAGGCCCCAGAGAAACCGCCGGCCACCAACCCCATCGCGTTGGAAACCACCGCGTTCACTGGGTTCATGCCCATCGACACCAGAACCGGGAACGTCACCAGCGTGCCGGAACCCACAACAGTGTTGATGGTCCCGGCCCACAAGCCAGACAAGAAAATTAAAGCGAGCTGCCAGAGCTCCCACTCACCCACAGGCGCACCAGTTTCTAGCGGGCGAACGCGCTAAAGCGACCCTGTTCAGTCCGGGTCAGCGTGACATCCATGCCGAACGTCCTCTTCAGGTTCTCTTCCGTGAGAGTCTCATCCAGCGGGCCCTTCGCCGTCACTTCGCCGTCCTTGAGCATCAGGACGTGCGTGAAACCCGGAGGGATCTCCTCAAGATGGTGCGTCACCAAGATCATCGCTGGCGCATACGGGCTCCGAGCGAACTCTGACAAGCGCGACACCAAGTCTTCACGTCCACCCAAGTCCAAGCCGTTACCCGGCTCATCCAGTAGCATCAGCTCAGGATCAGTCATGAGAGCACGAGCAATCAGAACACGTGCTTTCTCGCCACCAGACAGCGTCGCGAACCGGCGTGACATCAACGTGCCCGCGCCCCATTCCTGCAACAGCTGGAACGCGCGACGCTCGTCTTCCTTGTCATAGTGTTCGCTCCAACGACCCGTCATACCGTAGGCCGCGGACACCACAAGGTCCAGCGCCTGCTCACGCTCACGCACCATCGCAGCCACAGAGTTCGACGCCAGCCCGATCGACGGTCGCACATCTGCTACGTTGACGCGCCCCAAACGCTCGCCCAGGATGTCGACGGTGCCCGCCGAGGGGAACATCTGAGTCGCCGCGATCTTCATCAACGTCGTCTTGCCCGCACCGTTCGGACCCAGCACAACCCAGCGCTGGTCGTCCTTCACCTGCCAATTAACATCCTTCAACAGGTACTTCCGGCCACGCCACAGGCTGACATTTTCCAGGTTCAAAACGGAGCTCATGCACACCACTTTAGGACACATCGGCGTCATTCTTGCGCCATGGATGGGCAACATCCGCTCAATATTCGAAACAATGCAACTATGAGCACTCCTCGCACATCCAAGCCCACCGTGTTCCTCGTCGCTCCAACGGCCTCTGTTCCGGCCGCGCGCACGCAGGTTGCCGACCTGCTCGGGGAACTGCTGGAAGCCGAATGCCCCGCACCCCACACCGCGCCTGATCTTGCTGCCGCAACATGGACCCTAACTCACGACGACGCAGTTGCCGTTGCACGCGACCGCTTGCGTGAGTGGATTGCAACGGAAGCCAGTGCTGCCGGCGCAGAGTGTGCATGGGCCGCATGGACGAGCGCGGAACTGGCTGCGTGGAGCGCCCCCGCCGGCGCGATCGTGACCGACGTCGATTCAACGCTGATCGAACAAGAAGTCATCGAAATGCTCGCCGCGCACGTGGGGCTCGAAGACCAGGTCGCCGCCGTGACCGAACGCGCTATGCGGGGCGAGCTCGACTTCGAACAAAGCCTGCGCGAACGTGTCGCGGTACTCAAAGGACTCTCGGCAGACGTCATCGAAAATGTCGCCAGCAAAACCACCCCAACTGCCGGGGCCGAAACACTGATCGACGCCGCGCACCAGCGCGGCTGGAGAGTCTATGCAGTCTCCGGCGGATTCCAACAGATCCTCGACCCGCTCGCTGAACGGCTCGGCCTCGACGGAGCCGTAGCCAACCACCTCGAGATCAGCGACGCCGCACTCACCGGCCGCGTGACCGGGCCGGTCATCGACCGCCAAGCCAAAGCCACCCATCGCGCGCAATGGACTTCCAATAACCAGATCCCTTCATTA
Source organism: Pseudoglutamicibacter cumminsii (assembly GCF_016907775.1). Taxonomy (NCBI): domain Bacteria; kingdom Bacillati; phylum Actinomycetota; class Actinomycetes; order Micrococcales; family Micrococcaceae; genus Pseudoglutamicibacter; species Pseudoglutamicibacter cumminsii. Next base: position 1,840,031 of record NZ_JAFBCO010000001.1, on the reverse strand, counting down.
GGGCTCGGCGACGGCGCTAACGACATCGACCTACTAACAACAGCAACCGGAGGTCTCGGCTTGCAGCCCAAACCAGCGCTGCGGGCCGTCGCCAACGGAACCCTCTCGTTGCGTCGCCTGGATGCTGTAGCGACCCTGCTCGGATGGGATCTATAGAGAGCTAGACCACAGCTCAAACCCGCACGCCACCTCTATAAAACATATGAAAAGCCTTAGAATGTTGGGAGCGCTTCACCAGCATTCAAACAGGTGCACTTCCGCGTGCACTACAGAAGGGTATTCATGGACTCACAGCTTGGGCCGGACGAGACCGCAACACAAGAGCAGTCTTCACCTCAGCCAGCCAGCCGCCGCGCACGCAAAAACCGCGCCGCAAAGCGTAAGCGTGGCGGGCTGATCGCAACGTCCATCACCGGCGGAGTCCTCCTGCTCGCCGGCGCCGCCTACGTTGGATCCGCGTGGTACACCTCGGACAAGCTGCCCGCCAACCTGACTGTCAGCGGAGTTGACATTTCCGGTCTCTCCACTGATGAGGCCTCTGTCAAGCTCGAGAAAGAGCTCGGCAACAAACTCAACAAAGAACTGACCCTCACCGCCGGAAACGCAACCACTAAAGTCACGCCCGCAAAGGCCGGCATCGGCATCGACACCAAGGCAACCCTCGAAGAACTTTCCGGCTGGAGCTGGAACCCTCAGACCATCATCGAGCGCTTGAGCGGTTCCCAAGAAGTCTCGATCAAACAAACAATCGACGATAAGCCACTGAAAAACAAGGCCACAGAAGTCGCCGAGGCCCTCACAACCGATCCGGTCGAAGGCAAAGTCAACCTGACCGAGAGCGGCCCGGAATTCACCGAACCCGAAGACGGCCACAAAGTGAGCGAAGACCTCGCGCGCACCACCATCACCAAGAACGCCTTCGCGGCCAAGCGCTCAGTCACTGTTGATGCAAAGGTCGTCGACCCACAGGTCAGCGCCGACAAGTGGAACGAGTTCATCGACACGACCGTGGAACCGTACCTTTCCGGCCCAGTCACGGTCAAAGCTGGCGATGAAACCGCGGAACTGAGCGTCAAAGACCTCAGTAAAGCCACCATCGTGGAAGTCAAAGACTCGACCCCACAGCTCAAAACCGACGACGACTCCCTCAAATCCGCGGTCGAGTCATCCAACTCCAAGCTTCACTCGACAGCACAAAACGCAAGCCTCAAGCTCGTCGGTAGTGGAGCAAACGCGAAAGCTGAGATCGTTCCAAGCAAAACCGGAAAGGGACTGGACGCCGGAGAGCTCGGCAAGAAAGTCCGTGAAGCCGCCCAGTCGACGTCTGATCGGACCGCGACCGTGAACCTCACGACGCAAGAGCCGACCGTAACGACGGCGGACGCGAAAAAGTGGAAGATCACGAAGGTCGCTGAATTCGCGACCCCTTATCCATACGATCCGACACGCACCAAGAACCTCGTAGCAGGCTCCAAACGCATCAACGGAAGCGTGGTCGAGCCAGGTGAATCCTTCGACCTCGCCCAAAAATTCGGTCCAGTGACCGAGGCCAACGGCTACTACTCTTCCGGCGTAGTCGTCAACAGCGTGTCGACCAAGGCAGTCGGCGGCGGGCTTTCCCAGATCGCTACCATGGCCTACAACGCGGGTTACCTTGCAGGCATGGACATCGAAGCATGGAGGCCACACAACCGCTGGTTCGACCGTTACCCAGCCGGCCGCGAGTCCACGTACTGGGAAGGTTCGATCAACGTCAAGTGGAAGAACAACACCAAGGCACCCGTCGTGGTCGCGATGTGGCTCGCCGATAACAAGGTTCACACCGCCGTGTACGGCCACAAGACGTGGGACGTCAAGACCTCAACCAGCGACTTCTACAACTACACGACCGGGCCAACCATCACGTCAAACGATCCGCACTGCATCCCAGAATCCGGTGGCAAACGCGGTTTCACGGTTGATGTGAGCCGCACCCGGACCAACGTTGAAACCGGCGAAGTGCTCAAAGACTCCCAGACCACCCGCTACGACGGCTGGCCGAAAGTCACCTGCAAAGGCTAGCCGCGGCTAGCACTGCTGAACGAACAAGCGCTGACAAGCGAAGGGGACCACATCATGTGATGTGGTCCCCTTCGCATATCTGACGTAGATGTGCCCGTTACAGAGTGAACCCCTCGTCGAGGAAGCCCTTAGCGCCGCCCACGTATTCCGTGTGCATGTGTTCGACGTCGTCCATCGCCATGCGGGCGACCTCTTGCGCGAATTCTGCGACCGAGTACAAGCGACCCGCTTCCTCGCGGCGAGCCTCGATTGCGCCTGGCTCGACGCGGTCCAACAGCGTTGCGGTGATGGTGCCTTCGATCATGTCACCCGAAACCACGACGAACGTGATGTCGGCTGCGGCGAACTCGTGTTCCCGCTCGCGCAAGGCTGTCTCACCGGCACGCTTCGACTTCGCAACCATCTCGTATGCAGGCAGCGTCGGATGGGTCTCGATGAAGTGCGCCTGATTGCTCGTCACGAACACAACGCGACCGCCCGGGCGGATCGCAGGGAACGCGGCATCCAGCATGCCGACCTGAGCATCACGGTTCAGACGCATCGCATAGTCTTCCCCGCGGTCAGTCTCCATACCGCCCGATGCATTGAGAACCAGGATGTCGAGGTGGCCGAAGTTATCTACCGCTGCCTTGACTAGAGCCTCGCGGTCCTCCGCGACAGTCAAGTCAGCTTTGACGGCGACTGCGCGACCGCCAGCTTCCTCAATCGCCTTAACAACTTTGTTCGCGCGAGGAGCCTTATCGCGGTAGTTCACCACAACAGCAGCGCCTTCAGCTGCAAGGAGCTTTGCGGTATCGGCACCGATCCCACGGCTAGAACCAGTGACAATCGCTACCTTGCCTTCAAGCTTGGACATGCAAACCTACTTTCACTCAAAACTTCTACAAACAGATCAACAACAACGTGAGCCTAGTGGCCCATGCCCAGACCGCCGTCGACAGGGATCACGGCACCCGAGACGTAACCGGCGTCCTCGGAAGCCAGCCACACAGCAACCTTCGCAACCTCTTCAGGGGATGCGAAACGGCCAGCAGGAATCTGCTGTTTGTACTGCTTCTTGAGGTCCTCATCGAGGGCATCGGTCATGTCCGTCTCAATGAATCCCGGAGCAATCACGTTCGCGGTGATGCCGCGGCCACCCAACTCGCGGGTCACAGACCGAGCGATACCCACGAGCCCCGCCTTCGACGCAGAGTAGTTGACCTGGCCCGCGCCACCCAGCAAACCAACAACCGAAGAAATGAGGATCACGCGGCCGAAACGAGCCTTAACCATGCCCTTCGTAGCGCGCTGAACAACACGGAACGCGCCGGTGAGGTTCGTATCAACCACATCGGTGAAGTCCGACTCACTCATGCGCATCAACAGCGTGTCACGAGTAATACCAGCGTTCGCGACTACCACGGTGATCGGGCCGAGCTTCTCCTCAACCTCCGCCATCGCGGCATCAACGCTCGCGCTATCAGTCACATCGGCCTTGACTGAAAGGATTCCGTCCACCGGAGCGGGCGTCGACCGCGTCGTCACCGCAACCTGGTAGCCGGCCTCAAGGAACTGCTCGGCAATCGCCAAACCGATCCCCCTGTTACCACCGGTCACCAAAACAGTGCGTGCAGGCGTTTCAGTGGTTTTCGCGGTCGCGGCGCTCGCGCTCATGTATCTCCTCGAGCAATCCAGGGCACGCAACAGTAAGCCGCGTGCTTAAGCCAAATTGATGTACAGGCCCAGTCTACCGAGTGTGACGCAACCTACCGCGAGTCAACAACACGCCTGAAGCCGCATCGAACGAGTGGCAGTCCATAATAGAAAAGATGGCTAAAAATGATGCAACCGCCCCAGCGGAATATTCGATCACCGACGCGCAAGAGGCAGCGTCGCTTGAGGCACGCCATCGCCACCGCATGTATGCGATCAAAATGACGTTGCGCGTGATCTGCTTTCCGCTCGGCGGCATCCTCGCCTACTACGTGAACATATGGCTCGGGCTCGGACTTCTGGTCTTCGCGACCATCATTCCTTGGTTCGCCGTCGTGAGCGCCAACGCAATCCAGCCGTCAAGCACCGTTGACCCTACCTGGGCCGATAAACAAGCGCCCACAGAATTGCCCACGTCCTTCGCTGATGCGAGCGGCGACAACGCATCTGAGCAAGTCATCCAGATTCACAGCGAACAGCACCAGCGCGCACAATCTAGCGGTAGAGACAGCGCCGACGAGTCCAACGCCACACAGTCCAGCAGCACAGAGTCCAGCAACGAAGGGCGGGCTTAACGATGGACGTGCTCGGAATGCTTTCCAACGGCCAGGCCGACGATGCCTCAGGTGCGGGCCGCTCGGACGCTGCGTTGAAGTGTTCACGCAAGGGATGTAAGGGCGACGCCCGGCATGTCCTGGAATGGAACAACCCTAAAGTTCATGCCCCTGAGCGCCGCAAGCAGTGGCTCGCGTGCGATGAACATCTCGACTACCTCAGCGCGTTCCTCGGTGCCCGCATGTTCCTCAAGAACGTCGCTCCTCTAACAGACATCACCAAGCCAACAGATCAGCCAGCTGATGAGCCCGCTGACCAGCCAGCAGAGCATAGGGAGGAGTCCTAGGTGTATAAGTTCTTAGCCTCCACCCGCTGGATCGGCTGGCTTCTGATGGTCATGTTTTTCGCCGCGATTTGCGCGGGCTTGAGCTGGTGGCAGTGGGATCGGCGAGCCGAGGTCGCCCAAACGAACCGGCTCATCGAACAGAACTGGAACGCTACCCCGGTAGAACTCAAGCCGGATAGCCCGTGGCTTGATTCCCTTCCCGAAGACAAGCAGTACACCCCGGTTAAGCTGACCGGTCGTTATGTTTCGGACCAGCAGCTGTTGGTTCGTATGCGTTCCGGTAACGGTCGTGTGGGCATGGAACAGCTCGTTCCTTTCGAAACCAACGACGGCATAGTCATCGCCGTGGACCGCGGCTGGCTCCTCAACGGCGACGGCCCGGATCAGCGCCCCGAGAACGTTCCCTCTCCCCCGGAGGGCAAAGCCTCCATCGTGGTCCGTTTGGTGCGTGGAGAGCCGGACATTGGACGCGACGCACCCGAGGGACAGATCTCGTCCGTGGACCTGGTGGGGGCGGCGAAAATGACCGGACTGGATATAGCGCCTGGCGCGTACGGATGGTTGGCCTCCGAGGACCCACAGGTTGAGACCCCTGCGCTACTCCAGGAGCCTTCTGAAGATGAAGGCATGCACTGGTCCTATGCGTTGCAGTGGATGGCTTTCGGTCTGTTGTTCTTCATCGGTTTCGGTTACGCGGCGCGGCAGCAAGCCAAGATCAACGCCGAACGTAAAGAAGCGCAGGCCCGTGTTGCCGATGGTGCAGACGGCGATGGCGCAGGCGGATCAGAGCCGATGTTCCAGGCGCGCCGGGTGACTCAGCAGAAGCGTCGCCGTCCACGCCGCGATGGCTCCGCTCACGATGAGGACGTCGAAGACGCTTACCTCGATGCGCAGGGTTACGAGGATGAGACGCCTCTGGCCGAGCCCCAGCGTGAAGACCACACGTGGATGTCGGGTAAGACCTAGCTCTCAAGCAAATCCTAACCGAGGCTTGGCCGCCGCTATGCGAGCGATACGAGCTCGAGGTAGTCGTCGTTGAAGAGGTCCTCGGTGCCGTCCGGCAAAAGCAAGACCCTTTCCGGGTTGAGGGCCGCGACTGCGCCCTCGTCGTGAGACACCAGAATGACCGCGCCTTCGTACGTGGCCAAGGCCCCAAGAATCTGCTCGCGCGACGCGGGGTCAAGGTTGTTGGTCGGCTCGTCCAAAAGCAAAACATTTGCGTGTGAGGCGACGATCATCGCCAAGGCTAGGCGGGTTTTCTCGCCACCTGAGAGTACGCGAGCAGGTTTGTCCACGTCGTCACCGGAGAACAAGAACGAACCAAGAATCGAGCGGACTTGTGCATCCCCGAGGTGGCTCGGTGCGGTGCGGCGCATATTCTCAAGAACGGTCTTGTCGCCGTCGATCGTGTCGTGTTCCTGCGCGAAATAGCCGATCTTGCAACCATGGCCGTATACGACCTGTCCCGAGTTCGGTTCGTCAACACCCGCTAGCAGACGCAGCAGCGTCGTCTTACCGGCACCGTTGAGCCCCAGAACGACCACCCGGGAACCACGGTCCACTGCAAGATCCAAGCCCGTGAAGATCTCAAGCGAACCATAGGATCGGCTCAAACCCTCCGCAGAGATCGGAACCTTGCCGCACGGTGCCGGATCAGGGAATCGCAGGGCCGCAACTTTGTCGGCTTGCCGCTCAGGCTCGATCCCCCGCAGCATGCGCTCAGCACGTTTGATCATGGACTGCGCGGCGACAGCCTTGGTCGCTTTCGCACGCATCTTGTCAGCCTGAGCCAAAAGTGCTGAGGCCTTCTTCTGAACGTTAGCGGCTTCACGCCGGCGGGCACGTTCATCGGTTTCCCGCTGCTCGAGGTACTTCTTCCACCCGAGGTTGTACTGGTCGATCGTCGCGCGGTTCGCGTCCAGGTGGAACACCTTATTCACGACAGCCTCCAGAAGGTCGGTGTCGTGGGAGATGATCACGAAGCCGCCTTCGTAGGCCTGCAGGAACTCACGGAGCCATACGATCGAATCCGCATCCAAGTGGTTAGTCGGCTCATCCAGGAGCAACGTGTCGGCTTGCGAATACAGGATGCGCGCTAGCTCAACGCGACGGCGCTGACCACCCGAAAGGGTTCCAATCGGTTGCGCCAAAACTCGTTCTGGAAGGTCGAGGTTGTTACAGATCGTCGCGGCTTCCGATTCAGCTGCGTAGCCGCCGGCAGCGAGGAACTGAGCTTCGAGGCGGTCGTAACGGCGCATCGCTTTCTGAGCCACAGCCGGGTCATCGCTAGCCATCTGCGTCTGGGATTCTTTCAGCTGCGTGATGACGTTATCGAGCCCACGTGCCGAAAGGATGCGGTCGCGCGCGAGCTGCTCCATGTCGGGAAGGTGGGTGTCCTGCGGAAGATACCCGATCTCGCCGCGACGTTCGATCGTGCCATCGCTCGGCAGAGCCTGCCCTGCCAGAACCTTCGTCAACGTCGTTTTGCCTGCACCGTTACGGCCCACCAGGCCGATCTTGTCACCGCGATCAACCCTGAACGAAACCTCGTCCATGAGCAGACGCGCACCAACGCGCAGCCCAACATTGTCCACGGAAATCAAGAAAACCCCCACAAGGCAGAAAACGAACTTTCCTAGTCTACCCGCGCATTCGATGCGAAACGCCTCTTAACGCCCGGCCGATTAATAGAGTGTGGGGTTGAGTACCTGTAAGTACTCAACCCCACACGGTTTAGCTCAAGTGTGAGCCGTCAAGGATCGGATCGCTTAGATATTGAATCCGAGCGCACGCATCTGGTCGCGGCCGTCTTCAGTGATCCGTTCAGGACCCCACGGTGGCATCCAGACCCAGTTGACGCGGTATTCGTCAACCATCGTGCCAATGGCGGACTGAATCTGATCCTCAATCACGTCGGACAGCGGGCAGGCCGCCGTTGTCAGCGTCATATCGATCACGAGGGCGCCTTCGTCGTCGTAGGCCATGCCGTACAGCAAGCCCAGGTCAACGACGTTGACTCCGAGCTCCGGGTCGATGACCTCGTGCAGCGCCTCGGTGACGTCCTCGACAGGAGTCAGGTTGCTTGCAGTCTCAGCCATAGTGGATCACGCCTTGGCGAGGTACTTGTCGTACCCCTCTTCTTCAAGCTTCTCTGCGAGCTCTGGGCCGCCCTCGTCAACCATGTGGCCGTCGACGAACACGTGCACAAAGTCAGGCTTGATGTAGTTCAGGATGCGGGTGTAGTGCGTAATCAGCATGACGCCCATGTTGTTGTTCTCCTGAACGCGGTTCACGCCTTCGGAGACGATGCGCAGTGCGTCAACGTCGAGGCCCGAGTCGGTCTCGTCGAGGATCGCGTACTTCGGCTTGAAGAGCTCCATCTGAATGATTTCAGCGCGCTTCTTCTCACCGCCGGAGAAGCCTTCGTTGATGTTGCGGTTCGCGAACTCTGGGTCCATCTTGAGCGCCTCGAAAGCACCTTTGACGTCCTTAGCCCACGTGCGCAGCTGAGGAGCCTCGCCGTCGAGCGCGGTCTTTGCGGTACGCAGGAAGTTCGTCATCGTGACGCCCGGTACCTCAACTGGATACTGCATCGCAAGGAACAGGCCAGCCTTAGCGCGCTCGTCAACCTCCATCTCCAGGACGTCTTCGCCGTCGAGGGTGATGGAGCCGCCGGTCACGATGTAGGACGGGTGGCCAGCGATCGTCGCTGCGAGCGTGGACTTACCGGAGCCGTTCGGGCCCATGATCGCGTGGGTCTCGCCTGGCTTGATGGTCAGGTTAACGCCCTTGAGGATTTCCTTGAAACCCTGATCGGTCTCGATGCCGACCTTCAGGTCTTTGATTTCAAGAGTAGTCATGAAAAGTCGTTTCTCCTTGTGAGAAGTGAAGGTCAGTTATCGTTGACGGCCAGCTCGGCCTCGATGGTCTCGTTGAGGGAATCCTCAATCTCTGGAACATCGATCTTCTGGATGATTTCGTTCAGGAAGCCACGGACCACCAGGCGGCGTGCCGTCTTCTCGTCGATGCCGCGGGCCATGAGGTAGAACAGGTGCTCGTCGTCGAAGCGACCCGTCGTAGCTGCGTGGCCTGCGCCTTCGATGACACCGGTCTCGATCTCGAGGTTCGGTACCGAGTCTGCGCGTGCGCCTTCCGAAAGCACGAGGTTTCGGTTGGCTTCGTAGGTCGTGGTGCCTTCACCAGCAACCGGAATGAGGACGTCGCCAACCCATACGGAGTGTGCACCGTCGCCCTGCAGCGCGCCCTTGTAGAGGGCGTCGGAGGTGCAGTTCGCGGATGCGTGGTTGATGAACAGGCGGTGTTCCTGGTGCTGGCCGGCGTCGGTGAAGTACAAGCCGTAGACGTAGGCTTCGCCGCGTTCGCCGTCGAAACGTACCGACGGGGTCAGGCGGACGAGGTCGCCACCGAAGGTCACGACAACGTGCTTGAGCTTCGCTTCAGCGCCGATGCGTGCCTGCATGTTGGCGGCGTGAACGGCGTCGTCTTCCCAGTTCTGCAGCGACACGATGGTCAGCTCAGCGCCGTCCTTGATGTCGTATTCGATGTGCTGGGTCAGAACAGCCGAGCCGATGTGGTCGAACACGACGGTTGCTTTGGCTCCTGGCTCTGCCACGACGGTGATGTGCTGGCCGGCTGGATCACTGTGCTCACCGCGCAGGGTCAGCTTGGTGACGAGGCCGTCGGTTTCCGCCGGAACTGTCACGAGCTCAACCTGCTGAGCGGCTGCGTATGCGTTCGCCGAGAGGCGGTCTTCTGGTTCCATGAAGGAAACAGCCGCGTGGTCCTGTGCAACCTGCTCGATGCGGACCTCGCCTGTACCTGCGAGTACTTCTTGACTCAGGCCTGGAGCGGCGCCGGCGAGTTCATCCTTGTGGAGGCCCTTGAGTCGGCGCAGTGGCGTGAAGCGGAAATCCTCTTCACGGCCGGTCAGCTCCGGAAAGTCCTCAACGTTGAAGCTCGTGGCACGGCCTGCACGCGAGGTGTCGTTAGCGCTCACCTGGCCGGCCTGTGCCCCGCCGTGCGAATGGCTCTTCACGGCGTCGCCGCCGATAGGGCTACCGCCCTGAGCCTGATCAGCGTTCATCGGGGAAAGGTCTTCGCCTTCCTCCGTGAAGCCCGCGATCAGTGGTGCGCCCATAGGACGCTGTGTGGAAGTCGTCTCAGACATATCAGCCAACAGATCCTTCCATCTGAAGTTCGATTAGACGGTTGAGTTCAAGCGCGTACTCCATCGGGAGCTCACGCGAGATCGGCTCGACGAAGCCGCGGACGATGAGCGCCATGGCCTCGTCCTCCGGGATGCCGCGCGCCATGAGGTAGAACAGCTGGTCTTCGGAAACCTTCGAAACGGTTGCTTCGTGACCCATCTGCACATCGTCCTCGCGGATGTCGATGTACGGATAGGTATCCGAACGCGAGATCGTGTCGACCAGTAGCGCATCACATTCGGTGTTGTTCTTGACACCGTGCGCACCTTCGCGAACCTGGACCAGGCCGCGGTAGCCGGAACGGCCACCGTTACGCGCAATCGACTTAGCGACGATCGAGGACGACGTGTTCGGTGCGATGTGAACCATCTTCGAACCGGTGTCCTGGTGCTGGCCTGCGCCTGCGAACGCGATCGACAGGGTCTCGCCGCGTGCGTGCTCACCGGTCAAGTACACAGCTGGGTACTTCATGGTGATCTTGGAACCGATGTTGCCATCGACCCATTCCATGACAGCGCCTTCTTCGCATACAGCGCGCTTGGTCACGAGGTTATACACGTTGTTCGACCAGTTCTGGACGGTCGTGTAACGGACGCGTGCGCCCTTCTTCGCGATGATCTCAACCACAGCGGAGTGCAGGGAATCCGACTTGTAGATCGGAGCCGTGCAGCCTTCGATGTAGTGAACGTAGGAATCCTCGTCAGCGATGATCAAGGTGCGTTCGAACTGGCCCATGTTTTCCGTGTTGATGCGGAAGTAGGCCTGCAGAGGGATCTCGACGTGGACGCCCTTCGGAACGTATACGAAGGAACCACCGGACCATACTGCGGTGTTGAGGGCCGCGAACTTGTTGTCACCGGCTGGGATCACAGTGCCGAAGTACTCTTCGAAGAACTCCGGGTGCTCCTTCAGAGCGGTGTCGGTGTCGAGGAAGATGACACCCTGCTCTTCAAGATCCTCACGGATCTGGTGGTACACAACCTCGGACTCGTACTGCGCGGCAACACCTGCGACGAGGCGGTTGCGTTCCGCCTCAGGAATGCCGAGCTTCTCGTACGTGTTGCGGATATCTTCCGGAAGGTCTTCCCAGGTCTGTGCCTGGCCTTCGGAAGCACGGACGAAGTACTTGATGTTGTCGAAGTCGATGCCGGAGAGGTCTGGACCCCAGGTTGGCATTGGCTTACGTTCAAAGTACTTCAGTGCGCGCAGACGCCTGTTAAGCATCCATTCGGGTTCGTCCTTCTTCGCCGAGATGGAACGAACGCGATCCGCGTCGAGACCACGTTCCGCGTCCTGTCCGGCGGCGTCGGAGTCAGCCCAACCGTATTCGTAGTTACCAATACCCTCGAGTTCCGGGTTCGCCTCGAGGATTTCGGCGATTACACCTGGATCCTTTGCGCTAGGCGCCTGTTGATCCGTCATCGCGTCCTCTTCTCTGCTGGCACACGCCAGCGTCGGGTCACTGATGTTTGCACCCATGCGACTCGTGCATTCGCATGGGATGTTGACTCACGTGAGTTCTCTACTGCCCTGTAACGGTGGCATTGCCTGATTTATTCCAGGCCGCCGACCTCACGACAGAATTACAGTACTTAACTGTTGCGTTATCCGATATTGGCGTCAACTAAGCCGAACCTCAGTTCGCAGCCGGCACAAAGGACTTACCCGTTCTTCTCATCAGCTTTCACTTGTCAGCCGATGGTCGGCGCGGCCCAGCGATGCGCGTGACCTTCTCACGCGTCCCCTTAGCCTTCTCCTTGAGAGTCAACGCTCCACGATCAAGCGGCACGTGCGTCGTACACACATGGCCACCTGCCGCCATCGTTGACAATCTGCGCACATCCACGCCCAAAACCCGCTGAAACATCTCGGTTTCGGCATCGCAGATCGCGGGAACAGCCGCGGCGATATCAACTAACGGACAGTGTGCCTGACAGATCTGTTTAGCACTTATCGATGTCCGGCCAGCCGTAATCGAAACATCGCGAGTAAAGCCCATATAGCCGTCGGCCGCGAGAGCCTGAGCCAGCGCCTCAATGCGTTCCGCGCCCTTCTCGGAGCCCTCAAGCATCGCGGTATAGCGGGCCTCCTGCTCTGCAGCGAGGTCACGCGCAAAATCTTCAACCGCACGTTCCCCACCCAAGGCATACAAACGTTCAATAGCCTTGACCGCAACATCCGCATTGCGGGAACCCCACTGAGACTGCCCCTGCGGATTCACCACATAATGACGCGCAGGCCGGCCTGCGCGCGAAGGCTTACGGCCCATGTCCTTGACTTCGATGAGGCCTTCTTCTTCAAGCTTGTCGAGGTGACGGCGGATCGCGGCAGCAGTGTGCCCGAGCTCCTTACCGAGCTTGGCCGCCGTGATCGGGCCGTTCACCATCACGCTGTGCAGTACACGATCACGCGTTGATTCTTCAGGCCCCAGCTGCGGCTCGTGCTCAGCGGCACTTTCTCGCTGGATGCGATCAACACCATCTTCGAAGGACTCTTCAGACATGAACGGATGCCGCCTTTCCTCGGGTGATCATCTCCTCGAGTCATCTTCTCCTCGAGTCGCTTTCTCCAGGAGCGTTAGAGCTCGACTGGAAAATCTCACGTATCCACCATCGTAACCAGTCAACCCGCTGACCAGAGTGAGTGAAGCGCACGAGTGGCTCGATACGATATCAACGTGGCCCAAAACAATTCACCCCAAGTTTCCGCGCCCGAAACACGGACCGCGGACATCGCCCTCGAGGTTTCGGGGCTTGCGAAAACTTTCGGTTCGAAAACCCGCCCCATCAAGGCGGTTCAAGGCGTGTCCTTCACCGCAGCTCGTGGGCAGGTAACTACCCTGCTCGGAACGAACGGTGCAGGTAAGTCCACCACCCTCGCATGTTGCCAGGGCCTGCAAAAACCTGACGCCGGAAAGATTTCTTTGCTGGGTCAGAACCCGTGGGGCGCGTCAGCTACATTGCGCTCCCGGGTAGGTGTCATGTTGCAAGACGGTGGACTACCGCCAGCTCAAACCCCATTGCGTCTGCTCAAACATGTTGCCGGCCTGTTCCAGAATCCACGTCCCTTGCCCGAACTCATGGAACAGCTCAACATCGCGCACCTCGCGCGCCGCTCCATCCGGCGCCTCTCCGGGGGCGAGAAACAGCGCGTTTCACTCGCGATGGCGATGCTCGGAAGGCCCGAAGTACTCTTCCTCGATGAGCCTAGCGCGGGGCTTGACCCGCAATCGCGTCTGCTTGTCTTCGACATCATCAAAGAACTCACGAGCGATGGCGCGGCGGTTATCCTCACGACCCACTTGCTCGAAGAGGCCGAACGACTCTCCGATTACATCCTCATCATGGACCGGGGACGCGTCGTAAAGCAGTCGAGTGTCTCTGACCTCTTGGACGCCGATGCAACGGCGAGCCTCACGCTCACCTTCCCCGAGGCCGTTGACCTCACACGCGTTTTCGATCAAGCCGGTGTTCCTCTCACCGCAACCAACGCACGACCAGGCACGTGGATTATCGACGATGTGACGAATCCCCAGCAGCTACGCGAACTCGCGTCCGCACTCGAAAAGGCCGACCTCATGCCCGCGAGCATGCACCTTGGACGGCGTAGCCTCGAAGACGTTTTCCTTGAAGTCGCATCACAAACCACTGAAGGCGAGGACTGACATGAGCACAACTGCAAGCCTTCCGGCCCCCGCGCTCACCCGGGTCCTGCGCCATGCCGGCTATGAAACCCGAATCATCGTGACCAACGCGGAGCAGCTTCTGGTCTCCCTCATCCTGCCGTTGCTCGCGCTCGGGGCTCTGACCACAACATCGGTGCTCGACGGCATCGCGGATACCCGCATCAACGCAGCGACCCCGGGCGTGCTCGCCCTCGCACTCGTGAGCGTGGGCTTCACTGGCCAAGCGATCCAAACCGGCTTCGACCGCCAGTACGGCGTATTGCGAGCTCTAGCTACGACTCCCCTGGGTAAGTCAGGGCTGATCCTCGGCAAGATCACAGCCGTAGCCCTCGTCGCGTTGCTCCACGTGACCGTGCTCAGCATCGTCGCCACGTTCCTCGGATGGAAGCCCCAAGCGACCTCCGGTTGGGCTGTGCTCATCGGGGTCCTCGGCGTCATCACATTCACCGCTCTGGGCCTGCTGATCGCCGGAACCGTGCGAGCACAAGCAACGCTCGCCATCACCAACATCGGTCTCGTTCTGATCGCTGCAATCGGCGGCGTCCTCATGCCTCTGACCCGACTGCACGATGCGCTCGCAGGTTTCGTACAGCTTCTACCTTCCGCGGCGCTGGGCGAAGGGATGCGGGACGCCCTCGCACACGGCCACATCAACATCCAAGCCACGATCGTGCTCGCCGTGTGGGCCGTGATCCTCGTCGCGGCCGCAATACGCCACTTTAGATGGGACAATTGAGGGTGCGGCATTGCACATCTCGATGAGGGGCGTGCCCCATTCGACCCCACAACCGAACCTCACACCAAGCCCCGGAAAGGAACCGTCATGACAGCGACCACCTCGTCGCCAACTCAGCCAACTGGCGCACAAGCCAGCGGCTACCAGCCGGTGACGAAAACCGCTCACGGTCTAGCAATCGCTTCCTTGATCTCGCAGATCGGGATCATCGTGACGGGTGGTGCCGTCCGGTTGACCAAGTCCGGCCTCGGTTGCTCCGAGTGGCCCAGGTGTACGCCCGAAACCATGACCCCTACCCCGGAAATGGGCATCCATGGCCTCATCGAATTCGGTAACCGCACCCTGACCTTCGTGCTTGCGGCGATCGCAGTCGCGATGATCGTTGCCGCATGGCGCTCCCGCAAGGCTCACACGAACATCTTCGTTTTGTCCTGGGCGCTTCTGGGCATCATCCCGGCACAAGCCGTCATCGGTGGCATCACGGTTCTCACCAAGCTCAACCCCTGGGTTGTGTCGTTCCACTTCCTTGCGTCCGCAGCGTGCGTCGCACTCGCAGTTCTGCTCGTCAACCGCACCGGCCGCGCCTACCGCAACCCAGACATCGAAAGCTCCGTGGCCCTCAAGGAAAACGTGCCGTTCACTCCGCTGCCAGTGTTTGGCCCGCTGCGTGTGATCGCAGCGACTGCGTGGGCTCTAGCCGCTTGGGTTATCGTGATGGGAACCACCGTCACTGGCACCGGCCCGCACGCAGGTGACGAAAGCGCGCCACGACACACGTTCAACCCCCTCATCGTGACCCGCATGCACACTGTGCCGGTCTACGTGCTCACGCTTCTGATCATCGTTGGCCTGGTCATTGTGATGCGCCGCAACATCGCGAGCCTCAAGAACGCCTACCTTATGGCGATCGGCGTGATCCTCATCCAGGCAGGAGTCGGCTACTGGCAGCACTTCTCAGGCCTACCGATCGGCCTGGTTCTGGCACACATGCTCGGCTCCGCCCTGCTGATCTCCGCGGTGACCAACGTGTGGGACCGCACCGTCAACTAGGTGGCACCAGCCGCACGGCAACAGAGCCATGCGGAACCCAGCCAAACGTTAACCCAACTAAACAACAGAGCCGCGCTTCACTCAGCGAGTGAAGCGCGGCTCTGTTTGTCAGTCAATACGTTGTGCAAGTAAATATGTTCTAGCCCAGAAGTGGCGATCCGACGAACGGGTCGATCGCCAGGCCAATGAACAGAAGCGTGAGGTACATGATCGAAAGGTGGAACACGCGCATCGCCTTCCGGTTGAGGCTCTTCGCGCTGTGATCCTGTGCTGCTTCACGGTGCAGAATGTGGGATTCCCAGATGAACCATCCGCCAGAGGCCAGCGCAACCACCGTGTACACGATGCCGGCGTCGCCCATCGGGATCAGCAACAGCGAGCACGCGACCGTGGCCCACGCATACACAACCACCTGAGCGGAAACCGTGCGGCCCTGCGCAACAGCCCCGAGCATTGGAACGTCGGCGCGTTCGTAGTCCTCCGAATACTTCATGGACAGCGGCCAGTAGTGCGGCGGCGTCCACAAGAAGATGATGAGGAACAAGACGATGGCTGGCCACTCGATCGTGTTCTTCACAGCGGCCCACGCGATCAGAACAGGCATGCAGCCTGCGATGCCGCCCCACACGATGTTCTGCGTAGTCTTGCGCTTGAGGATCAGCGTGTACAGGACAACGTAGAAGAGGATCGCAGCAAGACCCAGCGCCGCGGTCAGGAGGTTAGTTCCGGCCCACAAAACTGCGATCGACAAGACGCCCAAAATCCACCCGAACACGAGCGCGGCATTCGGCGTGATCTCGCCGGTCACCAACGGACGGTTCTTCGTCCGGTTCATGACCTTGTCCATGTCCCGGTCGAAATAGCAGTTGAAGACGCCCGCGCTACCGGCCGCCATCGCGCCGCCGATGTTGGTCGCCAGCATCGCAATCAAGTCCGGCCAGCCACGCTGAGCGAAAATCATGGTCGGCAACGTCGTCACGAGCAACAGTTCGATGACCCGGGGCTTAGTCAGTGCCAGATAGGCCTTAGCCTTGCGCGACAGGAAGGCGCCACGAGTCTCGCCGGGCTGACGCTGATGACGCGGCACGGCGGGAGTAGACGTTTCCAGATGGCTCAAGGTGGACATTGACGGTTACCTCATGACGTTGGGTCGCGCCAAGCACGGGGCGCAGTGATGCGGAGCACAGGATGACGCAAATCCTGCATACTTCTTCTTATTCTACCGCCCTATGCCCTCGATTACTGGACATGTGCGGGTAGGCTTAGACACATCGGGTCATCGCGCGCGTTTCCGGCTCCGAATTGCCACGCCGGCAGGCTGAACCCGCGTGCCCAGTTATCAGCGACACCCGTCAGCGAGCAGTTCGAAAGGACCATTAATGCCCTCGGCGAGCCAGACTTTCACATGGACGCAAGAAGATGCTGCAGCGGTAGATACCGCTCGAGTTTTGGCCGCTGATGCGGTTGAGAAGGTGGGCAACGGGCATCCGGGTACCGCTATCTCGCTTGCTCCGGTCGCTCACCTGCTGTTTCAGCAGCACATCCGTCACAACCCGCAGGACCCTAAGTGGGCTGGACGTGACCGTTTCATCCTCTCCCCTGGCCACACGTCGCTGACTCTTTACACTCAGCTGTTCATGACGGGCTATGGCCTGAGCCTCGATGACATGAAGGCTCTGCGTACGTGGGATGCCCTGACTCCGGGTCACCCGGAGTACGGCCACACTGCCGGAGTTGAGTTCACAACTGGCCCGCTCGGTCAAGGCTTGGCTTCAGCTGTTGGCTTTGCTTACGCTCAGCGCCGGATGCGCCGCTTGTTCGATAAGGACGCTCCTGCGGGTGAGTCGCCGTTCGATCACCGCATCTACGTGATCGCTTCCGATGGCGACTTGCAGGAAGGCGTGACTTCCGAGGCGTCTTCGCTTGCCGGCCACCAGCAGCTGGGCCAGCTTGTGGTCATTTGGGATGACAACAAGATCTCGATTGAGGACGACACCAACGTTGCCTTCACCGAAGATGTTGAGGCTCGCTACCGTTCCTACGGCTGGCACACTCAGCGCGTCGACTGGTTGCGTACGGGCGACTACGTTGAGGATATGAAGGCCCTCAACGATGCGATCGAGGCCGCTAAGGCTGAGACTGACCGTCCGTCGTTGATTGCTTTGCGCACCGTGATCGGTTGGCCTTCGCCGACCAAGCAGAACACGGGCGGTATTCACGGCGCCAAGCTGGGTGGCGATGAGGTTGCTGGTTTGAAGAAGGCCGTGGGCTTTGACCCTGAGCAGAGCTTTGTTGTTGACGATGCTGTGCTCGCTTACACGCGTAAGGCTCAGGAACGTGGCGAGCAGCTGCGCGAGGACTGGGATGCCGCGATGGATGCGTGGCGCGCCCGTTCCGAGGCTGAGACCGTGGCTCTGAATGAGCGCCTTGAGAAGGGCGAACTCCCAGAGGGCTGGACGGATGTTCTGCCACGCTTCGAGGCAGGCGAGAAGATCGCTACCCGTGCGGCCTCGGGCAAGGTCATTAACGCTTTGGCCCCTGTGCTTCCGGAACTGTGGGGTGGCTCGGCTGACCTCGCGGGTTCGAACAACACGTTCATCAACGGCGCTAAGTCTTTCAATCCGTCCTCGTGGGCCACTGATACGTACAAGGCCTGCCCAGGCGGCCGCAACCTGCACTTCGGTATCCGCGAGCACGCTGCGGGCGCTATCGTCAACGGCATCGTGACGTCGTCTCCGACCCGCGCCTACTCCGGTACGTTCCTGATCTTCTCTGACTACATGCGCCCTGCAGTGCGTTTGTCCGCTCTGATGGGCATCCCATCGATCTACGTGTGGACGCACGATTCGATCGGCCTCGGCGAAGACGGCCCAACTCACCAGCCGGTTGAGCAGCTCGCTTCCTTGCGCGCTATCCCGAACCTTGACGTGATCCGTCCTGCGGACGCGAACGAGGTTGCGGTCGCGTGGAAGAAGATGATCGAAACCACCGATCACCCGTCGTCCATCATCTTGACGCGTCAGGGCGTTGAAACCCTGCCACGCGAAACGGACGGCTTCGCTGCAGCTGAGCTTGCTGAACGCGGCGCCTACATCTTGCGTGAAGCAACCCGCGACGGCGAAGAGGTCACCCCAGAAGTGATCCTCATCGGTACCGGCTCCGAGGTTGCGCTTGCGGTTGAGGCTCAGAAGACTCTCGCTGAGCGCGGCATCGCTGCACGCGTTGTTTCGATGCCGTGCATCGAATGGTTCCGCGCCCAGGACGACGAATATCGCGAATCGGTTCTGCCATCCGAGGTCACCGCACGCGTTGCGGTGGAAGCCGCTCACCCGATGAGCTGGCACGAATGGGTTGGCAGCAACGGCCGCATCGTTGGCTTGGATCACTTCGGCGCCTCCGCCGATGGTGACACGCTGTACCAGAAGTTCGGCATCACCTCCGATGCGGTTGTTGAGGCCGCCGTAGAGGTTGCGTCCCGCTAATTTGCGAATGCGTGGGCGCCCGGTTTCACAAACAGCGCAGTATGGGCCGACAGGGCGCCCACGCTTCACTCATTCACGTTTGCTAGGTCTTGTTTCAGGAGTTCTCGTTCATGTCTAACGTTCATACTCAGGCTCTCGCCGATGCAGGTGTTTCCATCTGGCTCGATGACTTGTCGCGTAGCCGCCTCACGAGCGGTTCGCTTGAGTCCTTAGTGCGTGATGTGAACGTCACTGGCGTGACCACGAACCCTGCGATCTTCGCCTCCGCCCTGTCTGATTCGGAAAGCTACGCGGAAGACATCGCTGAACAGGCCGCCAAGAAGGCTTCCGTTGACGACGCGGTGGTTGCGATTACCTCGAAGGACGTCGCGCAGGCCGCTGATCTGTTGCGTCCTGTCTATGACGCAACCAACGGCGTCGACGGCCGCGTATCCATAGAGGTGGATCCGCGCCATGCATTCGACACCCAAGCGACGATCGATCAGGCCGTTGAGCTGTGGGAGTCGCTGGACCGCCCGAACGTCATGATCAAGATCCCAGCGACTGACGAGGGACTCCCAGCGATCACCGAATGTCTGGCTCGCGGCATCAGCGTCAACGTGACCCTGATCTTTGGCTTGCAACGCTACCGCGAGGTTCTGTCCGCTTTCTTGCGCGGCCTTGAGAAGGCCCGCGATACCGGCGTGGACTTGAGCCGAATTCACTCGGTTGCTTCATTCTTCGTTTCCCGCCTCGATACCGAAGTTGATGCTCGGCTCGAGGCGATCGGCACACCTGAAGCCCTCGCGTTGCGCGGCAAGGCAGCTCTCGCGAACGCTCGCCTCGCCTACGAGATCTTCCGCGAGGTTTCGTTGACGCAGCGTTGGAAGACTCTTTCGGCTCAGGGCGCTCATCCGCAGCGTCCTTTGTGGGCGTCGACGGGCGTCAAGAACCCTGAGTACCCGGACACTCTATACGTTGATGAGCTTGTAGCTCCGCTGACAGTGACCACGCTGCCGGAAGCCACACTCAACGCGGTAGCCGACCACGGCGGTGACGCACAGGACACCGTGAGTGGAACCTACCGTGAGCAGGACACGATCCTCGATGAACTCAGCGAACTCGGGATCGACTACAACGAAGTGATCGCCAAGCTCGAAAGTGAAGGCGTGCAGAAATTCGTGGATGCTTGGAAGGATCTCTTGACGCAACTCGAGGCCGAACTCGCGTCTGCTGAGGCCCGCCAAATATGATAATGCTTTCCGTACACACAAGTCATGAGATCAAGGACGCTGTGGAGGGCCAGCTCCCCCAGCTCGTCAAGGATCGAGTTGCTTCCCGGCTGGCTGCCAAAGATGCTTCCCTGTGGGGTAAGAAAGCCGCCCTTGAAGCGGTACAGAGGCTCGGGTGGGCTAACCCGTTCCCTTCTTCTCGTCCGCTTCTCGAGCCTATCGCGGAGCTCCGTGGCACGCTGAAAGAGCGTGGCATCAAACGGATCATCCTGGCTGGTACGGGTGGTTCAACCCTGGCTTCCGAGGTTGCGGCTCGCGCTGCGGATGTAGAACTCACAGTCATTGACTCGACGGACCCAGGGATGCTCGCGGATACGCTCACGGACCTCGAGACGACACTCATGATTGTCGCCTCCAAGTCCGGAAGCACACTCGAAATGGACGTTGCGTTCCGCGTCTTTAGTGACGCTATCGAGCAGGCAGGACTTAAACTCTCCGAGCACATTGTCGTCATTACTGACCCGGGTTCGCCTCTTGAGCAGTTGGCAAACAAGCATCGCCTCTTGATGTTCACAGCCGATCCCACGGTTGGTGGACGTTTCTCTGCACTCGCGGCTTTCGGTCTTGTACCAACCGGACTTGCGGGAGTCGACGTTGAGCGTGTCCTCACAGAGGCGATGGACGCGCAGGCTGAATGCATCCCCGACAGCCCTGAGAACCCCGCGCTCATCCTGGGCGCTGCGTTGGCTGGTCAGCATCCTCAACGCAACAAGCTGGTGATCCACGACGACGCCGCTAACCTGCCGGGCTTCAGCGCATGGATTGAGCAACTCGTGGCGGAGTCCACCGGTAAACAGGGCATCGGCCTCGTCCCGACCGTTGAGATCGTTTCGTCAGCCAACAGCGTCGCCTTCGACCACGCTGACGATGTCCTTCACGTCTATCTACACGGAGGCAACACCGCTCTCCCGCAGACAGCCGGCCCAAGCGTCACAGTTTCAGGTAGCTTGGCGGCACAGTTCATCGTGTGGGAATACGCGGTTGCCGTGGCGTGCCGACGTATCGGCGTCAACCCTTTCGACCAGCCCGACGTCGAAGCCTCCAAACAAGCGGCGAAAAACTTGCTCGCTGCAGAACATAGCAGCGCATCGAGCGAAGGCTGCACAACCGACGGGCCGATCACCGTTGCCGCTTACGGATCGTGGATCGATCACTCCAAGGTCACGTGCCTCGAATCCGCTATCGACGCGCTCCGTGAGGTCGCGACGGAACGTAGCTACGTTGCGATCAATGTGTTCGCGGATAGGAACACCCACCGTGATGTCGCAGCACCACTACAGCAGACGATCACCGACATCTTCCACCGCCCGACAGCATTCGGATGGGGCCCACGGTTCCTGCACTCAACCGGCCAGGCTCACAAAGGTGGCCCCGCGGAAGGCATCTTCATCCACGTTCTGGCACGCTCGGTCAACGACATCACAATCCCGGGACTGAGCCACACAGGCGGAGAACAACTAGCGGCCCAAGCCACCGGTGACGCACGCGTTCTCGCGGAACGCGGCCGCCCCGTCGTGATGGTCACAGTGGACGACCCCGCGGAAGGCCTCCCCTACATCGTGAACAAGCTCAAAGCTATACAAGCCTCGGCGTAACTGGCGTTGGGTTAAAAGTTTGGGGGGCGGACCGTGTGGTCCGCCCCCCAAACTTTTCAGAGTCAGTCAAAGCGCTAGGCTTCCGCGCTAACCTTCCGCGCTATGCTTCAACGTTGAGCCGCATCAAGAGAGCCAACAGGACGATGCACACAGCCCAAATGACCGAGATCGTCACCGTGATCTTATTCAAGGTCCGCTCTGCGCTACCGGACGACTGCATCGACGACGCCATACCGCCACCGAACAGATCCGAAATACCGCCACCACGGCCCTTATGGAACAGCACCGTCATGATGAGCAAGATGCTGGTAATCAATACAAGGACCTGCAGGGTGACCTGCGAGGCGTTGATCAAACCCGACATGATCTCCTCGAGCTTCTACGTCCGTTAAAAATATTCTGTCTCAAACCACGTTCGGCACGCACGCGCACCTACGCGTAGTGCTGTTCGAACCTAGCAATATTAGCAAACTCCACGGCGTCAAGGCTTGCGCCACCCACAAGAACACCGTCAACATCGGCTTCCTGCATAATCTCAGCCACGTTGGTTGCTTTCACTGACCCACCGTACAGGATGCGAACGCCGTTCGCCGCATCCTCACCGTGAACCTGCTTGACGCATTCGCGGATAGCGTGAGCCATCTCCTGCGCATCGTCAGGGCCAGCGACCTCGCCAGTTCCGATAGCCCATACCGGCTCATACGCAATGACAAGCTTCGAAACAGTGTCCGCGTCGAGCGTACTGATCACAGCCTTGACCTGAGCCAACGTGTGCTCAACATGCTCCTGAGCCTGGCGCACCTCAAGCGGCTCCCCCACGCACACAACCGGAGTCATGTCATGGCGCAAAGCGGCAGCCGTTTTCGCAATCGCGACCTCATCGGTCTCCTGGTGGAGCGTGCGGCGCTCCGAATGCCCGACGAGGGTGTAGGAGCAACCGAGCGCATCCAGGAACTGACCCGAGATCTCGCCCGTGTACGCCCCTGAATCATGTTCTGAAACATCCTGAGCGCCGTAGACTACAGGCAGATCATCGCCTGCTACCAACGTCTGGACGCTGCGAAGATCAGTGAACGGCGGGAATACAGCAACCTCAACGCGATCGAAGTTGTGGTTCGCGTCTTGCAACGTCCACACGGTCTTCTGCAGAAGCGTGATGCCCTGGCGATGATCCATGTTCATCTTCCAGTTGCCAGCGATCAGAGGACGGCGCGCAAACTCACCGTTGGTGATGTGTGCCATCTAGTTGTTCTCCTCCAAGACGGTCAAGCCTGGGAGTTCCTTACCTTCAAGGTATTCCAGCGAGGCGCCGCCACCGGTCGAGATGTGGCCGAAATCGTCATCGTTGTGTCCGAGGCTTCGCACAGCAGCCGCGGAATCGCCGCCGCCAACAACCGTGAACGCCTCAGAGCGCTCTAGAGCACTCGCGACTGCGCGCGTGCCGCTCGCGAACGCGTGGAACTCGAAGACACCCATCGGACCGTTCCAGAAGACCGTAGCCGCCGTGACGATCTTCTCGCCAAACAAGCCTGCGGATTCCTGGCCAATGTCCAGACCCATTCCTGCTTCACCGATCGTGCCGCCGGTCAGGTCATCAACTGGGCGTGTCTCATACGCAGCATCAGCGGCGAACGAATCAGCCATCACGATGTCGGTTGGCAAGATGATCTCGGCGTGGCCGTCGGTGCCGGAACGCTCGAGGTAACCCTTGACGGTCTCAAGCTGATCCTTTTCAACCAGCGAGCTACCGATCTCGTAGCCTTTAGCCTTCAAGAACGTGAAGACCATGCCACCACCAACCAGAATCTGGTCTGCGACGGTCAACAAACGCTCGATCACGGCGAGCTTGTCAGAAACCTTCGCACCACCCAAGACAACAACGAATGGACGCTTCGGCTCAACCGTGAGGCGCTTCAAAACCTCAAGCTCGTCACGAACGAGGTCACCCTGATACGCAGGCAAAACACGAGCGATATCGAAAACAGAGGCGTGCTTACGGTGAACCGCGCCAAACGCATCATCCACGTAGGCGCCGTCCTCGCCAGCCAACGCAGCGTAGCGCTTCGCGAGTTCCTCACGTTCGACGTCGTCCTTGGAGGTCTCACCAGCTTCAAAGCGAACGTTCTCGATCACGAGGACCTCGCCATCGGCAAGCTCCTGCGCCAAAGACTGAGCGGACTCGCCCACCACATCTTCGGCGACCTTGACGTTCAAGCCGCTCAATTCAGCGAGTTTCTCGGCTGCCGGGCGGATCGAAAGAGCAGGATCAGGCTCACCTTTCGGGCGACCCAAGTGTGCCATCACGATCACGCGCGCACCAGCGTTAGCCAAGCGTGAAATCACAGGGATCGACGCTTTGACGCGGCCAGCGTCAGTCACGTTTCGTTCCTCATCGAGTGGAACGTTCAAATCGGAGCGCACCAGGACCGTACGGCCCTTGACGCCCTTGGTCATCAAATCCTCAAGAGTAAAGGCAGGCATACATCTAAGCCTACGGGATAACTCTGGCGTTAACGATGTCCGCCGCTCTCATCCGCAAGAAACGGACGAGAGCGGCGAACCGTGCGTTGCGCTAAAAGCCTTGCTTAGGCGGTTGGAAGAACCAGCTTAGCTGCGCCTTCCTTAGCTGCTGCGTAGCGCTCCGAAACGTTGTCCCAGTTGACGATGTTCCAGAAAGCATCAACGTAGTCAGCCTTGACGTTGAGGTAGTCAAGGTAGAAAGCGTGCTCCCACATGTCCAGCATCAGAAGTGGCTGGGTTGCTACTGGGACATCGCCCTGCTGGTCGTGGAGCTGCTCGATGAGGAGCTTGCCGCCGATGCCTTCGTAGGTCAGAAGTGCCCAGCCGGAGCCCTGGATGCCCAGTGCGGCTGCGTTGAAGTGCTTCTTGAAGTTCTCGAAAGAACCGAAGTTCTGGTTGATGGCTTCTGCGAGCTCACCGGTTGGCTCGCCGCCGCCCTCTGGAGAGAGGTTCTTCCAGAAGATCGAGTGGTTGGTGTGGCCACCGAGGTTAAACGCGAGGTCCTTGGTCAGCTTGTTGACGTTGGACAGGTCGCCCTTATCGCGTGCCTCTGCCAGCTGCTCAAGCGCAGTGTTAGCGCCCTTTACGTAGGTTGCGTGGTGCTTGGAGTGGTGAAGCTCCATGATCTTGCCGGAAATGTGCGGCTCGAGTACACCGTAGTCGTAGTCCAGATCCGGAAGCGTGTACTGAGTCAAGGTAACCTCCATGCGTTCGACCAGCCGGAATCTCCGTTGCCGGTCATTAGGTATTTATGATGCGAACCTGTGCACCCGTCGGTTCCAACCTGTCGGTGTGAGCCGTGCGAGCACTGGGGTCCACAAGCTATTGGGAGCCATTCCGAAAGATGCCCTCATGTGCGTGTAACCAACGTCACCGGATAGTTATTCCCTCATCCGTTGTTATTCCCTAATCGTCGAGAATATCCGCAGGGACTGCAGTCGTCGTGTTCGGGATTCCACGTTCGTCGGCAACGCGGTCCGCCATCATGAGCAAACGGCGAATTCGACCAGCGATCGCGTCTTTCGTGAGCGGCGGATCAGCCAAGCGCCCGAGCTCATCGAGGCTCGCTTCCTTGTGTTCGATGCGCAGCGTACCTGCATCACGCAGGTGTTCAGGAACGTCGTCGCCCAGGATCTCCAGCGCGCGCTGAACGCGTGCACCCGCGGCAACCGCTGCCTGCGCGGAACGACGAAGGTTTGCGTCGTCGAAGTTAGCTAGGCGGTTCGCGTTCGCGCGGACCTCCTTGCGGGCACGGCGTTCTTCCCACACCTTAACCGTCTCAACAACACCGATCTTCTGCAGTAGCAGGCCAATGGCCTCGCCATCACGCAAAACCACGCGATCCTGCCCACGAACCTCGCGCGCCTTGGCTGTAATACCAAGCCTGCGGGCAGCGCCAACCAGCGCCAACGCAACCTCCGGGCCAGGACACACGATCTCTAGCGCGGACGAACGCCCAGGCTCCGTGAGAGAACCCGCGGCCAAGAACGCGCCACGCCACACGGCCGCCGCATCAGCCACAGAACCGTTCACGATCGACGGAGGAAGGCCACGGACCGGGCGGCCCATCCCATCAACCAAACCCGTCTGCCGTGCGAGCGAAGCACCGTCACCCAAAACCTGCATCTCAACACGCTCCGAGTTACGAAGCCCACCACCGCTAACCAACCGCATAGCGCATCGAACGTTGAAAACCTCAGCCAACGTCTTCTGAATACGGTGGGCGATCGCTTCACCACTGACCTCAGCCTGAACGGCGATCCGCCCACCGACAAGATGCAAACCGCCCGCGAGTCGAAGCATCGTCGCTACCTCAGCACGACGCTGGGACGTCACGGTCACATCCACAGCAACCAATTCATCTCGAACAGCATTCGTCAATGCCATGAGCGTTGACATCCCTTTCGGCTTACACGGAACCTTACAAAGATCTTAAGTCTAACGGGACGCGCCGTTGGACTCGAAGTGAGCGAAAACATCCTTATACGCTGCAGCGAGCCGCAACGGGTCATGAACCGACTCTTGTACCCGTGATTCCACACGGTCAAAAAACACTTGGCTCCCCATGTTTTCAGCGACCTGACAGAAATACGCGCGGTCATCAATCGTCGACGGGTCGGCCAGCACCGCGTCGATGTGCAGCTCCGGAGCGTAGCGGGCCAGAATCTTCAGATGGTCCGCAGACTTCAACCCAGACGCCTCCTGCGCCGAGGACGTCAGGTTCATTGTCACGAGGGTGCGAGCCTTCGAATCGCTGAGGGCCTTCCGGCTGTCTTCAAGAAGCAGGTGAGGCAGGACTGACGTGTACCAGGAGCCAGGGCCCAGAACGTTCCAGTCGGCTTCACGAATCGCATCGAGAGCCTGTGGCGTGCCGCTAGCTTCCTCAGGTAGCAAGCAGATCTCGGTCACGGAACCCTGGTGCGCGGCCTTAGCCAGGGCAACCTGGCCCTCATGTACCTCGCTAGTTAGCTGGCCGTTCCGCTCCGTCACCACAGTGCCCCTGATGCGCAGCGGGTCAGTAGACATCGGCAGAACTCGGCCGCGAGCGCCTAGCAACTGGCCGGCCCATTCAAGACCCTCAACCGCATCGCCCAGCATTTCCCACAACGTCACGATGAGGAAGTTACCGAGGACGTGGCCCTCCATGGTTTGCGGAGAATCAGGCAACGTCGTAAAACGGTGCTGCATCACGCGCGCCCACGTACGACCCCATTCGCTGTCATCGCACAGAGCGGAAAGCGCCATACGCAAGTCCCCCGGCGGGAGCACACCGAATTCGTCGCGGATGCGTCCCGAGGAGCCGCCGTCGTCGGCAACCGTCACGATCGCGGTGAGGTCCGCATCAAGCAACCGCAGCGCCCGCAAAGAAGCGTGCAGACCGTGCCCGCCGCCCAGTGCCGTGATCTTCCAACGTGAACGTTGTTGGCTCGAGCTCAGCCGAGGAGCAACCAGAGGGAGCACATGTGTAGGGATATCCACGCTTACTCCCTCCCCAAGTCACGGTGTGAAAGCACAACTTTCAAATGCGGATGCTCATCCAGGCGGCGAGCAACCTCGGTAGCGATCGCAACCGAACGGTGCTTACCGCCAGTGCAGCCGATCGCGATCGTTGCATAGTGCTTGCGTTCGCGACGGTAGCCATCGAAAACCGATTCGAGTGCCGCAACGTAATGGTCGACGAAGGTCCCGGTGCCTTCCGCGCCGAGGACATACTCCGATACCTCGCTGTCCTGGCCAGTCAGCGGGCGCAGTTCAGGAACCCAATGCGGATTAGGCACAAAACGCACGTCCGCCATGAAGTTCGCGTCCATCGGCACACCGTATTTGAAGCCGAAGCTGATCACGTTGAGCGTCAACACGACCGGGCCTTGTTCGTTGAACAAGTGATGCACCGAACGGCTCAGATCATGCACACTCATGGTCGTGGTGTCCACCGTGAAATCAGCGCACTCACGGAGGCCTTCAGTCAGCGCGCGCTCGGCCTCGATCCCGTCCACGATGCGGCCACTACCCTGCAACGGATGCGGACGGCGTCCTTGTTCAAAGCGACGCACCAACGTCGCATCGTCACAATCAATGAACAGCATCTGATACTCGATGCCGTCAGTATCCATTTGAGCGAGCGTGCTCGTGAGGTCTTCCAGGACCTGCTCGGAACGTACGTTAATACCAACCGCGATCCTGAACTCCTGGCTGCGCGACCGGGACAAGACATCCACGAGCGTCTGCAGCATCTGGGGCGGCAAGTTATCGACGACATACCACCCCATGTCTTCCAAGGCGTGGCCCGCCGTCGTACGGCCCGCGCCGGACATGCCGGTCATGACAACAATCGTGTTCTTCTGGGGAACCTCAGCTGGCTGCTCAATCTGCATAACCTAAGGCTACCCAACCGCCAGGCTTAGCGGGCCTCGCCGTCCTCACTGTGGAGCGCATCGTAGATCTTCTGGGCGAGCGCCGGGCCAATCCCCTTAGTGCTCTGCAACTCGTCGACAGTGGCCGCACGCATTTTCTTGAGCGACGAGAACTCCGCACGCAGGGCCTTCTGCTTGGCAGGCCCCAGCCCATCGACGGTGTCCAAGATGGACTCGAGCATCGATTTCCCGCGGCGTTCCCGGTGGAACGTAATCGCGAACCGGTGGGATTCATCACGCACCCGTTGCAGCAGGAAAAGCCCCTCGGACTGCCGCGGCAAAATCACGGGGAAGTCATCCCCCGGAACCCAGACCTCTTCGAGTCGCTTCGCCAACCCCACCACAGCGATGTCTGTGATGCCTAAGTCCATGAGCGCTTGCTGAGCGGCCGCGACTTGCGGAGGCCCGCCGTCGACCACAACCAGCGACGGCGGGTAAGCGAACTTTGCGGCTGGCGCCTTGGTCGCTTCCTCCGCGCTGATCTCGCCGGAAGTGTGAGTTTCAGCTTCAGCGAGGTCTTCGAAGTAACGCTGGAAACGGCGCGAAATCACGTCATACATCGAGGCCGTGTCGTCACGAGCGGCATCGCCTTTGACCATGAAACGGCGGTAGTCGGATTTCTTGGGCAGGCCGTCCTCGAACACGACCATCGAGCCGACAACGTTGGTACCCGATGAGTGCGAGTTGTCATAGCCTTCGATGCGCAACGGCGGTTCGCTGAGCCCGAGGGTTTCCTGAAGCTGTTGCAGGCCGGCGGACCGCACCGTGATGTCACCCGCGCGCTTGATCTTGTGGAGCTTGAGCGCCTGAACCGCGTTCTCCTGCACGGTCTCTGCAAGCTCACGTTTGGTTCCACGCTGAGCCACGCGCAGCGAAACCTTCGCGCCGCGCAGTTCAGACAGCCAGCCGGTCAGGGCGTCAAGATGCGTCGGTAGCTCCGGGACCAACACTTCCCGTGGAATCCTGTCGGCGTCGTCGTATGCACCGTAAACCTGTTCGAGGAGCTGCTCAACAAGCTGTGGCGTTTCGAGGTCTTCGACCTTCTCCATGACCCAACCACGCTGACCCGTGATTCGGCCATGCCGGACGTGAAAAACTTGCACGGCAGCTTCAAGATCGTCTTGCTCGATACCGAAGATGTCGGCGTGCGTCGACTCATCGAGCACTACGGCGTTACGTTCAAAGACTTTCTGCAACGCCTGAATGTCATCACGATAGCGGGCAGCGGATTCGTAATCGAGCTCAGCTACCGCTTGCCTCATTTTGGTTTCGAGAGACCGGATCGCTGGCTTGCCGTCGCCTGCCATGAAACGAACCAGGCCGTCGACGAGCTCGCGGTGTTCATCTTCGCTCACCCGCCCGACGCACGGGGCCGAGCATTTGTCGATGTAACCGAGCAGGCACGGCCGGCCTGATCGTTCGGCCCGTTTGAAAACACCGGCCGAGCACGTCCGGACCGGGAACACCCTCAACAGCAGGTCAAGAGTCTCGCGTACAGCCTTCGCCGGGGAGAACGGCCCAAAGTACTTGGTTCCTTTACGGCGGTCCCCTCGCATCACTTGGGCGCGAGGGTACTTTTCAGACACCGTGACAGCGAGGTACGGGTAGGACTTATCGTCCCTGAACATGATGTTGAAACGCGGATTGAACTGTTTGATCCACGTGTACTCAAGTTGCAGCGACTCTTGCTCTGACGCCACCACAGTCCACTCAACCGATGAAGCCGTGTGCACCATCGTGTACGTTTTCGGCGAAAGCTGTTCGGGCGCTACGAAATACGAGTTGAGGCGGTTTCGGAGGTTCTTAGCCTTGCCGACGTAAATAATGCGGCCCGCAGGGTCCCTGAAACGGTAGACGCCTGGGCTTGTAGGTATCTGAGATGACTCAGGGCGGTACGATGCCGGATCGGCCACCTGAATCACCTCACCTGGTTCTCTACTCGGCTGTCGGGGCCTTGTTGTACTCCCCTACCCGTTCTTGTCCCGTGATCTTCGCGATTGCGTCGACCACTTGATCAGTTACTTTACGACGTAGCGGCAACGGATGTTTAGGACCTGGGTGTTCAAACGCGAGTGGCTGCCCCACGTGGAGCTGGAACTTGTGGCGGCGGATGCGGTTGGAATCCGCCGGCTGGAGCTTGTCAGTTCCGATGAGTCCCACAGGGACAACCGGGGCTCCGGTTGCTAGTGCAAGCCAGCCGACGCCGGTGCGGCCACGGTAGAGGCGGCCGTCACGCGAGCGCGTGCCTTCAGGATAGATTCCGACGCCGGAGCCGTCTTCGAGGATCTCCACGAGTTTGTCGAGCGCAGCAACGGAAGCTGCTTGCTGGCCGCGCTGAACGGGGATTGACCCAACGGAGGTGAAGAACGCCTTCATGAGCCGGCCTTTGAAACCCGGGGTCGTGAAGTACTCCGCTTTCGCGAAGAACGCGACCTTGCGCGGCATCAGAGCTTGGATGATGACCGAGTCGAAGAACGACAAGTGGTTTGAGGCAACGATGAACGGACCTTCTTTCGGTACGTTCTCGAAGCCGGTGATGGTCGGTCTGAAGACAAGCTTGATGGCCCGCGCTACGACGGGCTTGAAGAAGTCGATGCTTGCCATCTCGGAATCGTCACCTTACCTGCATGCCGCAATTGGCATACTTCGCTTGCATGTTCTGGAAGTTTTCCGCTTGCAATTGTGCCACGAATATCACCCAGTTTTATCTCATGAATTGAGGTTTACGGCACACATATACATGCGGTTTTAGACATATATGCGAGTCGGACATCAGTTGAGGATCTCGTTCAAGAAGAAACCGGTATGCGAGGCCTCAATCTTCGAAACATCTTCAGGGGTTCCTTCCGCGACGATCGTGCCGCCACCGGAACCGCCTTCCGGACCAAGATCAATGATCCAGTCAGCGGACTTGATGACGTCAAGGTTGTGCTCAATCACAACAACCGAGTTGCCCTTGTCCACGAGTCCCTGAATCACACGCAAAAGCTTGCTGATGTCTTCGAAGTGCAGACCCGTAGTCGGCTCATCCAGAACATAGATGCTGCGGCCGTTCGAACGCTTCTGCAGTTCCGACGCGAGCTTGACACGCTGCGCCTCACCGCCAGACAGCGTCGTTGCCGGCTGACCGAGCCGTACATAGCCGAGGCCCACATCGACCAGCGTGTCGAGGTGGCGAGCGATCGGCCTGAACGCAGCGAAGAATTCAGCGGCTTCCTCGATAGGCATGTCAAGGACATCGGAAATCGACTTGCCCTTGTACTTGACCTGCAACGTCTCGCGGTTATAGCGGGCGCCGTGGCACACCTCGCACGGAACATAGACGTCCGGCAGGAAGTTCATCTCGATCTTGATGGTTCCGTCGCCCTTGCATGCTTCGCAACGCCCGCCCTTAACGTTGAACGAGAACCGTCCCGGCAGGTAGCCGCGCATCTTCGCTTCCGGAGTTTCCGCGAATAGTTTGCGGACGTGGTCGAACACCCCCGTGTAGGTCGCAGGGTTGGAGCGCGGAGTGCGGCCGATCGGGCTCTGATCCACGTGAATCACCTTGTCAAGGTGTTCAAGACCTTCGACGCGGGTGTGGCGACCCGGAACGAGCTTGGCCTTGTTGAGCTTTGTCGCCAGAACCCGATACAGGATGTCGTTGATGAGCGTCGACTTACCCGAACCGGACACACCCGTGACGGCCGTGAGCATCCCGAGCGGAACGTTAACGGTCACGTTCTTGAGGTTGTTTTCACGCGCGCCAACAATCTTGAGCTGGCGCTTGGTGTCGCGCTTGCGGCGCTGTTCAGGAACTGCGATGCTACGGCGGCCCGCCAGATACGAGCCCGTGATGGATTCCTTGTTTTTCTTGAGCTCGGCAAGCGAGCCCGAGTGCACGATCTGCCCGCCGTGCTCGCCGGCGCCGGGCCCCACATCGACAATCCAGTCGGCTTCTTCGATCGTTTCCTCGTCGTGTTCAACGACGATGAGGGTGTTGCCGAGGTCGCGCAGGCGCGTCAAGGTCTCGATGAGGCGGCGGTTGTCGCGCTGGTGCAAGCCGATGGACGGCTCATCGAGCACGTACAGGACGCCGACAAGCCCCGAACCGATCTGAGTTGCCAAGCGGATGCGCTGGGCCTCACCGCCCGAAAGCGTGGCCGATGCACGCGACAGGTTGAGATAGTTGAGGCCGACGTCGAGCATGAACTTCAGGCGCGCTCGGATCTCTTTGAGGACCTCGGTAGCGATCTTTGCTTCACGTTCGTTGAGCTCGAGGTTGGCCGCGAATTCATAGGCTTCATCGAGCGCCATCTCGGAGACCTCAGCAATCGACTTCCCACCCACGAGAACCGCGAGGACGGCCGGGTTCAAGCGGGCACCGTTGCACTCCGGGCACGGGACGTTACGCATGTACTCTTCGTAGCGTTCACGAGCGGTGTCTGATTCGGTTTCACCGTGCTTACGCTTGATGTAGCCGAGTACACCTTCAAAACCCTGCGTGTAGCGGCGTTCGCGTCCGAAACGGTTGCGGTAGGCGACAGTGACTTTGTAGTCCTTGCCGTGCAACAGCGCTTTCTGGGCCTTCTTAGGCAGCTTTTCAAACGGCGTGTTGACGTCGAAGCCGAGCTCGTCCCCCAGGCCGGCCATGACACGAACCCAGTACTTTGCAACCTGGGTGCCCACGGCCCACGGAGCGATCGCGCCTTCCGCAAGCGTCGTGGAAGGATCTGGAACCACAAGGTCGGGGTCTACTTCGAGCTGGTGCCCGATGCCGTCGCAGCGTTGGCATGCACCGAACGGGTTGTTGAAGGAAAAGGTACGCGGCTCGATCTCTTCGAGCTGGACCGGGTGGTCGTTGGGGCACGCGAGCTTTTCGGAGAACGTGCGGGTACGGTCCGCCGCATCGGCATCGCGGTCCACGAAGTCAATCATGACGCGCCCGTCCGCAAGTTTGAGGGCAGTCTCAATCGAGTCGGTGAGGCGCTGCATCGCTGAGTCTTTGATTGCGATGCGGTCGACGATGACCTCGATCGTGTGCTTGTACTGCTTCGCGAGCTTCGGCGGACCGGAAAGCTGAATGGTTTCCCCGTCAACACGGGCGCGGGCATAGCCGTCTTGCGAAAGTTGCGCGAAGAGGTCCTGGAATTCGCCCTTGCGCTCGCGCACGATTGGCGCCATGACCGCGAGCCGGGTCTTCTCCCCTTCCCGCATCAGCTGATCCACGATCTGTTGCGGGGTCTGTGCGGTGATCTTCTCGCCGCATTCAGGGCAGTGTGCAACGCCGACGCGCGCAAACAGCAAGCGCAGGTAATCGTGGATTTCGGTCACGGTACCGACGGTCGAACGCGGGTTCTTGGATGTGGACTTCTGGTCGATAGAAACCGCCGGGGACAGCCCTTCGATGAAGTCGACGTCGGGCTTATCCACCTGCCCCAGGAACATGCGGGCATAGGCCGAGAGCGACTCGACGTAGCGGCGCTGGCCTTCCGCGAAGATCGTGTCGAACGCAAGGGAGGACTTACCGGATCCGGATAGCCCCGTAAAAACGATCATCGCGTCGCGCGGCAAGGTCACGTCGACGTTTTTGAGGTTGTGTTCGCGGGCTCCCTGGACGACGATGCGGGTGCGGTCTGGGCGCGTGGTGGACGGTGTGGTCACGGAAGAAGTCACAGCTCCAATAATAGTGAGTGTGTGTTTGCTAGTGAGCGGGGGCTCGTGATTACTGGCGGGCGCTGTTGCGGTTATTTATTGGAAGGCCAGGCCGCACGGACGAGGTCGAGTGCGGCTTCGAGGCTGAGCCCCGCGCCATCTGCTGAGCGCGCGAACCATGATGCATTGGATGCGAGTTTCGCCGATGCGCGGCCAGCGCCTGGGGTCACGATGGTCCCCGCTCGCCCGCGTCCTTCGACGAGGCCAAGCTCTTCGAGTTCTTTATATGCCCGGGCAATCGTGTTGGTTGCGAGGTCGAGTTGTGTCGCGAGGGCACGCACTGTCGGGAGTTTGGTTCCTACAGCGATCTTGCCCTCTCGAATATCTTGGGCAATAGCGCGACGCACCTGGCGGTACGGGGGCATATCTTCATCAGAGATCGCAAACTCAGCGAGGATTGTCATAGCAGCTTTCCGGCGTCATCAGTGCCTTCAACACAACACAATAGTAGATATGTATCAGGGTATACTACGAGGCATGGCTCCAGCATCTCAAGAACCAGCTTCCCCAGCAGATTCACCAGCACAGAATTCACCAGCACAGCTCATTGCATCGGATGAGTTCACTCGGCTCAGCATGGTCGCGGTGTCCGATATGGATAACCGCGCTTATATTCTGCAGTCAGTAGCTGATCCGCAGGACGTCTTGCTGATCGATGCGCCTGCCGAGCCGGACGTTTTGCGTGCCGCCATCGGCGCTGAAGCCGCGCCGACCATCGTGATCACGCACCAGCATCATGACCATACGGGAGCGCTGGCTGACATGCTCACGGAAGGTACGCGCCTCATCGGGCATCCGCTGGATATTCCTGCCGTGGAAGAAATGCGAGGTGTCACGTTCACTGATTCTGTGGACGATGGTGGCACGGTGACCGCTGGCGGTGTCACGTTGGATGTGATCTGGCTGCGCGGGCACACGCCGGGTTCGATTGCGTTGGCTACCTCTATCGGCGGCGTTCAGTACCTCTTTACGGGTGACTCGTTGTTCCCTGGTGGTGTGGGGAATACGTGGAACGACCCGGAGCGGTTCGCGACGCTGATTGATGATGTTGAGACCAAGCTGTTTGGCCGCTATCCGGATGACACTGTGGTTTTGCCTGGCCACGGCGACGGCACCACGCTGGGTGCCGAACGCGCGAGCCTGCCCGAGTGGCGTGCCCGCGGCTGGTAACGCGTAGCTGGTGATGGCTGTAAATATGAGTGTGAATCTGTCTGATCGTGTTCCGAATGCAACGGAAACGAACCTTCCGGAAGCGATTTACGATGCGTTTGTGCGGTGGGTTTCGGACCGTGGGCTGACGTTGTATCCGGCTCAGGATGAGGCCGTGATGGAGCTTGTTGAGGGTAAGCATGTGATTCTTGCTACCCCGACGGGTTCGGGTAAGTCGATGGTTGCTATCGCGGCGCACTTTGCGGCGTTGGCACGCGGTGAGCGTTCGTTTTATACCGCGCCGATCAAGGCGCTGGTTTCGGAGAAGTTCTTTGACCTGATCAAGGTTTTCGGTGCTGAGAACGTGGGTATGCTTACGGGCGAAGCGAGTGTGAACCCGAAGGCGCCGATCATTTGCTGCACCGCGGAGATTCTCGCGAACATGGCGTTGCGTGAGGGCGAACGCGCGGACTGCGGAGTCGTGATTGCCGACGAGTTCCACTTCTACGCTGATCCACAGCGAGGATGGGCGTGGCAGGTCCCGCTTCTCGGACTGCCGCAGTCGCAGTTCCTGTTGCTCTCGGCGACCTTGGGCGATACGACGTTCTTTGAAGAAGACCTCAAGCAACGCACGGGCCGCGATGCCGTGACGGTCTCGGGTTCTGAGCGGCCTATTCCGCTCCATCACCAGTACGGCATGGAGCCGATCGGTGAGACGATCAAGGAACTCGTCGAAACGCACCGGGCCCCGGTCTATGTTGTACATTTTTCGCAGCGCGAGGCGATCGAGCAGGCTCAGGGCTTGCTTTCACTTAACGTGGCCAGCCGCGAAGAGAAGGACCGGATCGCGGAGTTCGTGGGTGGCTTCCGTTTCGCGTCCGGTTTTGGTCAGACGCTCAAGAAGATGATTCGCGCTGGTATTGGCGTGCATCACGCGGGGATGCTCCCTAAGTATCGTCGCCTCGTCGAGCAGCTGGCGCAGGCCGGTTTGCTCAAGGTCATTTGCGGCACCGACACGCTCGGGGTGGGTATCAACGTTCCGATCCGCACCGTGATCTTGACGGCTTTGTCCAAGTTCGATGGCCAGCGCAGCCGTCACGTGAACGCGCGTGAATTCCATCAGCTTGCTGGACGTGCGGGCCGGGCCGGTTATGACACGGCAGGCGATGTGGTGGTTCAGGCTCCGGAGCATGAGATCGCTAACGCTAAGGCCATGGAGAAGGCACGGGCCCGTCACGGGGATGATCAGAAGAAGCTGCGACAGGTCAAGAAGCAGACTCCGCCGGAAGGTTTCGTTTCGTGGAGCGAGAAGACGTTCGAGAGGCTGGTTTCCGCTGAGCCGGAGACCATGACGTCGTCCTTCCAGGTCTCGCACGCGATGATCCTGAACCTGCTCGCCTACGAGGGCGATGCGTTCGCGCATGCTCGCGATATTTTGACGCAGAATCACGAGCCGCCGACCCGCAACCGTGAGCACGTCAAGAAGGCGTTGGGCATCATCAAGGAGCTCTTGGCGACCAACGTCCTGGAGCGCGGCGAGCCAGACGAGTACCGCAACCGTCTGCATCTCACGGTTGACTTGCCTGAGGATTTCGGTCTGAACCAGCCGCTCTCGAGCTTCGCTATCGCAGCGCTAGAGATGCTGGACCAAGACTCCCCTGATTATGCGGTGGATGTGGTTTCTGTTCTTGAGGCTACGCTTGAGGATCCACGCCCGGTCATCGGCGCGCAAGTCAAGAAGGCTAAGAACGAGGCTATGGCGCAGATGCGTGCGGACGGCCTTGAGTATCACGAGCGCATGAACCGCCTCGATGAGATCACGCACCCCCAGCCTCTGCGGGAAGAGCTCGAGGCGGCGTTCGAGCGTTATCGCCAGGGTGCCGGCTGGCTCGCGGGCTACGAGCTTTCGCCTAAGTCGGTGGTCCGTGAAATGTATGAGACCGGCCAGAGCTTCGGCGAGTACGTGCGCAACTATCAGGTCACGCGCGCCGAGGGCATTCTGTTGCGCTACCTCACGGATGCGTATAAGGCTTTGCGCAGCTCGGTTCCTGATTCCGCGGTGACGGAGGAGCTTGAGGACATCACTGAGTGGCTTGGTCAGATGATCGAGCAGGTCGACTCCTCACTGCTGAGCGAGTGGGAGGCTCTGGCCTCGGGTGAGGTCCCTGAGGATCAGTCGGTTCAGCAACCCGCTGAGCCACCGCGTTTGTCTCAACAGAGGCGTGCGCTGCGGGTCATGGTCCGCAACGCGATGTTCTCTCGCGTCAAGCTGTTCGGCGCGGAGAAGGATGTTGCGCTGGGTGAGCTCGATGGCGATGCCGGTTTCGATGCGGATGCGTGGGCTGATCTGATGGACGATTACTTCGCTGAACACGAAGACATCGATGACGGCCCTGGCGGCCGCTCGCCCGAACTGTTGCAGATTGTTGAGACGAAGGATTCCGATGGCCGCCCGATCTGGAAAGTCAGCCAGACGTTCGCTGACCCGGAGGGCGACCACGACTGGGGTTTCGACGCCGTTATCGATTTGGATGAGACCGATGAAAGAGGCGAGCTCGCCTTGACCGTCACGGCGATCGGCCGCATCGACGGCACGGGCGAGCGCCGTTGAGCATGTGAAACACAAATTAGCGATAGAATGGTGTACATGTCACGACTTTCCACTCGCATTGTTCGCGCAGCTGCGCTCTTGGCGCCTGCATCGTTGGTAGTTGCTTCCCTGGCAGGTTGTTCGCCCAAACACCCAACGACTCTCGATTCCCCTACCCCAGAGTCCTCCCAGTTCCACATGGAAGACGGCTCTGTTGAAGGTGAAAACACCAAGGCTGAGTCCACCACTGAAGCTTCCTCGCATGGTGGAACCTCCACGAAGGCTTCCGACGTTTCCGTCCTTGGTTTCTCCGAGTCCACTCAGCTGAGCGTCAAGTCTTTGACTGTTAACGGCAACACCTGGAAGAACAAGCTCGGTAGCTTCGTCCTGACCCCTGAGGGCGACGGCGCTGGCATGCTCGTGGGTATGGGCCAGTGCTCCACCGGTGCTTATAAGGTCGCTACGAACGGCAGCGATGTGACGCTGACGGAATCGCACAGCACCATGAGCGACTGCGAACCTGCCGACCAGGAGCCATCCGACAACATGAGCCAGTTCCTGACCTCCGGCGCATTGCGCGTTTCCGAGACCGCTGACGGTGTCGAGCTAACCAACGGTCAGGACAGCATCGTTCTGCAGAAGCTCAACTAAGGCTCGGTCACTCCGAGTGACGCGTCTTTTGTGGATCTAAGGTCAGCGCTCAATTGACTTCTTTGACTGTTCGCCCCGCCACGCTACTCCGCCGCGATGATGCGGATGCATGCCGGGGCGCTGTCGTATCCTCAGTTCTTTACGAAGTGCCACTCGTGCACGGCGTCGCAACGGAGCCGGCGTCTGCTAATTCCGGTGCCGCTACCGTGACGGTGCGTGCGCGCGAAGTCCGCTCAACCGATGAGGATGCCGACAAGCGTCCGTGGCTTGTCTATCTTCAGGGCGGCCCAGGCTTCGAGGCCTTGCGGCCAGCGAACCCCTCGTCGGGTTGGCTCGGCCAACTCCTTCCGCACTTCCGGGTGCTGTTGCTCGACCAGCGAGGCACCGGCGGTTCGTCGCCCATCAGCGCCGCGACCTTGTCAGCAATCGGCTCAGGCGAACGGGAATCCCAGAAGATCGCGCAACAGATCGAGTTCTTGTCTCATTTCCGCGCGACTGACATCGTTGCGGATGCCGAGGCGATCCGGCTGGCTATGGGCGTTGATTCGTGGTTCACGCTCGGCCAGTCTTACGGCGGCTTCATCACGATGAGCTACCTCAGCTTCGCTCCCGATGCGCTGGCCGGCTCAATGATTACAGGCGGGCTTGGCCTTATTGAAGGCGACCCCAAGCGGGTGTATGACGCGACTTACGCACGTATCGCGGAGCGTCAGGCAGAGGTTTTCACCGCGTGGCCGCACTCAGAGCAACAGCTGAGCGATCTGTACACCGAGGTACGCCGCGCACGCGCTGCGGGGAAGCCGTACCGCTTGGCCAACGGACACGTCGTGACTGAACTGACGGTTCAACGCCTCGGGATGCTTTTGGGCGGTAACTCGCGCGTGCAGCAGTTGCGTTTCGGGCTCGAGGACGCGCTAACGCAGGGCGCCGGATCCGGTAGGAGCCTCTCCCCTGTCATGCTTTCGCTTCTGGGCTCGCAAGTGGATCACGCGCGCAACCCGATCTATTGGCTGTTTCAGGAAGCGATCTACACGTCTGGTCCTGCAACCCGGTGGGCGGCGTCGCGTTCACAACACGAAACTCATCCGCAGACCCTGCCAGATACCGATATTCCACAGCTCATCGGCGAAGCCGCACTGCCCGAGGATTTCGAGCAGGACCCGGCGTTGCAGCCACTCGAGCAGCTCGCACACGCGTTGCATGAATACGATGCGTGGACGCCGCTCTACGATGACGGTCAGCTGGCCAGCAACACGGTTCCTGTCGCGGCAGCCGTCTACACGCCGGACATCTATGTGGACCGCGACCTCTCGCTCGAGACCGCGTCGAGAATCCGCGGTATCAACGTGTGGGAATCAGCGGATCATCACCACGATGGCCTCTCCGACGACCCCGCAACAGTCCTCGGTGCGTTGCGGGAGCGCATCGGCCGCTAGCGCTTTTCTTTGAGCTCGTCCTCGATGACGCTCGCCGTCTCTTCGTAATCAACGAATGCTTCGCGGATTTCAGATAACGGCATCGCTTGTGCTGGGCCGTTATGGTCCCCTTCGGAAACCTCGCGTAGCGTCTGGCGAGCCTCGATCGAAACCGGGTCGTTAGGGACCTGTCCACCCTGCTCGAGGTCAACGCCAAACAGCGTGTGGACCGCGGACATGAACTTCTGGCCTTCGCCTTCCTTAGCGAGCTCCTGGGCGCGCATCATCGGGGAATGCAAGAGGCGCTTATAGACGCGCCCCAAAGCGCGTTCTACAACCTTGACGGTTTCCTCGTCGTGATTATTGCGCACGCCCTCGATCTCACGCTCAATCTCAGAGCGCACCGAACGGCGCAGAGCCGAAACAGCTGGGTCCAGACGGCGGATCTGCTGGCGCAGCTCGAAACGGCCCACGCCCGCGTTAATCATGTCCTGAGCACGCTCGATCTCTTCCTGGTCGGAAGCGTCAGCCGAAATATCCTTGAGCCCCAGAACGCGCACGCCCGGAATCGAACGCACGCCTTCCTCCAAGTCGGAAGTCAGCGACATGTCAAGAATCACGAGCTCACCGAGTTTCGCCGATGCGTGCTCAGCGTTGTACAGCTCCCTCAGCTGCATCGCGTCGCGGACATCCTGCGTCAAAATCTGCGCAGTACCGCGGCCCGAGCACGCAACAACGAGCGAAGAGGCCGCGAGCGCCGCAGGCATCTCGTCAGTTGCCAAAGGATGAGCGTTGTGCGTCGTCGCGAAGTTCTTGGCGCGGCCAGAACCGGACAAAACATCCAAGCGTGCGACACCACGGCGGTTCAGATCCGAGGCAGCGATGCGGGCCATCGCGCCCGTACCTACCACGATCACACGCGCGCCAGTGAGGGAACCTGTCGTCGGCTCAGCCTGATCGATCGCAACCGTAACGGACGAGCGGCCAGCGGCACCGATCGTCGTGCGGTGGCTAATGTTCTTCGCGGTACGCAACGCGCCTTGGAACAAGTCGTTGAGCATCGACGTCGTGCGGCCCTCGGCCAGCGCCTCGGAGAAGCTCGAGCGCACCTGGCCGTTGATTTCGCCTTCGCCAACCACCTGAGAGTTCAAGCCAGCAGCGACCGTGAACATGTGCTGAGCCGACAAGGACCCGGCGTCAGCAACCAGGAGCTCTTCAACCTCGGTTTGAGCGAGTCCAGAAGCCTCCGATACGGCCTGAGCGACGAGCTCCACAGCGTCGTGGAAGAGATCCGCGTCGAGGTAGATCTCAAGGCGGTTGCACGTAGACATCGAGACCCACCCGGACAGCGGTTGTTCCGAGTGAGCCTGGTTAAGACGGTCGATGATGGTGTCGAGCTGGTCAGCCCCTCGCGTAACGCGTTCGAGGGCGTCCAGCCCCAAGCGATCATGAGTTGCGCGAAGGGCGATAAGCATGATTGCCATTCTAGTCCGCGACTCGAACGATGGCCGGCAGGCGACTGGCATATGAACACCAGGTGTCGTTCAGAATCCTCCCAGGTTGGCAATGAGATAATGAAGGCACAATGACAACTGTGACTTTGCCTTCATCTCACCCTCTGCACCGCACGACCGCTGAAGGCGGTACCGCGGATGCCCCGCTCATCAAGCGTTTACGCGGCGAAAGCACGGATGCCGCACCGAGCGTCTGGTTCATGCGCCAGGCTGGCCGCTCGCTTCCTGAATACAAAGAAGTCCGCGCCGGCACCGACATGCTCGAGTCCTGCCTCATCCCAGACATGGTGGCAGAAATCACATGCCAGCCAGTGCGTCGGCACAAGGTTGATGCCGGCATTTTCTTCTCCGACATCATGACGCCACTCAAGATCGCCGGACTCGGCGTAGAGATTGAGCCTGGTGTAGGCCCAGTATTGGACTCACCTATCGCGTCCGAAGCCGACATCGACGCCCTGCCCGCGCTCGATGACGTGTACCAAGAAGGCCTCGAATGCATCCGCGAAGCGGTCCGCCTCACGATCGATGAGCTCGGCACTACCCCACTCATCGGTTTCGCCGGCGCCCCGTTTACAGTTGCGTCTTACATGATCGAAGGCCGCCCCTCGCGTGACCACCTCAAGACCCGTGCACTCATGACCGCCGAGCCACGCTTGTGGGCCAAGCTCGCCGAGTGGGTCGCCCACGCATCGGGCCTCTTCATGCGCGCCCAGGTTGAGGCCGGCGCATCTTCGGTCCAGTTGTTCGATTCGTGGGCCGGTTCGCTCTCTGAAGCGACGTACCGCGAGCACGCCCAGCCGTTCAGCACGATCGCGATGCAGCACGTAGCCGACCTCGGAACCCCACGCACCCACTTCGCACTCGGTTCCGGCCACATGCTCAAAGCGATCGAAGAGGTCGACGCGACCGCTGTGGGCCTTGATCACCGCATGACCATCCCCTCCGCGCTCGCCCAGCTCAAGCCGACCACGGCAGTCCAAGGCAACATCGACCCGGCCGTCCTGTTCTCGACGGAAGAGGTCCGCTTCGCTGAAGCCCGCCGCGTCGTTGAAGAAGGCCGCAAAGCTCCTGGCCACGTCGTCAACCTCGGCCACGGCGTCCCACCGACGACCGAGGCGCAGGTACTGACGGATCTGGTTTCCTACATCCACGAACTCTGACCACACTGCACTCTGACACCAACCACTGAAGTCCAAAAGACCATGAGCTGTGACTACGTCGTGATCGGCGGGGGCCCATCCGGGCTCCTGCACGCGCTGGCCGCCGCAGACGCCGGGCGCAACGTGACCGTTCTTGAGGCGGCCGATCATGCAGGCGGAGCCGTGTCCGACATCGTGCTGGATGGCGTACGCCTCAACGGCGGCGCCGAATCCTACGCAATCGGGACCGGCGCGATGGTGGAGTGGATCGAAGCCCTCGGGCTGAGCGACCAGGTTGCAAGCCCGCAAGGCAACGCATCCTGGATCCACTCGAATCACGGTCCGTTCCCAATCCCCGGAACCTCGCTGTGGGGAATCCCCACGGAGCCGCTCAACGATGACGTCAAGCGGGCCGTGGGCTGGTGGGGTGCGCTCCGCGCATGGGGCGACGCTCTCTTGCCGGGCAGCTACGGGGCTGAGCTGGGCATCTCGACGTACGACTACGTGTCAAAACGCATGGGCAAACGAGTCGCTGACCGCCTATTGGTACCGCTCATCACGGGTGTGCATTCAGCTGATCCGCGCACGCTCGAACTTGAGGCGCTCGTGCCTGGGCTGATCGACAGCGTCAAGCAGTACGGAAGCCTCCGCCGAGGCGCCCGCGCTGTCCTGGACAAGCGACGCGCAAACAACCAGTCAGGTAAGACGGCCGGCGCGGCCGTTGGAGCGACCGTGCCGACGATGTCGACGCTGATCGATGGTCTCGTAGATGCGCTGAAGCAACGCGGCGGCACTCTCGAAACTGGCGTGCGCGTGAGCTCGTTACGCCGCGATGATCGCGGCGGATGGACCGTGCTGGCAGACGACGGTCGTAGCTTCGACGCCGCGACCCTAGCTGTTGCGGCCGATCCCGACACCGCTCGGGACCTGTTATCTGAGCCCGCACCTGAGGTGGCCACGCACATCCCTGAGGCTCCAGCCTCCCCCGTCCGGCTCGTCGCGATGAGCGTCGTGAGTCCCAAGCTGGCCAGGAATCCGCGAGGCAACGGCGTGCTCGTTCCGCCGAATACCCTCGGTGTTCGGGCCAAGGCGATGACGCATCTTTCAGCCAAGTGGGAACACATCGAGCGTGAGGCCTCCAAGGTTGCTGACCGTGTGTTCGTACGGCTCAGCTACTCGCCAGCCGATGGCGAACTGCCCGACCATGCACTGTTCCCTGAGCAGGCGGTCCAGGACCTCGCAGCGATGACGGGTGTCGACGCCGCGGAGATCGAGGTACGCGACTGGCTCGTCCAAGACTGGCCTGTAACCCAACGCCGCCGCTTGCCAGGTCATGCGGAATCGCTGGCCGCGCTCAGCATCGCGCTGAGTGAAGACCCGACGCTTGAACTCACCGGATCGTGGCGTGCAGGAACAGGTTT
The DNA here is from genome assembly GCF_016907775.1 of Pseudoglutamicibacter cumminsii. Lineage (NCBI taxonomy): Bacteria > Bacillati > Actinomycetota > Actinomycetes > Micrococcales > Micrococcaceae > Pseudoglutamicibacter > Pseudoglutamicibacter cumminsii. The sequence goes on along the minus strand of NZ_JAFBCO010000001.1, from coordinate 1,796,320 downwards.
AGATGCGATCGCACGCTTCGCTAAGACAACCCACGTGCCGCCAGCACCTTCTGGTACCACCGAACGATAGGCTTAAAACAAACACCAATCCGCGGCCTCATGGCCCGTCTGTGATGGAGAGATAACTATGAGCAAAGCTGACATTGCAACAACGCAGGTGAAGTACTGTTCTTACAACGTTTATCAGAAGCTCGTTGGCTTGAGCGACGCTAACTTGGACGTTGACCGCGTCGTCGCAGACATCGAAGCCACCATCAAGTCGATCGAGGCTCGCGGCGTTGAAGTACGCGGCCTCTACGACGTCTCCGGCTTCCGCGCCGAAGACGACATCATGATCTGGCTGACCGGCGAAGACCCAGAGCAGATGCAGAAGGCCATCCGCGAGTTCGAAAACTCGGAGGCCGCTGCTGGTCTTGACCGTGTGTGGCAGGCGATGGGCGTTCACCAGGTTGCGGAGTTCGCTCGCGCGCACATGCCGTCCTATATGGACCCAGACGTCAAGCCACGCAAGTGGATCACCGTCTACCCATTCACCCGCTCCTACGAGTGGTACATCCTCGAAGAGGAAGAGCGTTCCCGCATGCTGCGTGAGCATGGCATGCTCGGCCGCCAGTACCCGAACGTCAACGCCAACACCGTAGCTGCTTTCGCTTTGGGCGACTACGAGTGGCTGCTCTCCTTCGAAGCCGACGAGCTCACCGAACTCGTCGACATGATGCGCACCCTGCGCTACAGCGACGCACGCCTGCACGTGCGCGATGAGCTGCCGTTCCACACCGGCCGCATGTTCGATGACATCAAGGAAATGGCGGGCGTACTCCTGTGACCACGGTTGATTTCTCCGATACCTCGATGCCGTGCAACATCGATGAGGCCGAGCCGATCGATGCGATCCTCTTCGCGTCCTTCGGCGGTCCTGAGGGCCAAGAGGACGTCATCCCGTTCCTGAAGAACGTGGTGCACGGCCGCGGCATCCCAGACGAGCGCCTCGAAGAGGTCGCTGTTCACTACCGTTCGATGGGCGGCAAGTCGCCGATCAACGATCAGAACAAGGCGATGATCGCTGCCCTCGAAGCCGAGCTGGCCCGTCGCGGCATCGACCTACCGATCTACTGGGGTAACCGCAACTGGGAACCGTACATGGCGGACACCGTCAAGCAGATCCACGCTGACGGCCACCGTACGGCCCTGGGCATCGTGACCTCGGCCTACTCTTCCTACTCGTCGTGCCGTCAGTACCGCGAGGACTTCGGTATCGCGTTGGATGCGACGGGTCTTGAGGGTGAGCTGGATATCCGCAAGGCTCGCGTGTTCTTCAACCACCCTGGTTTCCTGGATCCTGTTGCCGCACATATCCGCGAAGCCCTCGAGAAGTTCCGCGCCGAAGGCCACAAGGACGAGCAGATCGAGATCCTGTTCACGACCCACTCGATCCCGAACACGATGGCCGAAACCTCTGGCCCGCGTGCAACCTGGGAAGAGGGTTCGGGCGGCTGGTACGAAAAGCAGCACATCGCGGCCGCCGAGTACGTCATGGAATCCGTGGGTAACCTCCCGTGGCAGTTGGTGTACCAGTCGCGTTCGGGCCCGGAGTTCATTCCGTGGCTTGAGCCGGACGTCAACGATGTGATCGCTGAGCTTCCAGGTAAGCGCACCGCGGTCATGGTGGTTCCCATCGGTTTCGTGACGGACCACATGGAGGTCGTGTGGGACCTCGATACCGAGGCGAAGGAATCCGCTGACGAGGCGGGTCTCGCATTTGTTCGCATCCCTACCGCGGGCGAGTCCCCTGAGTTCATCGCGGCGCTCGCTGACCTGGTGCAAGAGCGGCTTGACCCGACCTTCCCGCGCAAGTGCGTCACGAGCTTCGGCCCGACGTTCGATGTGTGCGGCGCAGGTTGCTGCCCGAACCAGCGCGCGATCCAGCCGACAACGTCCGCCGTCGATTCGGATGCGGATGTCGCTAACGCTGGGGAGCAGAGCGAACTTGCGGTCATGATCGCTGAGCGTAAGGCTCAGCGTGAGAACCAAAGTCAACAGGCTGGTGAATGATTCTTGGGTGATCTGATGCGCATCGGTACGCGTGCCTCGAAACTCGCGCTGACGCAGGCAGGGTGGGCTGCCGAGCTGACGGTCGGTAAGGACCGTTTCGAGCTCGTCCACGTCACGACGAGGGGCGATACGGACCGCCGCCACCTTTCTCAGATCGGTGGCACTGGCGTGTTCGTGAATGCTGTGCGTGAGGCGTTGCTGGGCAACGAGGTCGATGCGGTAGTCCACTCGCTCAAGGACCTTCCGACGACCCCTGAGCACGGCATCGCTCTGGCATGCATCCCGCAGCGCGAGGATGTTACGGATGCGCTGTGCAGCCGTGACGGGATGACGCTGGCCGACCTTCCAGCCGGCGCATCCGTGGGGACTGGTTCCCCGCGTCGTGCAGCTCAGTTGCGCGCTATGCGCCCTGATCTTCAGGTTGTGCCGATTCGCGGCAATGTTGACACGCGTTTGGCCAAGGTCACGGACGGTGAGCTGGACGGCGTTGTTTTGGCGACTGCGGGGCTGAACCGTTTGGGCCTCGAGGAGCACATCAGCGAACGTTTCGACCCGAAGCAGTTCCTTCCGGCTCCTGCTCAGGGTGCGTTGGCGCTCGAAATCCGTTCCGAGGACGCTGAGGGCACGTGGTACGGCGAGGCACTGACGTCCGCTGACCACGCGGACACTCGTGCCGCGGTTATGGCTGAGCGTTCGCTTCTGCGCACGCTCGAGGCCGGATGTTCGGCTCCAGTGGGTGCGTACGCGACGGTTGAGCACGGCGTCCTCACGTTGCGTGGCGGCGCGTTCGCGACCGACGGTTCGCAGACCTGGGTCGACCATGTTGAAGGCCCAGCGAGCGACGCAGTAGAGCTCGGCGCTGTGCTGGCCCAGCGACTGCTCGACGCCGGTGCCGGCACAGTCTTGAAGGCATAACTGCTGTGCTCAACGTGCAGCTCCAGCGCGGCAGTCCATGCCCCGCAAATATAGCGATTGAATCGATGATGGGATAGGTGCGTGTCAGACAGGCTCCGGGTTACAGCTCCGAAGGTATTGGTCCCTCGGCCTGCTGGCCGCGCGGCTCGGTTGTGTTCGGCGCTAGAAGACGCCGGCTTTGAGCCGTGTGCCTATCCCTTCATCGATTTCTCATTCGCCGATTCCGATGCGATCGCGGCTTTCAATGAGCGACTAAGCCGCGGCGGCGACGCACACCTCGTGGTGACGTCGAAGACCACCGTCCAAGCGCTCGGTTCAGCCGGCGTCTTCGCGCCGCATTCGAGCGTTTCCGTGGTTGCGGTCGGCCACACCACCGCGGCAGCCTTCGAAGAGGCTGGCATCCGTGTTGCCCACGTTGCGGAGGGCTCGGGGGAAGCCCTCGTCGCCTCGTTCCCACGCTATGTCGAAGGCCCTCGTTCGATTGCGTACCCGGTTTCAGCGCAGGCCGGGCCGACCGTCAAGGATGGACTCACCAACCTCGGCTGGGACGTTGACCGCTTCGACGCCTACGCACCGGTTCCAGCGCCGCTTCCTGCCGAGTTGCCGGCCCGCATCCAAGCCGGCGAATTCCATGCCTTTCTGCTCACAAGCCCGCACATCGCGGATCTGGTGCTCGCGCATCGGCCGCCGGAAACCACCAAGCTCATCGCGATCGGAAAGCCGACCGCGCAACGCATCGTGGAGCGTGGCTACGCCGTCGCCGCGCAGGCCGAGCACCCCTACCCCGCTGACCTCGTCGCGGCACTTCGGACGGTCTCACCGACACAAACCACTCAAGCCTGACGACCATGAGTCGTCCGGATCAATCCACCTAAGGAGCATCTGTTCATGGCGTTCCCACATCATCGCCCTCGCCGGCTGCGTTCAACAGCGGCGGTGCGTGCTCTCGTGCGCGAGAACACGCTGCGCCCAGCCGATTTCGTCCTCCCGGTTTTCATCCGTGAAGGCGCGACTGAGCCGCGCCCGATCACCTCGATGCCTGGCGTGGTCCAGCATTCGATGGATTCGCTCAAGCGCACGGCGCACGATGTCGTGAAAGCTGGCCTGGGCGGCATCATGCTCTTCGGTGTTCCGGAAACCAAGGACGCCGTTGGTAGCGCGGGCGTGGATCCGGACGGGGTCCTCAACGTGGCTTTGTGGGAGGTACGCAAGGAGGTCGGAGATGACACGGTTGTCATGAGCGACCTGTGCTTGGACGAGTTCACCGATCACGGCCACTGCGGCGTGCTGTCGACGGACGGCGACTCCCCTGCGGCAGTTGATAACGATGCGACGCTTGCGATCTATGCGGACATGGCGGTTGCGCAGGCCGAGGCTGGTGCGCACATGCTGGGGCCTTCCGGGATGATGGACGGCCAGATCGGTGTGATCCGTGAGGCGCTCGATGCCAAGGGCTACCAAGACACCAGCATTTTCGCGTACACCGCGAAGTACGCTTCGGCTTTCTACGGTCCGTTCCGCGAAGCCGTGAACTCGTCCCTCGAAGGTGACCGCCGCACCTACCAGCAGGACCCGGCTAACTTGCGTGAATCGCTGTGGGAGCTCGAGCAGGACATCGCTGAGGGCGCGGACATGGTCATGGTTAAGCCTGGTTTGCCGTATCTTGATGTTTTGCGTGCGGTCGCTGAGGCCTCCCCTGTCCCGGTGGGTGCCTACCAGGTTTCGGGTGAGTACTCGATGATCGAGGCCGCCGCCGCTCAAGGCTGGCTGGACCGCGAACGCACCATGCTGGAATCTTTGTTGTCGTTCAAACGTGCAGGTGCTGACACCCTGCTGACCTATTACGCACTGGAGGCCGCTGAACTTTTGGCTTCCGGCCGAGCACCGAAGGAGTTCCTGTGACCACTCAACACCGCAATCTGACCCACAGTGCTGAAGTTTTCGAGCGCGCCCAGAAGGTTATTCCGGGTGGCGTGAACTCGCCGGTGCGAGCATTCGGCTCGGTTGGTGGCACTCCCCCGTACCTTGTTGCGGGTAAGGGTGCGCACGTGACCGATGCGGACGGCAACGAGTACGTGGACCTGGTGGGTTCGTGGGGTCCCATGATTCTGGGCCACGCCCACCCTGACGTGATCGATGCAGTGAAGTCGGCCGCCGATCATTCGTTGTCTTTCGGCGCTTCGCATGAAGGCGAAGTTGAGCTCGCTGAGCTTGTGACCTCGATGATCGCTCCGCTTGAGCAGATGCGTATGGTCAACTCGGGTACCGAGGCTACGATGTCGGCGATCCGCTTGGCTCGCGGCTTTACCGGACGCGATGTGATCGTGAAGTTCGCTGGCTGCTATCACGGCCACGTCGATTCTCTGCTGGCTGAGGCCGGCTCGGGGCTTGCGACCTTCGCACTTCCTGGTTCGGCTGGCGTTACCGAGGGCACCGCGAAAGACACCGTGGTGCTGCCGTACAACGACCGTGAGGCCGTACGCGAGCTGTTCGCTGCCCGCGGTTCGGAAATCGCCGCGATCATCACGGAAGCCGCGCCGTGCAACACCGGCGTTCTGACCCCGGGCACTGAAGACGGCATCGGATTCAACCGTTTCCTCGCAGAGACCGCCCACGCAGCTGGCGCCCTGTTGATCTCCGATGAGGTTTTGACCGGCTTCCGCGCTTCCGCAACCGGCTACTACGGCGTGGACGGCGAAGGCTGGGCTCCTGACCTCATGACGTTCGGCAAGGTCATTGGCGGCGGCATGCCAGTCGGTGCATTCGGTGGACGCAAGGAGATCATGGATCGCTTGGCTCCGAACGGCCCGGTCTATCAGGCCGGTACGCTCTCAGGTAACCCACTCGCTACCGCGGCGGGACTTGCTACGTTGCGTGCGCTGGATGAGGATGCTCACGCGGCCGTTGCACGCGCGTCTAAGGCTATCCAGGCTGGCTTGGACGAAGCACTCACAGCAGCCGGCGTCCCTCACACGATCAACACTGCTGGGACGTTGTTCTCGGTCTTCTTCCGTGACGGCGACGTCACCAACCACGAGCAGGCTAAGCAACAGGACGTCAAGGCCTTCGGCCGGTTCTTCCACTCGATGCTGGACTCCGGAATCTACTTGCCACCATCGGCTTACGAGGCCTGGTTTGTGTCCGCACAGCATGACGACGCGATCGTGAACCGCATCCTCGAAGCCCTTCCGGTGGCTGCGAAGGCGGCCGCACACGCCTAAGCGCTGTGCAGCCCTCATAGGTCGGCATCAGACGCTCCGGCTCGGCGCTGACAGCGATGGGGTGGTCATTCCTGTTGGAATGACCACCCCATCGCTCTGTGCCGCTTTGTAGCCTCTATCTAAGCGGACGCTGGCTACGATGCGTTCGGTTTACGCTTGCCGGGTTTCTTCTTCTCGGTCTTAGCCGAGGCATCGGCCCCTTTCGCTTCCGCTTCTGCGGCCTTCCGGCGAGCCGCGATGCGCTTCTCAGCCGCCGCCCGAGCCGCAGCCCAGTGAGCGACCTCGCGGCCCTTCGGTGAAATAAACGACCACACAACCGCGATCAGCAACGCGAGCACAATGAAGATCAGCGAGAACTCCGTCGTGATCTCCGGAACCGGTACCGGCTTGCCGCCGTTGATGAACGGCAGTTCATTCTCGTGTAGGGCGTGCAGGATCAGCTTGATACCGATGAACACGAGGATCGCAGCAATTCCGTGCGTCAGGTAGATGACGCGGTCCAGCAAGCCACCCAACAAGAAGTACAGCTGACGCAAACCCATGAGCGCGAAAACATTCGCCGTGAACACGATGAACGGCGACTGTGTGATGCCGTAGATCGCTGGGATCGAATCCAGCGCGAACATCACGTCAGTAACGCCGAGAGCAAGAATGACGGCCGCCATCGGCGTCCACATCCGCTTACCGTTGACCGTGGTGCGCAGCTTGGAGCCGTCGTAGTGGTCGGCAAAGTTGAGCTTGGCGGTCAAGCGCTTGACCAGGCCAGGCTGGTCTTCTTCGTCATCCGAATGATCCATGACCTGCTTGATCGCAGTCCACAGCAGGAACGCACCGAAGATGTAGAAGACCCACACGAAGCGTTCAATCAGAACCGCGCCCGCAAGGATGAACAGGCCGCGTGCGATCAACGCGATCACGATACCGATCATGAGAGCCTTCTGCTGCAGTTCACGCGGAACCGCGAAGCTCGTCATGATGATGATGAACACAAACAAGTTATCGATGCTGAGCGAATACTCCGTGATCCAGCCCGCAAGGAACTGGAGCGCATCGGTCTGCCCCGCGGCCGCCCACATGCACCCGAAGAACACGAGCGCGAGCGCAACATAGACACCAACCCAGATGCCGGCTTCCTTCATCGACGGCATGTGCGGGCGACGTCCGATCACGATGAGGTCGATCAGCAGGATCGCTACCAGCACGATCATCGAACCGATTTCAAACCACACAGGGATCGGTGTTGTAACGCTCGCGGTCGATGCTCCCGCTGTCGGCGCGCTCGCGGCGAGCGCGGTCAGAGTAGATAAATTGACCACGGGGTCCTTCCCACGTCACCGGCTAGCCCGGTGAGTCGATACATTCTCGTTTATTTTACGGGAGGGTTATTCGGCCGATTTCATGGCGCGCAGTTCTTTCTTGAGGTCTGCGACTTCGTCACGCAATCGTGCGGCGAGTTCGAATTGAAGGTCGGCGGCTGCCGCGTGCATCTGTTCGGACAGTTGTGCGATGAGCGTTGCGAGGTCTTCGCTTGGCGCAGCGATGGTTCCGCCGCGTGTATCGGTCTTCTTGTCGTCTTGTAGCGCGTTGTAGCCGCGGTGGCCGGCGCCGTAGTCGAAGTTGTTGAGCAGTTCGTTGGTGTCGGCGTCTTCGCGTGCGAGCTGTTCGGTGATGTCCGCGATCTTCTTTTTGAGAGGGGCCGGGGTGATCCCGTGTTTCTCGTTGTGCGCTATCTGGATTTCGCGGCGGCGTTCGGTCTCTTCGATTGCCTGCTTCATCGAGTCGGTCATCGTGTCGGCGTACATGTGTACTTCGCCGTTGACGTTACGTGCGGCACGGCCGATGGTCTGGATGAGCGAGGTCGTGGAGCGCAGAAAGCCTTCCTTGTCCGCATCCAGGATCGCAACGAGCGAGACTTCGGGCAGGTCAAGGCCCTCACGGAGCAGGTTGATGCCGACGAGCACATCGAAGGTACCCATCCGCAGCTCGGTGAGCAGCTCGACGCGGCGTAGGGTGTCGACGTCGGAGTGGAGGTATTCGACCTTGACCCCGTTCTCGGCGAGGTAGTCGGTGAGGTCTTCAGCCATCCGCTTGGTCAGCGTCGTCACGAGTACGCGTTCGTTGCGGGCGACGCGTTCGTTGATCTCACCCAGGAGGTCGTCGATCTGCCCCTTGGTTGGTTTGACTGTAATCTTGGGATCCACCAAGCCAGTTGGGCGAATGATCTGTTCGACGTAGCCGTCGGCCTGGGACAGCTCATACCTGCCTGGCGTTGCGGACAAGTAGACGGTCTGGCCGATCCGTTCGAGGAACTCGTCCCATTTGAGCGGGCGGTTGTCCATCGCGGAAGGCAGACGGAATCCGTGTTCGACGAGGGTCCGTTTACGGGACATGTCGCCTTCGTACATTCCGCCGATCTGCGGCACAGTCACGTGGGACTCATCGATGATGAGCAGAAAGTCATCCGGGAAGTAATCCAGCAAGCAGTGCGGCGCGGAACCGGCTGCACGGCCGTCGATGTGGCGTGAATAGTTCTCGATGCCGTTGCAGAAGCCCATCTGCTGCATCATTTCGAGGTCGTAGGTCGTACGCATCCGCAAGCGCTGAGCTTCAACGAGCTTGTTCTGGCTCTCTAGCTCTTGCAGTCGCTCACGCAGCTCGTCCTCTATGGTTCCGATCGCCTGGTGCATGCGGTCATCGCCGGCCACGTAGTGGGAGGCCGGGAAGATGTACATTTCGTTTTCGTCGCGAACCACATCGCCCGTGATCGGGTTCAGGGTCTGGATCGATTCGATCTCGTCGCCAAAGAACTCGACGCGCACCGCGAGCTCTTCATACATCGGGATGATCTCGACCGTGTCGCCGCGCACGCGGAACGTTCCGCGGTGGAAGTCCACGTCGTTGCGGGTGTACTGCATCTGCACGAACTGCCGTAGCATCTGGTCGCGGTCCAGTTCCTGGCCGACCTTGAGGGTCACCATTTGCTTGATATATTCCTCAGGGGTACCGAGGCCGTAGATGCAGGAGACCGTGGATACGACGACGCAGTCGCGGCGGGTTAACAGCGCGTTGGTTGCGGAGTGCCGAAGACGTTCGACTTCTTCGTTGATCGAGGAGTCCTTCTCGATGAACGTATCGGTCTGCGGAACATAGGCTTCCGGCTGATAGTAGTCGTAGTACGAGACGAAGTATTCGACCGCGTTGTTCGGCAGCAGGTGCCTTAACTCGTTGGCCAGCTGCGCGGCCAGCGTCTTGTTCTGAACCAGGACGAGCGTCGGGCGTTGCACGGCTTCGATGAGCCACGCCGCGGTAGCGGACTTACCGGTACCGGTCGCGCCCAACAGGACGACGTCCTTCTCCCCGCCTTCGATGCGTTGCTTGAGCTCCGCAATAGCTTGCGGCTGATCCCCTGCCGGCTCGAATTCAGAAACCACCTCGAACGGGTGGACCACACGATCAATTTTCTGCGCCAACGACATGCGTTAAGCCTAGTCGGTACCCCTGCCGCTATCAGCGTCGCGCGGCACCGCGATGATCGAGGCGACCGCCGCATCGACCGCTTGATGTAGTTCATCCACCGAGCCGTGGTTCACCAGCACATGCGTTGCGACTTCACGCCGCTGTTCATCCGTCGCCTGCGCCTTGATGCGGGCGTGGGCATCGTCCTCGTGCATTCCGCGGTCTTCGACCATGCGGCGCACCCGCTCGGCAAGCGGTGCCTCAACCACCATCACGTGATCGAAGCGGCCCGCCTGGCCGCTTTCAACCAACAACGGGATGTCCTCGATGATCAACTGTCCCGGCGCGGCAGAGTCAGCGAGGCGCTGCGCTTCTTCCCGCACCATCGGGTGGATGATCGCATTCAGGCGCGCCCGCGCATCCTCGTCGTTGAAGACCAAGGCGCCGAGCCGGGCCCTATCCAGGGTGCCGTCTGCGGTCAGCATGTCGTCGCCGAACTCCGCGACGATCGCTTCCAGCCCACGGCCTCCCGGCTCCTGTAGCTTGCGCACGATCGTGTCCGCATCGATGATGAGTGCGCCGTGCTCCTCAGCGAGCCTCCGCGCAACAGTCGACTTGCCTGCCGCGATCCCGCCTGTGAGCCCGATGCGCGGGTTGTTCCTCGGCTGATCCGTCACGTTGCCTCCTTGAAAGCCGGGTCCTGCTGGCTGCGTCTTGGTCGCTGAGTCCTGCTCGCTGGGTCCTTCATCCACTGTAGTTGGCATCTAGACTGGAAACGATGACTTCCTCCCCGATTGAGCTTGCTGACCCGCACGTGCGGGCCTCCCGCTTTACGCGTTTGGCGGCTGAGCACGTGCACGAGATCGAGATTCAACGTTCCGTGTTCCGCACCGTCCTGGCGCCGGTGCGTACCGAGGACGATGCCCGCGCTGTGATCGAGGAGCAGCGCCGCGCGTTCCACGATGCCCGCCACCACTGCTCTGCATTTGTTCTGGGCCCTGATCAAGACACCCAGCGCTCTTCCGATGACGGCGAGCCGGCTGGGACCGCTGGCATCCCCATGTTGACGGCACTGGCTCAGCGTGAAACCTCCGATGAGCGCCGCGACCTCACGGACATCGTCGCGGTGGTCACGCGCTGGTTTGGTGGGATCCTGTTGGGTGCGGGCGGCTTGGTTCGCGCGTATTCGGATTCGGTTTCGCAGGCGCTGGATGGCGCGCGTTTTGAGACGTGGCACCGTCAGCGAGAACTTTTGGTTACGGTGGACATGGCTCAGGCGGGCCGCGCCGAACATGTGATGCGCGGCTTGGGGTACACGTTGCTGGACACGACGTATTCGGCCACCGGATGTTGCATCACGATCGCTGTCGCTGATTCCGAGGACGGCATCGGCGGTGCGCGGGCCGCGTTGCAGACGGCCTTCGCCGGTGAGGTTGACATCGTGGAAGGACGGGCGGTGTGGGCGCAGTGACTCGTGATCAAGGCACAGCGGCCGGTGTTCAGGGCTCAGCAGCCGGTAGCGGCTCACAGCAGGTTCCGGCGAGTTGGGGTTCGTTGCGGCGCTGGCCGGACATCGAGTCCCCCGAATTACGTGCGTGGGACGCTACTGACCAGCTGCTTTTGGATCACGGCCTTGCCCAGGTAGCTGCCGAGGGTCTTACCGGCGAACATGTCTTGGTTCTGGGCGACCGCTATGGCGCGCTGACGTTGGGCCTTATTGAGGCCGGCGTGCGTGGGGTTGTCACGGTTCAGGATTCGGTTGCTTTGCTGACCGCGTTGAAGGCCAACGCGGAGGACCTTGGCGTGGATGGCTTCTCTGCCTTCGCGTCGCTGGATGAGGTGGCCGATGCCGCCATTACCCCCGATGGCGGGTTCCGGCTGGTTTTGTGGCAGCTACCTCGGTCTGTTGCCGAGGTTGAGTATTGGGCTGTTGCGTTGCGCGGGCTGGTAGCGGATGGCGCGACGGTGTGGGCCGGTGGCCGCGATAAACATATGACGCCAGCGATGAACAAGCCGCTTGAGCTCTGGCTTGGCGAGGTTCAGCCTCAGCGTGGCCGCAAGAAGTCGCGTGTCTTGAAGGTTTTGGTTGACGCTCGGCAACAGGATGCCGATGCGACTCGGAAGGTCTTGTCGCCGGAGCCACGCACTGTCGTGGTTGCGGGTAACAAGGTGACGCTGCACGGAGATGCCCGGGTGTTTGGGCGGAACCGCCTTGATCCGGGCACGACGTTCATGCTCGAAGCGATCTCGGATCACGACATCGACCCGGAGCCCGGCCAGGAGGTTGTGGATCTCGGTTGCGGTAATGGGACCATCGCCGTGTGGGCTGCGCGTCGCTGGCCGGATGCTCACGTTGAGGCCACGGACGATTCCGCTGCGGCCGTTGCAGCTACGATCGCGAGTGCCCGAGCCTCTGGTGTCGCTGACCAGGTGCGAGCGGTTGCGGCTGATGCGGGTGAGCACTTGTTGCCGGCGGACGATGAGAGGCATGCCGATGCGAGGCGTCCTGATAGGCCGTACTCGCCTCGTCTTGTTTTGGTGAATCCGCCGTTCCACCAGGGTGCCGTGGTGGAACGTGCTATTGGTGAGAAGTTGTTGTTTGCGGCTCGTGAGATCGCGGGCCGAGGCGGCCGCATCATCGCTGTGTGGAATTCTCATTTGCGGTACCGGGCGTTTCTGCGCGAGAACATCGGGCAGACTCGCCAACTGGACCGTGATGCGACGTTCACGGTGACGGAAACCCGGGTCTAGGATTCCCCGCCACTTCAGGAACAGTTGCCCTACAACAGCGCACCTTAAACGTTGTGGGCGTTAAACGTTGTGGGCGCTCAGGCTTTCACCTGAGCGCCCACAATACTGAGCGGATATCAACTCATGTTTGAGGTCATCTCCCGACGTTCCTCACGTTTCGCAGCCTCACGTTTCCGCTTGCGTTCTGCACGCCGTGCCCGTGCCTTGGCTCGCTCTTCCTTGCGTTTCTTAAGAACCCATTTCGGGGTGAAGGGGTAAGGAAGCGGAATGCCCATAGCACCCAGAAACCCGATGACCCCGGTGATGAAGACCAACAGCAACGGGATTTCGTAGAGCCAGAACGCGATATCCTCCGGAATATTGAGCTGAGCGAACAGACCCAAAGCCGCCGCCGAACCCACAATCAGAGAGCCGTACGGAAACGCATAGAGACTAGATATGCTCCACACGTCTTGGTACCACGAATCAGATTGTGGTTTGCGCACAACCTTGACGTACATGATCCAGTACACGATCGTGGCAATGACTACGGCAGAGAAAAGAAGGATGTCTCCCATAGTGCGTTACCTCCGATCCCTAGTCTTGCCCCTGCCAAGAAGCAATGATCTCCTCGGTCGGGAGCAGGCTCACAGCCTGCGCTAGGACATACCAGCCCGGCGCAGGCTCGAGCTGATGTTCTTTGCGCATCATGTGACGTTCCGTGTTGTATAGAAGGTAGCCGTGCGGAGTGTCCAGGTAGACGAGGCTACGGGTCTCGTTCCGGGAACCAGCTTGCCATTCCACAACGATTGAAATCGCCTCAAACTGTCCATCCACGAGGTCTTGAGCCATCTCTGGTTGAACATGGCTCACCGATTCAGCGAGCCTGTTCGCGGATGCTCTCCTCTCTGTTTCTGAAAGGTCCGGCGAAATGACATTCATGATGTCCTTCTGCTGGACGACTCCGTAGCCGGGCTCATATTCGCGAGGGAAATTACGCCGGCCAAGAACCATGCCATCAATCAGGAACGTGAAACGACTATCGAGCTCAGTAGCAATCATCGTTACAGTGCTTTCCGTCTGGTTGTCCCCTGCAACGATGATGCCTTCTGGGCCGATCCAGAGGTAAACCCTGTTCTCGGTACCGTCTGGACGTAGCCTTTCGATGAGTGCGAAGCTTCGGTAGGTCGTGTAGACGTGCCAAAACAGTGTGTACTGTGATGGCGCCTTTCCGTCGTCAAGCACACGCTCATCAGCGACATCATGGATCGTGGGGCCGTCGCCTTCGAAAGTCCCGCTGACCAGTTCGCTGAACTGGTGGCGAGGCAACACGATCGCTAGCTGCTGTTCTTCTTGACTCGTATCTACACTGTCCATTCGAAATCCTTCGACCAGAGCCATGCCGGTTGCGCCCATTCCCGGTATAACGCGGTTGGGAACGTCACTGCAAAGCTGATCTCGATGCCGCTGCGCACAGCGTGCCATTGGTACAGCATGAGTGGCGTGCCTTCGTCATTGCGGTATGAAGCGACCCGCAGGATTGCTGGCGTGTCGTCGTCCCCCAATGTGTCCCACCCGAGATGGATGTTCCGGTATTCAGCTAGCTGTTCTGCCAAACCGGCATCGGTTGCGAGGATTTCCTTGTAGTAGTCTTCCTCGTTCTCGTGCCGGTTGTCGTACGACCTCTGGATCACCACAACATTGGGGTGGAAGCGACCGCCCCACGCTGTCGTGTCCTGGTAAATGAACATTCCCTTATCACTTCCAGACGTGTCCACGTCCCAACTATCGGGAATGGACAGCCTGAACTGTGCGTCAGGATGTTCAGAGATCGTAACCCCAGACTCTGGGTTGCTCATGAGTTTCGTTGTCCTCCTCATCGGCGTCGCACTGTCGCGAGCTTTGTTGGTTTAGGCTAACGAGCCGCGCTCAGCTGCAGTAGCTCAGTGGGCCACATACTCAGCCCCCTGGATGAGTTTCTCGCCGGCCCATCCGCCAGCCTTGCCACCTACGACACCGCCGATGATGCCACCTGCGACTGCGCCGACGGCGGTACCAACTGGTCCGACAAAGGAACCCAGCGCGGCACCTGTAGCCGCGCCAGTCTTGGCTCCAACCCATCCGCCCGCTGTGGAGGCCCCTGCCCTGACACCTGCTCGGGCAAGCTTCTCGCCGTTACCCATAGCCGGATAGGTCTTAGAGTCCGCTTGCCAGCTCGCCATACCCGTGGTCGCGAGGCCAACTACGGTGCTTGCCCTCGACAGAGCCTTGCCGGCATTGCTCATGGAACTAATGAACGGCTTGTCAACCGCGTTCAGCGCAGCGCGGTTGCCTGAACCTTCGAGCTTCAACAGCGATCGACCGGCGAAGGCTTTGACCCCTTCCTTGAAGGTGGTCGGTTTAGCCATCGGATTCCAGCTTTGCGGAGTGGCACCATGTTGCCACCCGCTGAACTTATGGATCAAGGCCAGGCTGACGCCTCCCTTATCGGCCAGATACTGGAACGTCTTCGGCAGTTTCCACGCAGTATCGCCGCTGATCATGGTGGTCCAGCGACCCGACATCTGGAAGAACTGCGCGGTGTACTTCCACTTGTCCATAAACAGTAGGCTCGCTTGAGCCATGACGCCAAACGGTCCCTCAACGCTGTTGTTGCGCGCAACCTTGTCCCAAAGAGTCTTGAAGAAGCTACCGACGACCTTGCCGCCAGCCTCATTGGCCTTCGCAAGATCGACCCCGTCCGCCATCGATGCCGAGTGTCCGGCAACCGAGATGCCAAGCAACTGGCCCTGGCACGCGTTCTGCGCGCTGTCCTTATCTTGAGCCAGCTGTTGGCAGTCGGACTCGATCTCTTGGCGAAGCCGTTCCTTTTCCTTCTGCCCTTCAAGATCGTCAGGAGCCGGATTCATAGCGTCGTACCGTGCGATCTTATCCAGAATCCGGTCACGCTGTTGATTCAATGAGTCCAACGCGGAAGCGTATGAATCCAACGCCGATTTCACACGTTGCGTAGCTTCATCAATCTGCACGCTCGTCATCGTGGGAGTTTCCATCGCGGTGACGACCTGCCCGGATTCCGGCGCAATGTATTGCCCACCGATGGGGCTCCACCGACCTTGAACACTGTTCATCGCGCCCACGATGGCCTCGCCGGCTGACCGGATGTCCGAACCTGCGGAGCTCGCCGAACTACTCTGATCAAGTTCTACAACATCGAAGCTCACTCAGCTCACCCCCGGCATATCGGGCTTAGTTGGAGCCACGCACACGTGGGCGCTCATCTGCTGGTCGCCCTGCAAGTACGCGCTGAGCGCGATGCTCGTGCTGCTGGTTGCTGTGTTGACCCGGTTGATGACCGACTCCGATGCAGGCTGGAGTGCTCCCATAAAGACAGCTGCCAGGGCGTTCGTCACGACTGGCGAATGCGGCAGAGCACCGCCAGCCGCCACGAACGCATTTGAGAGTTCGGTCATTGCAGCAGTTAGCTCTTCAGCGGCACCGTTCGTCGCAGCAACGGTCCCCGTGGCGTCAGGATGCTGAATGGAATAGAACATAGTCACAACCTTCCGGAACAGAATTTCCGGGCCTTAGAGGCCGCTGTTAGCCGATGTTTGCGACTGCGTTGCGTGCGCGGGATTGCGTGCTGACTGCAGTCTCGTCGTTGTTCGACAGGGTCTGGCGAACCAAGTTGATGATGCTGCGAACCTCGTTCGAAGCGTTGTGCCAACGCTTCTCAACGTGCTGGTATTCAGCGTCCACGCCGTCCATCTGGAAGTCGGCCATAGCTTCAGCGACCTGAGCGTCACGCTCACTGATCAGGCTCTCAAGGCGGGAAATGATGCCCTGAATGTCACCCTGAACCTGACCAGAAACACCGGTGTCAAACGAAATACGATCCAAAGACATGATTGCTCCTAAAAGACTAAGTGAGAAAGATTTACTTGTGCGTAAAATAAAAATCAAATAAGAATCAGCAAAGACTATGCTGTTGAAGAATTAGCGGGACGACGAGAAACGAGCGCCGTCAAAGTTTGCAGAGGACTCGTTGCGAGTCGAGTTGTCTGCAGTCTCCTGGTCGCCAGTCTGAGTAGCTACATTCATCTCAGACTGACCCTGAGCAATCCTGGACAGGGAGGAGTTCAAGTCCGCAGCGATCTCGTCGGTGCGAGCCTTGAACTGGTCGAACTTTACGCGACCCTGACCGTTGAACTTGCCCTCAAGTGGAGAAACAGCGTCAACGAGCTGGCGAACAAGACCACCCAGGTCATCGTTGGATCCGGAGGTCTTCTGGTTCAGAGTTGCGAGGGTCTGCGATCCCATATCGAACTTCATTGGTATGTCCCTTCAAAAGCTTTCCAATTGATGTATTAGCCCGGGGACCCCGGCTTGTTACGCACACCAAGCCCCAGACCAACGTTGGTCACGCTACTCCCGTGAACTCCGAGATTGAACCCCCAAGAATTCCCATTCTTTAATCTGTTGAAGTTGCGTTAACCCGATTTAGAACCGTGATCTTGGGGCGAATGAATTAGTTACTGTTTCGTAGAACACATTTGCTAAACATTCGCGGAACCTTACGTCACTGGATTGACCAGAGCCATTAACTCGCTTGTAACGTAGGGCGCGCATAATCGGGCCGCTATCACTTTCCGCTTCTGTGAATGCGCTGAGGAGGCCCATGCAAAACCATGACGAACAGATCCTCGAATCAGTAGCTGTTCGTCGGCAACGACTCAGCCTCGCGCTTCTTTACGGCAATGACCGTCGCCGCCGAACCTTCATGACCGGCATCAAACACGTCGTGATCGGTCTGATTATCGCCGCTCTCATATGTGCCGGTTGCGTTGGCTTCTCATTCATCTCAAGCCTGTTCCAAAAAGAAAAAGAGCGTATGAACCGCACCTGGACGCCCACAAAGGAATCGATGCCGATTCAGCGCACCGTCGATGAGGTTGCCGAATGGTGAACACCGGATACCGCAGAATCACGGTCTTGGCAGCAGACCGCAACGTCGAAATGTTGCTGCCTTCGGGTGTGAGCGTCGGGGAACTCATTCCGCAGATCCTGAAACACACCCACACCGGTGTGAAAGCAGCGCCTCAGGAGCTCACGTTGACGCCGGTCGGTGGAGGCAGTCTTGCGCTCCATGAAACGCTGGCGGACGCACAGATCACTGATGGTTCCCTGATCCGATTGGACCGCCGCGACGAGATCGTCCGCTCCCCCGTCGTCTACGACCTAGCCGATACGAGCGCGGAACTCACAGCCGACCAGGCAAGCACCGTCCGCTTTACCAAAGGCCGGTTGCTGAGCACGGTGCTGGTCCTGCTTCTGGCAGTCCCCCTCGCGTTGCGACTCTTGCCGGCACCAGACAGTGACTCATTCCTCACCTGGGCACTAGCCGCAGCGGCCGTGCCTCTCGTGGCGATGGCGGTCATCGACCACCGCTGGTGGGCTACCGACATCGAGCTCACGGCCATATCCGCAACGCTTCTAGCCCTCGCTCTTTTCTTAGCGGGGCCGGCTCCGTTCACCGGGTGGATGATCGCCCACGCATGGATCGCTTCGACTCTCTTGACGCTCGCACTCAACCACAGAGCTTGGAAAACCGCGTTGCTGATCGGCATAGCCTCAATCACGACAGCGGGCCTGTGGTACCTCGGTTTCACTCTGGATTTGAGCTTTCAGCACCTCGGCTTGTGGATGCTGACCCTCAGCGGCGTTCTGGTTGGTTTGATCCCGCGTATCGCTTTGATCCTCTCGGGACTCAGCCGCGTTGACGATGACCTCGCCGACGGTCAACGTCCGTACCGCAGCTCGGTTGCTTCGCGTGTCATGCGCGCTCACGCCGGTATGGCGGTCATGATGTGGCTCATTTGCTTCACGATGCTCACCGCTGTGTTCTTGCTCGGGCCCACCGGAGATAATCCGTGGATCACGTCGCTCGTCTTGATCACGATGGCGTTGGTGACTTTGCGGTCGCGTCACATGCCGCTGGTCTCAGAGAAGACGTGCATGCTGGGTGCCGCGGTGATCGGCGGGGTCTTCTGGGCCGGGTTGCCGTTCGTATCGATGCCTGAATGGATTATGCCTGGTGCACTTGGGCTTTTGTTGGTCCTCATTTTGACGCAACCGTTGTGGCGAATCCCGGCGCATGTCTCGGCGGGTCTACGTCTGGGTGCTCGCCGCATCGAAACCTTGCTCACACTGTCTATTTTCCCTGTTCTGGTGGGTGCGTTCGGCCTCTACGCGCGCCTGATCGAGACGTTCCAGGGGTAAACACCGGCCGGAAGGGTGGACTTCCTGAATATGTTTTCCAAGACCAAGATGCCGACGCATCCTCTAAAGAAGAAGCAACCGGCGCGCCCGGAGAAGAAATCTTCGACCCCGAAATACACGTCAACAACTCGAGGCGATTCGTGGTGGGTTCGCGCAACCCGTGGCGTTGTACACCTGCTGCTGTCTGACCCGTTCCCGGAGGCGTATCAGCGCGCTTTGAAGGGATGCCAGACATCTGTCATTACGGGGCGCCGCATCGGTATCACCAGTCCACTGGGTGGGGCCGGCGCAAGCTCGACTGTAGCTCTCTTGGGGCACCAGCTAGCGAACGGCCGTAAAGAATCAATCCTCGCCGTGGATGTACTGAACCGTGACGGCGCAACGCTCCGCCGCTTAGGTCCTCGAAATCCACGCAAGGTCAGCGATGAGCGAGGTCTCGCGTTGCTCTCTGAGCTTATGAATCAGAAGAATACGGCCGTCAACCAGAACTACCGGACGTTCTCTGATGAAATCAACCGTTATCTGCGGTACATCCCCTGGGGTGAAAGCGAAGAGCACCTGGATGACAAAGCGCTGTTGCACAACAGTTTCCAGTTCCTCTCGGAAAAAGCGTCTGTAGCGTTGCTTGACCTGCCGATGACCGAACAGGTCATCAATGCCTTCTATCCAGGCCTTCACGCGCTTATCGTTCCGATTCCGATGTATCCGGCCGCGATAGACGTCAGCGAAGCGTTCTGTAAGTACATTCACGAACGCTTCCCGCACATCGGGATCATTCCGATCCTCGTGGACAGCATCCATGCTTCGCCCAAACAGATCCGTGCAACCAAGCAAGCCGTCCGCCAGACGAATCTGCGCACTTATCTGCCGGCGAGCCGCAAACACTACTTGCCTGAGCTGAGCTTCGACGCCCACGTCGCAACCGGCGGGCGGCTCAACATGGACCTGCTCTCAGAAAGGCTACGACTCCAAACGGCACAGCTCGGCGCAACCGTGCTCGCCGTCGCGAAAGCTGCATCATGACTCTAGACAGCCGATCACTGACCGCACTCGAAGCGAACGGGCTCTTTCACCGTCCGGCTCGTTCCGAACCGCCTGCCGCCGACCCCGAGTTGGCGACCATCCGACGACCTCCCTTGATCGAGGAAGGCGGGTCCGGTGCTATGGGCTTCATGGGTCTCATTCCGCTGCTGGGTATGGCGGGTTCGATGACCGTCATGATGCTGTTTAGGGGCTCGCCGTTCGCGGCGGTTGGTGCGTTGATGATGATCGTGACGGTCATCGGCGCGATTGTCATGATGACCTCTCAGAACGGGAAGCAGACCCGGCGCCGCAAACAACTGCGAGATAACTACCTTGAATACCTCGAGGAACGACACCACGAACTGCGTACGGAAGAAGCGGAGCGACGTTCACGCGCGCAGGTGACAGATCCTCGCACGAGCGCTCTTGTTGAGATGATCTCTACCCCGTCCCGGCTGTGGGAGCGGCGGCGCCAACACAGCGACTACCTCAACGTCCGGTGCGGCATCGGCGATGCGACCGGTGTTGAGTTCCGCCTTGAAGGCGAGGATCAATCCATCGAAAGCACGGATCCGCACCTCGAGCAGCAGCTTGAGGTGCTTCAGGATCGGTTCGCGACCACCCCCGATATGCCTTTGCGTGTGCATCTAGGTGCGGACCACACGGTTTCGGTCATCGGGGACACCGAGTTTTGTGACCAGGCGATCCGAAATCTCGTGTTGCAAGCTGTGTCACTTCATTCACCTGAGGACCTCCAACTCGCATTCCTCGTTCCACCGGCGGCACGAGAGAATTGGGAATGGGTGCGCCGGCTCCCCCATATTCTCGATCAAGAGCAGCCGACGGCGTTTGGGCCAGTCCCCCGCATCAGCGAAACGATGTCGGAGCTTTCTGCGCTTCTGCGCAGCAACATTCAGCGCCGCTATCAGACCACCGCGGAGCTGCGCCGTACCCCTGCTAACCACACAGTGGTCAATCTCAACCAGCCGCGCCTGCTCGTGATCGACCTTAGGCACAGCGGCCCGGTAGAGAACTTCAGCGCCGGTGCGGCAACCGACCTCGAGATGATGGGCATCACCGTCATCCACGCGCTGCGGAATCAGCTCGAGGAACCCGGGGATGTTTCCGCTCGCCTCGTACAAAACAACAACTCAATACACAACAAGAACAAGGACCGAAAGAATCAGGCTGGCCTCAGTGACGGTGGCGCAGCCGTGCCCGTAGCCGAGGTTGAGGTTCAGCGCCTGGACGCTGACGGTTCCGTGGCACAACGGCACACGGGTGTTTTGGATGAGTCCGATGTGGCGCTCGCCCAAGCGATCTCCCGCGTGTTGGCGCCGATGCGGCTTTCACATGATTCGCTCGAGCACTCCGAGCAGCAAGCGGGCATGAAGTTCACGCAGTTGCTCGGCCTCAAGGAGCTCGATGAACAACACCTGCAAAGGTCGTGGGAACCGAACTTCGGACCAGATTTCTTGACGGTTCCGATCGGCTTGGATCAGCAGGGAAAGCCGGTGCGGCTAGACATCAAGGAGGCCGCACAGCACGGCATGGGTCCTCACGGCCTGTGTGTGGGTGCGACCGGTTCCGGTAAGTCGGAGCTTCTGCGAACGTTGGTCCTCGGCCTAGCTCTGACTCACTCCCCTGAACAGCTCAACCTGGTTCTGGTCGACTACAAAGGTGGCGCTACGTTCGCCCCGTTCAAGGGCATCCCGCACGTGTCCGGAATCGTCACGAACCTCGCAGACGATGTCTCGCTCGTCGACCGTATCTATGCAAGCCTCGAAGGTGAGATCCTGCGGCGTCAGGAGCAGCTGAAAGCGGCGGGCAACATCGCCTCCATCACTGATTATCAGCGTGCGCGGCGTCGTAATCCTGACCTTCCGGTCATGCCTCACCTGTTCCTCGTGATTGACGAGTTCGGTGAGCTTTTGACCGCCCAGCCGGACTTCATCGACTTGTTCATGTCGATCGGTCGTATCGGCCGTTCGATCGGCGTGCATTTGCTACTGAGCTCGCAGCGCCTCGAAGCCGGAAAGCTTCGAGGCTTGGACACGTATCTTTCCTACCGGCTCGGTTTGCGTACGCTTTCCGAGGCGGAGTCCCGCACCGTGCTGGAAACCACCGACGCTTTCCACTTGCCACCGCTGCCCGGTTACGGATACCTCAAGGTCGATACGACCGTCTACGAACAGTTCAAAGCCGGTTACGTCTCTGGCCCGCTCGCCATCGAGACCGCTGAGGATAGCAACGCTAACGAAGCTTCTACACCTGTAGTTCTGATCGATCAGTTCTACGCGCAGAACTTCATGACAGCTACCAGGCGGCAGGACGAAGCCGACGACGAGGACGAAGCCTCGAAACCCGTTACCGCCGACGATGATACCGAAGGACCGACCGTCCTCAGCGCATCCGTGGACATGATGAGCCGCTACCCCGCCGTGACTGACCCGATCTGGTTGCCGCCACTGCTGGACAAGCTCACGCTGGACCAGGCTCTCTCGATGCCACAAGAGGTACTCACAGAGCCAACGCATCCACAGGCCGACGCGGCACACAGCATCATGGTTCCGATCGGTGTCTTGGATGATCCCGCACATCAGTGGCAGGGCCGTTGGGAAATTGACCTGACCCACTCGGGTGGCCACATCGCTATCTTGGGTGGACCGGCAACCGGCAAGTCCACGCTTCTGCGCACGATGGCGCTCTCGCTCGCGCTGGAGAACTCGCCTCGCGAAGTCACTATGTATGGGCTGGACCTTCGTGGTTCAGGTTTGCGCGCGATCGAGGGGCTTCCCCACACCGCAGGTGTCGCGGTGCGTACGCGCAGAGAATCCTTGCGCCGAACCCTTGAGGAAGTCACCGACCTCTTGACCGAGCGAGAGGCTCTGTTCGAATCCTTGCACATCGATTCGGTATCCACGATGCGTGAAATGTTCGCCTCGGGTGAGCACCCAGAGCTCGATGTGTGCGACGTGGTGCTCTTCGTGGACGGTTGGGGCGGATTGATCGACGAGTTCGAGGACCTTCAAGACTCGCTCTACTCACTCCTGACTCGCGGAAGCGGCTACGGCATCCACATCGTCGCGACAGCTACCCGCTGGAATGAAGTCCGGATGGCTCAACAGTCCTTCTTCGGAACGCGCTTGGAGATGCGGTTGACGGAGCCGAGCGATTCAATGCACGGTTCCAAGACCGCCGCTCACCTGCCGAAGAATAGGCCGGGACGCGGTTTCAACATCGATGGCCGCATCGGCCAAGTCGCTCTGCCACGCATCGACGATGAACCGAGCGATGACGGACTTATCAAGGCGTTCAACGAGGCAGTTGAGATCGTCAAGATGCACTACCCTCGGCAGACTCCACGAACTGTCCGCTTGCTTCCGACGCACATCCATGTGGACGAGCTACCGGCGGCGCCAGCCCCGGGTCACACACGGTTCGGCGTTCTGGAACGCAACCAGACGATCCGGTACCTGGACTTTTTTGGCCGCGAACCGCATCTCGCAGTGCTTGCAGACGAAGAGGCCGGCAAGACGAGCCTCCTACGGGTGCTCGCCCACGAGCTCATGCAGCAGTACAGCTCCGAGGAGCTCGTGTTCGCTGTCTTCGATCCGCGGCGTGACCTGCAGAACGTTATCCCGGAGGAATACCTCGGAGGATATGCGGCATCAGCGATGCACGCAGAACAGCTGACGGCCGCGGTGGTGAAGGAAGTGCAGTCGCGTGTACAGGTGGACCCGCTCAAGCAACAGAGCGCAGCATTCGAAGGTCCGCGCATCGTGTTGCTCGTAGATGACTACGATGTGCTGACCGCAGGCGCGGCCTCGCCGTTGCACGCGTTCACGCCGTTCCTCGCGATGAGTGGAGACATCGGCCTGCATGTTGCACTCACGCGTCGAGTTCGCGGCGCATCGCGAACCATGTATGAGCCGTTCTTCGCATCCCTGCGCGAAGCCGGCGCAGTAACTCTGCTCATGGATGGCGACAGCGGCGAAGGGCCTATCATCGGCCGGATCCGTCCGCGCCACTTCCCTGCTGGCCGAGGCATGTTGATCCGCCCGAACGAGGCGCCTCAGACGATCCAGCTGGTGACCCTCGACGAAGAGAAGAAGGACTAACGTCCTCCTGCGGGCGGGCTTGCTGCTCGCCCGCAGTTGCGCACCGGGCACGCGTTGCTCAGCACAGCACAAGAAGTTGCCAAGCACTAGAAGTTGATACGCACAGCAAGTTGATACGCAAAGAGGGCGGTTCCGGAAGGAACCGCCCTCTTCGTATCATCTACTCCGCAGGGGTGTTTACCTCACGAGCGGGAGTCGATGTGTTGCTTACTTGTTGCCGGTGAGCTTCTCACGCAGTGCAGCAAGAGCCTCGTCCGATGCGAGGGTGCCGCTGTCTTCAGCAGCGCCCTGGTCCTCGGAGGAGTAGGAAGCTGGAGCTGGAGCAGCTGCCTGCTGTGCGCCGGCCTCGGCGTCCTTCTCCATTGCGTCTGCAACCTGCTTCTTGTGAGCCTCCCAGCGAGCCTGTGCGGCAGCGTACTGCTGCTCCCACTCTGCGCGCTGAGCCTCGTAGCCCTCGAGCCACTCGTTGGTCTCTGGGTCGAAGCCCTCTGGGTACTTGTAGTTGCCGGCCTCGTCGTACTCTGCGGCCATGCCGTACAGAGCTGGGTCGAACTCGGTGCCCTCTGGGTCAACGCCTTCGTTGGCCTGCTTGAGGGACAGGGAGATGCGGCGGCGCTCGAGATCGATGTCGATGACCTTGACGAAGATTTCCTGACCAACCTGAACAACCTGCTCAGCGAGGTCAACGTGGCGCTCAGCCAGCTCGGAGATGTGAACGAGGCCCTCGATGCCGTCTTCGACGCGAACGAACGCACCGAATGGGACGAGCTTAGTGACCTTACCTGGTACAACCTGACCCAGTGCGTGGGTGCGGGCGAAGGTCTGCCATGGGTCTTCCTGAGTTGCCTTGAGCGACAGGGAAACGCGCTCGCGGCTCATGTCGACCTCGAGAACCTCGACGGTGACCTTCTGGCCAACCTCGACAACCTCGGATGGGTGGTCGATGTGCTTCCAGGAGAGCTCGGAAACGTGAACCAGGCCGTCTACGCCGCCCAGGTCAACGAATGCACCGAAGTTGACGATGGACGAAACAACGCCCTCGCGAACCTGGCCCTTCTCGAGCTTGTTGAGGAACTCAGTGCGAACTGCGGACTGGGTCTCCTCGAGCCATGCACGGCGGGAAAGCACAACGTTGTTGCGGTGCTTGTCGAGTTCGATGATCTTAGCTTCGAGCTGCTGGCCGATGTACGGAGCCAGGTCGCGAACGCGACGCATCTCAACCAAGGAAGCAGGCAGGAAGCCGCGGAGGCCGATGTCGAGGATGAGACCACCCTTGACAACCTCGATGACGGTACCGGTAACGACGCCGTCTTCTTCCTTGACCTTCTCGATGTCGCCCCATGCACGCTCGTACTGTGCGCGCTTCTTGGAGAGGATCAGACGGCCTTCCTTGTCCTCCTTAGTCAGGACAAGAGCCTCAACCGTGTCGCCAACCTCGACGACATCGCTCGGGTCCACATCGTGCTTGATGGACAGTTCGCGGGACGGGATAACACCCTCGGTCTTGTAGCCGATATCCAGCAGAACTTCGTCGTGGTCAACCTTGACAACCTCGCCTTCAACGAGATCGCCGTCGTTGAAGTACTTGATGGTTGCGTCGATTGCGGCGAGGAAATCTTCCTCCGAGCCGATGTCGTTGACTGCGACCTGCGGGAGTCCGGTCTGATCCGGGTTCGTAGTGGTCATGTAGTAGGGGCTCCGTTACGGATAGTAAATCGGTCGGAAACAGCTGCGAATACTTCGCTCGATATGTGCTGTTCCGAGTAGTGAACAATATGAAATTGCGCACGCGTGAGGGCACGCGAAATGCACAACTCAATCAAGTCTATGCTATGGGGCCAGACCAGTCAATGAAGTATGACCTTCGTCTACTGCTGCCTCATGACAAGACTCTGCCCATGATGCCGATGTAACCAGAACATCAGAAATAGGTTGTGTTAATCGGAGGCACCTTGGAGTGGAACAACACGTGAAGTGCTTCGAGGTCAGCTTCCTCGGCCTGCGCACGCCCACTCGCAACCAGATCAGCCACGCGGCACGTACCCAAGTACAAGGCAGCCAACGCCTCGGCATCCAAGCTCAAGCGCGGAACATCGGCGCCAATGGAGCCATCCTCAGGCGATTCAGTAACGCGTGTCTCGTTGGCATCCGTCTCGATCAGGAACGTACCCTGCGCATAGCCCAACGGATCAGTCACGTTCAGAACCACGGAACCCTCGGCGCTCAAGCCGCGTGCACGCATCGCCTCTGGAACATCCAACATCCGTAGCCACAACGCATCTTTGGTCTCTCCGTCAATGACATCGCGGCCATTGATCAAGGCAACACGTAGCGCATGATCGGCAACCACCGCATCGGCGGAAAGCTCCGCTACCAGGTCAGTGGCACCCAGCGCTTGCCACAGCGCGAGCTCCGCAACAGGATCAGCCGCCATGAGCTCATGAACTTGCAACGTGAACGGATTGGATTCCCAGCCCGAGAACTCAGCGATCGCGTGACCACGAACCGCGCCGTCCGGGCCGAGAGCCACCAGCGGACGCAAGTCGTGGTTCTCCCCCGGCTCAGCCGAATAGTTGCTCATGCCCTCGGCACGACGAATCTGCGAAGAAACCGGCGCAATTTGGCCCGGCATACGCTTCACGAAAGCCTCAGAGGACTCACGGTGGATCGCAGGCATCTCGTCCCAGGACGGAACCACAACACGAACACCAGAATCCTCGATCGCCTTGATCGCCGAATCCCGCAAACGCAAACCGTGCAAAACCTTAACGCGGCATGTTCCCGTATGCGCGGCGACACCGAAACCGAAACGACCATAGATCACGCCCTCGGTTGCCGTCAGCGCAGCCAACGGACGCCCGGCTTCCTTAGCTCGGTCAAAGGACGCGTGCATCATCTTGGTCAGCAAACCACGACGACGGTGCGAGGTACGGACTGTCACCTCAGTGACCATGTGCGTATCAACCAGCACGTCTTCTCGGACGCACAGCTTCCCGGGGAACTCCGCGAACGTCGCGACAGGGATTTCGGCATCTAGAGCGATCGACGGCTGGTTGTCGTCATGAACCATCGTCAAGAGCGAACCGTCCAGGCGGAAACGGTCAACTTTGCCCTGCAACTCTTCCTTGCTCCGGCGCCCTTCCAGGAAGCTTAACGCCATAGCTTCAACGAACGCTTCAGTCACCGGATCGGGGCTTCCCAGAGGGCCTTCCGGGCTGTGCCGAACAACCCTGAACTGCTCATCGCGAACCACGTCAGTGCTCATTTCTATCTCCAGATCAGTATCTTTGTGGAAGCTTTGTGTCGCACCTTGTGCTAGTGCGCGGCATCGTGCCAGGTACGTCCGCTGCCGATGTTCACATCCAGCGGGACAGACAGTTCCATCGCGCCGGACATAATCTCAACCACGAGTGAACGTACCTTATCCTGTTCGCCGTCCACGACCTCGAAAATCAATTCGTCATGGACCTGCAACAGCATCTTCGATTCCAACCCCGCTTCTTCGAATGCGGCGGGAATCCTCAGCATCGCGAGCTTAATAATGTCCGCGGCGCTCCCCTGAATCGGGGCGTTCAAGGCGGCACGCTTAGCCATCTCTCGGAGCTGGCGGTTATCGCTATGCAGCTCAGGAAGATAACGCCGGCGGCCCAGTAACGTCGATGTGTAACCATCCACTCGCGCCTGGTCGACAACCTCGTCGAGGTAATCGCGGACCGCACCGAAACGCTTGAAGTAGTCGTTACGCAGTGTGCGGGCCTCATCGACCGAAATACCCAGCTGCTGGGACAAACCGAATTGGCTCAGACCATATGCGAGGCCGTAGCTCATCGCCTTGACCTTGGAGCGCATCTCCGGCGAAACATCCTCAGGGGCGACATCGAAGACACGCGAACCCACGAAGCGGTGCAAGTCCTCGCCGTCCTTGAACGCCTGGATTAACGACTCATCGCCGGAGAGGTGCGCCATAATGCGCATCTCAATCTGCGAATAGTCCGCCGTCAGCAGTTCGGCGCTGTCACCGCAAGTGAAGATGTCGCGGATACGGCGGCCTTCCTCGGTACGCACCGGGATGTTCTGCAGGTTCGGATTCAACGATGACAACCGGCCAGTCGCCGCGGCAGTCTGCGAGAACGTCGTGTGAATACGACCATCGGCCGCAACGGTCTTCTTCAAACCTTCGACGGTCTGGCGCAGCTTGCTCACGTCACGGTGAGCCATCAGAGCCTCAAGGAACGGATGCCCCGTCTTGACCAACAGATCCTGTAGCGATGCCGCATCCGTCGTGTAACCGGTCTTGATCTTCTTGGTCTTCGGAAGCTCGAGCTCCTCGAACAAAACCGCCTGCAACTGCTTAGGGCTACTCAGGTTGACTTCGTGCCCGATGGCATCGAAAGCCTGTTGCTGAGCACGATTCATGTTTTGAGTGAAGCTGTCGATCAAATCATCGAGTGACTCCAGATCCACGGCCACACCCGTGGCCTCCATGCGCGCCAAAACGCTCGCCAACGGAACCTCAACCTGCGTCAGCAAGTCCTCGGCCTCACGATCCACCAGCATCGGTTGCAAAACCGCATGCAAACGCAACGTGACATCCGCACGCTCAGCCTCACGGCCATCGACGGCCGAACCGTCTTCGTGCAGACCCAGATCAAGCTGGCCAGCTTCCTGCGCCGCCGCCTCGCCCAGCGTGCGCTTCAGATGCTGCTGAGCAAGATCCTCAAGCGCGTAACCGCGACGATCCGGCTGAACCAAATACGCAGACAACGCAACATCATCGATGACGCCCGCGACCTTCAAGCCACGCGCCCACAGCGCCTTCAGCATCGGCTTGAGGTCATAGACCACCTTCGGACGCTCGGCATCCGCCAGCCAGCCCGCCACCACATCGGTAGCTTCCTCATCCAGCTGGGCAAGATCAACCTGCAAGACCTCAGCCTGCGCCGCCCCTTCCGGAAGCACAGCAACCGAAAGGCTCAGGACATCCGATGCCTCGCCCACCGCATGCTCAGCCGCAAGCTCAGCGCGCAAAGCAGCAACAGAACCAGCCACAGCATCCGGGGCGGCCACCTCATCAAGCCACTCGCGAATCTCTTTCGCAGAAGTAGCAGACACCGCATTCGGCAGCTCAACAGCCGGGCCTTCGTCCTCGCTCAAGCCACCCATCACATCATTCAAACGACGACGCAACGTATTGAACTCAAGCGAATCAAACAAGTCCTCAATACGGTCCCATTCAGGCTCACGCACCCGCATGTCATCCCACGTGACATCCACATCCAAATCCCGAACCAAAGCGTTCAGCTCACGGTTGCGGCGCACATCATCGACATGATCACGCAAGTTCTGACCGACCTTGCCCTTGATCTCATCCGCATGAGCCAGGATGTCTTCGACCGAGCCGTACTGATTGATCCACTTAGCCGCGGTCTTATTGCCCACGCCAGGAACACCCGGCAGATTATCGGCCTTCTCCCCCACCAGCGCGGCCATATCCGGGTAATTCTGCGGAAGAACCCCGTAACGCTCCTCAACAGCTGCGGCGTCCATCGGCGGGATATCCGAAATGCCGCGCATCGGATACAAAACGAGCACGTCGTCGTTGATCAGCTGGAACGTGTCCCGGTCACCCGAAACAACCAGAACCTCAAAGCCATCAGCGGCACCCCGGGTCGAGAGCGTCGCCAAAATGTCATCGGCCTCGTAGCCCTCGTACGTGAGCGTCGGGATGTTCATCGCAGCCATAACCTGATCGATCAACTCAATCTGGCCCGCGAACTCTGGCGGCGTCTCAGCTCGGCCGCCCTTATATTCCTCATACTGCTGCGAGCGAATCGTGGGACCAGAAAGGTCAAACGCGACCGCAACATGGGTCGGCTCACGCTGCTCAATCATTTTCAACAGCATCGACACGAAACCATGAACCGCGTTCGTGTACTGGCCCGTAGCCGTAGAAAAATTCTCGGCAGGCAAAGCGAAAAACGCGCGGAACGCCATCGAATGCCCATCGATAACGAGCAAACGTGGCTTAGGTTCAGAAGACGACGAAGATGCAGACGATGAAGACTTTGCGTTGACACTCACGTATGAAAGCCTAATGCCCATGACTGACAAAAGCCCGAAACCCGAAACGGCCGGCACCTGTGAAGCCACCGAAAACCACCCGTTTGCGGCAGAACTGACCCAAGCGAACATCCCGCCTGCGGCCTGGGAGTATCTGCGACATCACGGTCCAGGCGAGCTGGTAACCAAGCTCGGAATCGTCTTCGAGAAGTTCACAGTCGATGAGCTCACCGCAACCATGCCCGTTGAAACCAACACCCAGGTTGCCGGAATCCTCCACGGCGGTGCCAGCGCGGCACTCGCGGAAACCCTCGGCTCGTTCGCGGCCGCGTTGCACATCGTCGACTCCGGTCTCCACGGGAAAGTCGCGGTAGGTGTTGACCTCAACATCACCCACCACCGTGCAGGAGTCTCCGGTCGTGTGCGTGGCGTGTGCACTCCAGCCCACCTCGGCCGCACCACCACGAGCCACGACATCAAAATCTACGATGAGCAAGACAAACTCGTAGCGAGCGCGCGCATCACCAACCAGATCATCAACCCTCGGTAATACAATCCGCGCTAGTGCAAACCGCGGCCACGGCAGGCCAACAAGCCGCAACGCACGATGAGGGCGGGCCACCATCGATGGTGGCCCGCCCTCATCGCTATCTAACGTTCCAGAAGCCCCACGTCAAAAACCCAGAGCTTT
This sequence comes from Pseudoglutamicibacter cumminsii, assembly GCF_016907775.1. Lineage (NCBI taxonomy): Bacteria > Bacillati > Actinomycetota > Actinomycetes > Micrococcales > Micrococcaceae > Pseudoglutamicibacter > Pseudoglutamicibacter cumminsii. The sequence continues at coordinate 1,765,772 of NZ_JAFBCO010000001.1, read as the reverse complement.
ATGGAGCGCCGGAACGATCAGCGCGATACCAATCAGAACGATCACGCCAGAGACCGCATAGCACGCGTAATAGCCCGCTTTGAGGCGTTTCGTATTAGACAGACCCTCCTCGATTGCCGCGTCGTGCATCGATTGCAAGCGCACGCCCGTGGAAAACATCAACACCACGAACATCGTCGACACCAAGGTCGCGGCAAAGACCAGCAGGAAAGACATCCACTCAATAGTCATTTATTTCCTCCGCTACTTCCCTTGCTTCGAATCGACACGGTCGTGGGCCCTTCGGGCCTCCTTAGCTGCGAGTTCCGCTTCCCTAGCCGCAACATCGGACTCTTCCGCTGCCGCCTGGCTGTCAACTGCAGCGATGAAGCTCAGCCGTGCCGCTTCCTCGATGTCTTGCGCCCGACGTGCCTCACGCAATTCTGCGGCCGCCGCCTTCCGGGCTACACGGCTCGCATGCGTTGCTGCCCGAGCTGCGCGGCGTGCCTTACGGGCTTCCGACTTAGCCTTCGCTGCAGCAGCTTTCGCGTGCTCATGGGCCTCGCGGGCCTCGCGACGCAACGCACGAGCCGCGCTACGGCGCTCCTTCTTGGTTGGGATATGGACCGCGGCAGAGGAAACCTCGACGCCACGCATCGCGTTCTCGTGAGTGACCGAGTTACGCATAGAAATCAAGAAGATGACGAGCATCGCAGCCACACCAGTGATCAGGACGATCCACACGCCTACGGCACCGATGTGCGTCAAAGCAGCTGCAATGCCGCCGATGATCGCCGCAGCTGGCAACGTGAACAGCCAGCCCGTTGCGATCTTGCCGGCCGTACGCCAGCGGACGCCCGCACCCTTACGACCCAGGCCGGATCCCACCACGGAACCCGAAGCGACCTGCGTCGTTGAGAGCGCGAAACCCAGGTGCGACGATGCCAAGATCGCAGCACCAGTCGAGACTTCAGCTGCGAAACCCTGCGGAGGCTTAACCTCAGTCAAGCCGGTACCCATGGTGCGCATGATGCGCCAACCGCCCGTATAGGTACCCAATGCGATCGCGAAAGCACAACTCGCGATAACCCACAAATGTGGGCCCGTGCCAGCTTCCTGCATATTGGCCGAAACCAAAACCAGGGTGATGATGCCCATCGTCTTCTGGGCGTCATTCGTGCCGTGAGCCAGCGCAACGAGCGAGGACGAGAAGATCTGGCCGATCTTGAAGCCGCCGCGTTTCGGTGAAATCTGGTTACTGTTTCGACGCGTGATGCGGTACGCGAGCTTCGTTGCGCAGAAAGCCGTCACGCCCGCGATGAGCGGCGCCGCCACGGCAGGGATGAGGACCTTCTCCAGAAGCGTTCCGTAGTTGACTGCTGAGAAGCCAGCACCCACGATCGCCGCGCCGATGAGACCGCCGAACAGCGCGTGCGAACTCGACGACGGCAGGCCAAGAAGCCATGTGAGGAGGTTCCAGACGATCGCACCCATCAACCCGGCAAGGATCACAGACGGTGTGATGAGGATGCCGCCATCGGATGAGGATTCGTTGATGATGCCCTTCGAGACCGTCATAGCGACCTCGGTTGAAAGGAAAGCACCGACAAGGTTCAAGACTGCGGCCAACGTCACCGCATTCTTCGGCTTGATTGCACCCGTTGCAACGGGGGTAGCCATAGCGTTCGCGGTGTCGTGAAAGCCGTTCGTGAAGTCAAAGAACAACGCCAAAGCGATGACGATGACAACGAGTAAGAACGGATCCATGCTGGACCTTTCTCTGCGTCTATGAATTCATTGGAGCAACCGCTACATCATGCTTCCCGCCAGTCTGCGGGCGGAACCAGATAACAAAGAAAACGACACGTGAACGCTCGTTTACCTGGCGTTCATTGTGCTCCATTGACCATGCTAGACCTTTAAGCCCAAAAGCGTGACCCCTCAAGGGTGCCAAGACTGTGTGAATCGTCACCCGCGCCTTCTCGCGCGAGTCAAATGTGCATTTTCAGCACAAGTGCGTATACAGTAGAACCCGCTGGTTAGAACACCCCAAGTTAACGTGAGGGGTTAGCTTCGGATAAGCACCAGCCCGAGTGGCGGAATTGGTAGACGCACTGCACTCAAAATGCAGCGATGAAAATCGTGCGGGTTCGAGTCCCGCCTCGGGCACACAGCAAGCCTGTGGGGCACAACGATGGTTGTGCCCCACAGGCTTTTAACGATGAATGGCTTTTAACGACGAATGATCAGCGACGAACCGAAACTATGTGCGTCCGCTTCCCTGCACGTCGATGTCCGGGAATCCGGGAACCTCGGCGAAGAAACTGTTCACCAAGTCAGCGTCGACGCCCTCAAACGTTGCCGGGTTCCACTGGGGATTGCGGTCCTTGTCAATGATCTGCGCACGGATCCCCTCACGCATGTCGTGGCCAGCCCGCTGGACACCACTAGCACCACCGCGCGGATTAGACGGCTGCGCTGTCCTGTTTCCCAGCACCGCGTTTCCGCATAAGCGGTAATCCTGCTTGTAGGTCTCCGCGAGGCTGAGGTTTCGCGCACGTTTGACCGCTTCCAACGCAGTCTTCATACCCGTTGGGCTGTTGCGGCGCATCGCAACCAGTGCCTCCTGCTCAAGCGAATCGTTGCCAGCCGCCTCAGCCCGCTCCTGCAACGCCGCAAAAATCTCCTCAACCGAATCGCGCGAGAAAACCTCATCAATCCAGTCACGAGCTACCTCAAGACGCCCAGCACCCGGCGGTTCCTCGTTCGCATCAGCAACCGGAGCCGCGAAGCCAGCCACCACATCGTCGACGTCACTGAAAGACGAGATCCGTTCAAGCTGCGCAATCAACGCATCCTTCTGCGACACCGGAACAAAAGCATCAGCAAGCCCCGAAAACATCGCGTCAGCCGCGCCGATATGCAAGCCCGTCAATGACAAGAAACAGCCCACCACCCCAGGTGAACGTGCCAAGAAATAGGCGGCCCCCACGTCCGGGCTGAAACCGATCCCCGCCTCAGGCATGCCCACCCGAGACGTCTCATTCACAATCCGATGCGAACCAGGAACAGAAATCCCCACTCCGCCGCCTAAAACCAATCCATCCATCAGCGGAATGAAAGGCTTCGGGAAGCACGAAATCGCATGGTCCAGGCGGTACTCGGCCGCGAAGAAATCCATTGCAACCCCAGGATCCCCGAGCGTGCCCTGGTAAATGACCCGCACATCGCCGCCTGCACACAAACCGCGCTCCCCCGCGCCGTGCAGAAGCACAGCATGTACCGCATCATCGGCGGCAAACGCGTCCAGTGCGTGGTGCATCGCATCAACCATCTCGAGGTTCAGCGCGTTCACGGCTGCAGGGCGGTTGAGCGCAATGATACCCAACGCACCCCTGCGTTCCGCAAGCACCAGCTCAGAACCTGTATCTACACAACCCACGTGCACCTTCTCCGGCATCGGAACAAAGCTAGATGGCCGGTGGACGGGTGGCTTGCCCCTCGTTCATCCGCAGAACGAGATCCTCAGCCGCCTGTTCACGGGTGCGCCATGGACGGATCTCCTCATGGCGTTCCTCGTTGCGCTGTCCAGCCTCTCCGCCGTGTGTCATATCGCCCAAACGATGCACACGCAGAGAGTTCGTCGAACCAGCCTTGCCTGGAGGCGAACCGGACACAATCACCGCGAGCTCGTCCTCCTCGGCCAGGTTGCTACCCAGCAGATAGTCCTCCGCCTGCTGCGACATCTTGTCGGAGTGATCGACAAAGTCCACAAGAACCGGAGAAATCCCCCAGAACAGGTTCATGTACCGGAACGTCTGCTCGCTCGATGTGAACCCCAAAGCCGGGATCTCCGAACGCATACGGGCCAAACGCCGCGCCGAATCCCCCGTCTGCGTGAACGCAACCAGATACGACGCGTTGACCTCCTCAGCGACCTCAACAGCAGCCCGGGTCACTGCACCACCGCGGGTGCGTGGACGTGCGCCCAGCGGCGGAATCCGCTTCAACCCATGCGCCTCAGTCGACTTGATGATCCGCGCCATGGTCTCGATCGTCTTGATCGGGTACTTACCAACCGAGGTTTCACCCGAAAGCATGACCGCATCAGCGCCATCCAGAACCGCGTTCGCGCAGTCAGAAGCCTCAGCGCGCGTCGGCGTCGGCGCGTCCATCATCGATTCCAAAACCTGCGTAGCGACGATCACCGGCTTAGCCCAGCGGCGAGCCAACTCGACCGCATGCTTCTGCACCACAGGAACGTCCTCGAGCGGAAGCTCAACGCCGAGGTCGCCGCGAGCCACCATGATCGCGTCGAACGCGTCAATGATTTCCTCGATGTTCTCAACCGCTTGCGGTTTCTCAAGCTTGGCGATCACCGGGACTTTCCGGCCCTCTTCACGCATGATCTGATGCACCGGATCGATATCCGAAGCGTTACGCACGAATGACAACGCGATCATGTCCACGCCCGCGCGCAGAGCCCACCGCAGGTCTTCTTCGTCCTTCTCCGAAAGGGCCGGAACATTCACAGCGACACCAGGGAGGTTGATGCCCTTGTTGTCCGAAACCTCGCCGCCGACCTCAACTTCGGTTACGACATCGGTCGCCGTCACCTCGACCGCGCGCAGACGAACCTTGCCGTCGTTGACCAGCAGCGTGTCCCCAACGTTGACGTTCTCGGCCAAGCCGGGGAACGTCGTACCGCACTCGGTCTTGCTCCCTGGCACATCGCGGGTTGTGATGGTGAAGGTATCGCCCTCCGCGAGCTCATGTGGACCGTCAGCGAAACGTGCAAGACGGATCTTGGGCCCCTGGAGGTCAGCGAAGATTCCGAGGGGCTTGCCGAGCTCCGCGGAGGCCTCACGCAGGTTGTCAAGATTGTTCTGATGGGTCTGGTGATCGCCGTGGCTCATGTTGAGTCGGGCGACGTTCATGCCAGCTTTGAGGGCCTTCTTCGCCATCTTCTTGGTGCTGAGCGCAGGGCCAAACGTCACAACGATTTTGGCTCTCCGCACCTGGCGCTTCGTCTTGCTGGCTTTGTCTTTGTCAACAATCATGGTTCAACGCCTCATCGTGGTTTCGTATTCGGCAGCGCTCATGCTGCGCATGTTCTCACCTTTTGATAAGCCTACAGCCCTGTGACCGCGTCGTGGGGCGGGCACAGGGCTCTAGGTCGAATGTTTCATGATGGGTGCTTATGTAGTTGTGTTTTTGTCGGCTTCCGACGATGCGGTAGCGGCTTCGTCGGTTGCGTCACCTGTATCCGTGCCGGCGCTCGCGGCAACAGTTGCCGCGCGTGGTGTGCGGCCTGGCAGGTCAACGTCGATCTCGGGTGCGTTCTTGCCGCGCAGGTACGCGATCACGAACGCGATGAGCGCTCCGATGAACACGAGGATCGAAACCCACACGTTGAGGCGCTGTGTGATTCCGGCGATCGTGATCATCTGGGCTTCGTCGATGCGCAGGGCCTCGATCCAGGTGCGGCCGGCCGTGTAGATCACGATGTAGAGCCACAAAACCGAGCCGCGCCGCATGTGTCGGGTGCGGTCGATGAGCAGGATGACCATCACGCCGAGGATGTTCCAGATGGATTCATAGAGGAACGTCGGATGGAACAGGGTATCGGCTGGCATTCCTGCCGGGAATGTCGGTGAGTCGGCGTCGATCTTGAGTCCCCACGGCAACTCGGTTGGGCTACCGAAGAGTTCCTGGTTGAAATAGTTGCCCCAGCGGCCGATGGCTTGGGCCAACAGCACGCCTGGCGCGGCGGCGTCAGCGAACGTTGAGAACCGCACCCCAGCGCGGCGTGTAGCGATCCACACGCCCACCGCACCGAGCGCCACGGCACCCCAGATCCCGAGGCCGCCGTTGGCGATGTACAGAATCTTGATAGGGTCCCCAGTGCCGTCATAGTTGGGACCGAAGTATTCGTCCGGGGACGAGAACACGTGGTAAAGGCGACCACCGATGATGCCGAGCGGTACCGCCCAGATCGCTACGTCCCACACGAGCTCGGGGTTGCCCCCGCGGGCCTTCCAGCGACGTTGCGTCAGGATGAGCGCTGCGATGATCCCGATGAGGATGCAGATCGCATACATGTGAATGGTGAGCGGGCCCAAGTGGAACGCTGAGAACTCCCTCGGCGGCGATGGGATCGCGGCCGGCACGAGTGATGCGGTGGTCGCCTGTATGATCATGCGCCGCTACCTCGTCCGGCTAGTTCCGCGGTAAGCTTACCTACGCCTTCTGGGCCGTTTTCGCCGAGTTCGCGCACGAGCGCGGTACCGACGATGACGCCGTCGGCGTACGCGCCGATCTCTTCGACGTGTTTACGCTGGGATACGCCGAGGCCCACGCACGCGGGCATGTCGCCGGCCGCTCGGACTGCTTCAACAACGCCCTGGGCGGCGTCGGAGACGGTGTCGCGGGCGCCTGTGACACCCATGATCGAAACGCAGTACACGAATCCGCGGGATGCTTCCACGGTTTGCTTGACGCGTTCAGGAGTGTTCGATGGCGCGGTCAGGAAGACGCGGTCGAGCCCGTATTTCTCGGAGGCTTCCATCCAGTCGCTGGCTTCTTCCGGCAAGAGGTCCGGGGTGATGAGGCCAGCGCCACCGGCTTCTGCGAGTCGGCGCGCGAACTCGTCGACGCCCATGCGCATCACGAGGTTCCAGTAGGTCATGATGAGGACCGCGGCGTCGACTTCGGCGGTCACTTTTTCGATGATCTCGAAAACCTGCGGAACCTTGAAACCGTTAGCGAGCGATTCGGTTGTCGCGGCCTGGATGACCGGGCCGTCCATCACAGGGTCGGAGTACGGCAGGCCGATCTCAATGATGTCGGCGCCGTTCTTAGCTGCAGCGATCGCGGCATCGATCGTCGACTGAACGTCGGGGTAACCTGCCGGGAGGTAGGCGATCAGAGCTGGGCGTCCTTCTTGACGCGCGCGGGCGATCGCGTCGCCGGATGTGATTCGTGGTGCGGGCTGGCTCACGCTTACTCGCCTTCCTGTTCGTCGTTTTCGTTGAGCAGTCCGAACCAGCGGGCTGCGGTTGCGACGTCCTTATCGCCGCGGCCGGACAAAGTCACCACGACGAAGCGCTCGGCTGGGTCCTGGCCGTTGGCTTTCGCTTCCTCAGCCATGCGCTGGCCGACTTTGATGGCGCCGGCGAGTGCGTGACTGGATTCGATGGCTGGCAGGATGCCTTCGGTTTGCGACAGGAGTCGGAACGCGTCCATCGCTTCGCTGTCTGTGATGGCGGTGTACTGAACGCGGTGGATGTCCGCAAGGTACGCGTGCTCTGGGCCCACGGCTGGGTAGTCGAGGCCTGCGGAGACCGAGTGGGATTCGATGGTCTGGCCGTCTTCGTCCTGCATGAGGTAGGTCTTGGCGCCGTGGAGCACGCCGGCCCGGCCGAGGGTGATCGTGGCGGCGTGGCGCGGGGTGTCGATTCCGTCGCCGCCGGCTTCGAGCCCGTGCAGTTCAACCTCTTTGTCGTCGAGGAACGCGTGGAAGGTTCCGATCGCGTTGGAACCACCACCGACGCATGCGCAGACGGCGTCTGGGAGACGCCCGGCTTGTTCGATGATCTGTTCGCGGGCTTCGTTACCGATGCACTCGTGGAAGAAGCGCACCATGCTCGGGAACGGGTACGGTCCGGCCGCGGTTCCGAGCAGGTAGTGGGTGTGGTCGACGTTGGCGACCCAGTCGCGCAGCGCTTCGTTGATCGCGTCTTTGAGGGTGCGGGAGCCCACCGCAACTGGCACAACCTTCGCACCGAGCAGTTCCATGCGGGCCACGTTGAGCGCTTGACGCTGAGTGTCTTCTTCGCCCATGTAGACAACGCATTCCATACCGAAGAGTGCGGCTGCGGTTGCGGTTGCTACGCCGTGCTGGCCTGCGCCGGTCTCAGCGATGAGGCGGTTCTTCCCCATGCGCTTAGCGAGCAGCGCCTGGCCGAGCACGTTGTTGATCTTGTGCGAACCGGTGTGGTTGAGGTCTTCGCGTTTGAGGAAGATCCGTACGCCGCCCGCGTGTTCTGCGAATCGTGATGCTTCGGTCAGAAGCGATGGACGGTTGGCATAGTTGGCCAGCAGGTCCTGGAACTCGGCGACGAACTCAGGGTCATCCTTGGCCGCGTTGAAGGTTTCAGCCAGCTCATCGAGCGCACGTACCAGGGACTCCGGCATCCATCGGCCGCCGTATTCACCGAAGTAAGGGCCGGGCGCGTTACGCAGGGAGCCGGCCATGAACGAATCCGCCATGGTGGTGCGGTTCTCTTCAGACTCTGGTGTGCTGGTCATGCTTTTCCTTGATGATGGTGGGTACAGCGTGAGCTTGATGGTTTGGCTGGAGATTAGCGGGCAGCGGACCTGATGGCGTGACCGGTAGCCGTGAACTCGGCGACGGTTTCGCGTGGCTGTGCGTGTTTGACGAGGGCCTCGCCGACGAGGACCGCGTCTGCACCCGCGTGTGCGTAGGTCTTGACCTGTTCGATGTCTTCGACGCCAGATTCAGCGACCGTCACAACCCCAGCTGGTAGATGCTTGGCGAGTTCAGCATAGTGGCCGGTATCGACATCGAGGGTCTTGAGGTTGCGAACGTTAACGCCCACGATCTTGGAACCGACTTTCGTAGCGCGTTCGATCTCTTCCGGAGTGTGCGTTTCGACGAGCGCGTTCATTCCCAGCACGTGAGTGAGCTCGAGGAAGTCGCTGAGCTCCTGATCCGTCAAGGCCGCAACGATCAGCAGTACCAGGTCAGCTCCGTGCGCTCGTGCTTCGTAGATCTGGTACTCGTCGACCGTGAAGTCTTTGCGTAGCAACGGGACGTCGACACGTGCCCGTACCGCATCGAAATCTGCAAGTGAGCCACCAAAGCGGCGCTGTTCCGTCAGAACTGAGATAGCGGCGGCGCCACCGGCTTCGTATTCAGCGGCAAGATCCGCTGGCTCCGGGATGTCAGCGAGCGCGCCCTTCGATGGCGAGCGACGCTTGACCTCGGAAATCACGGCGAAAGCGGAGTCAGCGTTAGGGGACAAGGCGGCCAGCGCATCGCGGGCTGGTGCGGCTTCAGCGGCACGGCGCTTCATCTCTTCAAGCGGCACAAGCTGCTTGCGTGCGGCCAGATCTTCCTTAACACCTTCGATGATCTGATCCAGAACAGTGGCCTCTGCCATGTGCCGTGCCTCTCCCCTTCTACGGACTGAGTTCAGTATGAGCTGCGTTCAGTAAGTGATGTGTGGCGGGTATAGAACCCTGTATAGAACGAAGCCCCGCGAGTCTTTCGCGGGGCCGTTCGTTCACAACGTTAGTCGTGCTTTGTACGGGAGCCGCCCACGCCAAAGCCAGCAGCCTTCAGAACGAGGCCGACGATGATGCCGACAACCAGGATCACGCCGCCGGTCCAGAAGAGGAACCAGTTGGGGATGGTGAAGGCGATGCAGGACAGCAGGAAGCCAACAAACATGATGGTGAACATTGCCCACGAAGCAACAGTGTTGCCGTGGCCCAGGTGCTGCTCATGGATTGGGTCATGAGCAATGGTCTGGCGATCGAGAGGCATATCCCTATCTCCTTCGAGTTGAAACCTCAGGTCAGTGATGCTCTGCCCTCTGTGGGGCATCCGCGACCGTGAGGCCACGGGTAGATGTGAGTTCCCTGCACGGCCGGCTTCGTGCGAGTGAAGCGGCAGCATGAACACACGCTTATGTCTATTCTGCCACTTCTCGCCGTTGACCGCTCAATCGCTACGCACGGCGAGTCATGATTGATGTGTGATTCGGCTCAGTAGAAGCGTGCGCGGGCGGTGTTCGGTCCGTCTGGGTCGGTGGGGTCTTCGCCTTGCGTCAACGCGTCCCACTGGTCTATTTCGTCCAGCTCGATCTCGTCAAGGTCGGTCTCGCCTTGATTGGTCTCGCGTGGCTCATCGTCAGCGTTCTTGCCAGCCTGGGCAGTTTCGCCACCGCTTGCGCTGGCTCGTTTGCCGGCCTCGTGCTTGCTACGGCGCGGTGATGAACCTGCGCGTTCATACTTGCTTGATGTCGATGCGGCAGGTGCGGCTACGAGCGAACCCCACACGGCAACGAGAACCATGAGCACGCCGAGGACGGCGGTGATGAAAGGGAAGATCGTGACGTCGTAATTGCTACTCACAATCCCGAGCCCAAAGGTCTCCCCGACCTTCGTCGCGGCGGCATCCTGCGGCGACAGTGCAGACCAGATGCTGACGCCGGCAATGCCGGCGCCGGCGAGCGCCTGGACCACGGTGATGACCCAGCGGGTTATGGGACCCGCGATCGTCAGCGCGATGGTGGCGGCAAGCATCACGACGGCGAGCGCGACTGCCGCTGGAGAAGCTGTTCCGCCGGCTACGTCGAGGCTTGCCACGGCAACTCCGGTGTCGGGTGCTCCGACTGTGATCCAGGTCTGTGAGATGAGGATCAGCGCCGCGATCGAGAGAGCAAGCCCGGCGAGAACGACGTGTTTGCGTTGCCCGAAGCGTCGCTTGGTTGGTGTGGTTTCAGTTCGTGGCGGCTCGTTAGTGCGAGGCATTTTCGCCTCCGCGTTCAGGTGAGCTGAGTTCATCTGCAAGCCATACGGCGCGCAGTGGCGCGAAGGCCTTGTTCACGGTCTCAAGTGCTTCGGATTCCGGTTGGGAATCAGCCACAATGCCTGCGCCTGCTGAAACGTAGGCGGTCTCGTCTTTCAGGACAGCGGTCCGGATCGCGATGGCCATATCCATGTCACCTGCGGAATCGAAGTAACCGACCACGCCGCCATAGATCCCGCGGCCTACCGGCTCAAGCTGATCTAGCAATTGCAATGCACGAGGCTTAGGCGCCCCGGAGAGGGTTCCGGCCGGGAACACGGCGCGTAGCACATCGTAGGCGTTCGCGTGAGCCTCGACGTCCCCGGTCACGGTGGATTCCATGTGCATGATGTGGCTGTAGCGCACGATCTCCATGAACTGGGTGACGTCCACAGTGCCAGGGGTGCAGACCTTGGAGAGGTCGTTGCGGGAAAGGTCCACGAGCATGATGTGCTCAGACCGTTCCTTGGGGTCTTCGAGGAGTTCTTTCGCCAGGGCGTCGTCGCCGGTCGGTGTTGCTCCACGTGGGCGGGAGCCAGCGATCGGGTGGGTCACGACGTTGCCTGACTTAACGGTCACAAGCGCTTCCGGTGAAGACCCGACTACCGAGAACGGTTCGCCGTCCCCTGTCTGGTAGGTAGCGACATACATGTACGGGCTCGGGTTGGTCGCCCGCAGGACGCGGTAGACGTCCAACGCGCTCGCTTGGGTTGGGAGCTCGAACCGCCGTCCCACAACCGCCTGGAACACTTCGCCGTCCACGATCGCGTCCTTGATCGTATCGATCGCTTTCAGGAACTCAGGCTCAGCCCACGTCTGCTTGACGGTCGCGAACATTTCTTCACGAGAGACATCCGCGGACGGCATCGGCACGGGAGCTTCGGCTTCTGAAGGTTCACCGAGCCGCTGAGCCATCCGCTGCAAGCGAGCCACCGCATCGTCATAAGCGCGTTCAGCGCCGGTGTCGAGGCCATTCTTGTTATACGCATTAGCGACCAGGGTCAGCGAGCCATCCAGGTGGTCGTATACAGCCATGTCGGTCACAAGCTGGAGCGCGAGCATCGGGACCTGCATGTCATCGGCAGGGCCTTCGCCAAGCTTTTCCCAATAACGGACCGCATCCCATCCGATGTATCCCATCAAGCCGGAAACGAAAGGGAACGATGGGCGGGTCACATTCTGCTGGCCGCGCTTGAGGAACTGCAGGGTCTCCCGCAGAACATCCATGACGCCGCCCTCAGACGGGATCCCGACCGGCGGGGCGCCTTCCCACACCGCTTGTCCCTCGGATTCGGCGAGCATCGCAGCGCTTCCGGCGCCAATGAAGGAATACCGTGCCCACTGGCCGGCCGTTGCGGATTCGAGCAGGAACGTTCCCGGACGCTGATCGGCAAGACGCCGGTACACGCCCAACGGGGTGAGGCCGTCAGCGAGCATCCGAGCGGTCACCGGGATGACCCGGGGGCCATCGACCGATGCTGCAGTAGCAACAAACTCCTCACGCGTGAGGTTTGGAATGACCTTCGGAACGCTCATGACTTATCCCCCGTTTGCGTCTCGTGTGCCTGTGTCTCGCGTGCTTGTGTTGCCTGTGCTGGTGTGGTGACAGGGATGACGCGATCGTCAAAGCACGAACGCGTCCCCGTGTGGCACGCGGCACCTGTCTGCTTCACAGTCAGCAAGATCGTGTCGGCATCACAGTCATAGTGCATCGCAACGACTTCCTGAATGTGACCCGATGTGTCACCCTTGCGCCAATATTCTTGTCGCGAACGAGACCAGTACGTCGCACGGCCGCTCGTAGCGCTCCGGCGCACCGCCTCGGCATCCATCCAGCCGAGCATCAAAACCTGCAACGACTCAGCATCCTGCACAACAGCAGGGATCAGGCCGTCCGGATTGAATTTCAAAACGGCAGTATCGAAGGCCGGCGCTGCAGACGTTTCGCTCGCATCGGAGACCGCATCTGCGGCTAGCTCAGCAGAAAGTTCACGAGAATCAGACACCCTCCCATGCTACGCGGCACCCAGCATCCGACGTCACAGCATGAAGCGCCCCAAGAACGTGCTACGTTGAGAGCGTGCCTCACTTTGTCAAACTTTCCCGCCAAGCGCTCGCTGATGCGCTCCTCGCCGTAGGCCCGGACGCCCCTACGCTGTGCGAAGGCTGGGAAACACGACACCTCGCAGCACACCTCGTGCTCCGCGAACACTCCGTGTGGGCCGCCGGCATCACTGGCGCGCCCGGCCTACGTCACGGCATGGAACGAAAACTCGACATCCTCGCGGCTCAAGCCGAACACCCCGGCGGTTACGCCCGACTCATCAAGCAGTTCTCTCAAGGGCCTACAAAGTTCTCACCGTTCAACCTCAAACGGGTCGACGCGGCCGCGAACCTCCTCGAATACTTCGTACACCTCGAAGACATTCGCCGCGCCCGTGAACGCTGGGTCCCACGCTCGCTCGACGCCGCCTACACCGAACGGTTGTGGCAAAGACTCCGACAAGCCGCCAAGCTGCTCTACCGCCATGCACCCGTCGGCATCATCCTCGTACGCCCCGACGGCACGCGCTACCAAGCCAAGAAAGGCACCGACTCGGTAGCGATCTACGGCTCCGTAAGCGAACTCATCATGCACGCCTACGGACGCACCAACCACGCGCTCGTCCTCTACGAAGGAAGCCCCGAGGCCAAAAAGGCACTCGAGGCTTCACTCTCCGACGACTAAAACGGTTTCCGTAACGGACCGCGTGTCTCTAACGGACCGTGATTCCGGCCGCGCGCATCGCGGCCTTGACCTCAGCCATCATGTGATCCGGGCCGAAGTGGAACAGCGACGCCGCAAGCACCGCATCGGCACCCGCCTCAACGGCCGGCGGGAAGTGCTCAGGCTTACCAGCGCCACCTGAAGCGATCAACGGAACCGAAATGACGCGACGCACATCGCGCAACATCTGCGTATCGAAACCCTCCTGGGTTCCGTCGGCGTCGATCGAGTTCAACAACACCTCGCCCACGCCACGCTTCTGCGCTTCAGCCGCCCACTCGAGAGCGTCACGGCCCGTGCCCACACGGCCTCCTCGGACCATGACCTCATAACCCGAGGCAAGATCAGGGTTATCGCTGCGCTTCGCGTCAAGGGACAACGTCAAAACCTGCGAACCGAAACGCTCACTGATCTGATTGATCAGGTCCGGGTTCTCGACCGCGGCCGTAGCCACAGAAACCTTATCCGCGCCCGCGTTCAACAGCTTAGAAACATGCTCAACCGAACGGATGCCGCCGCCGACCGTCAACGGGATGAAAACCTCTTCAGCAGTCCGAGCCACGATGTCATACACCGTGTCACGCTCATCCGAAGACGCCGTGACATCCAAAAACGTCAACTCATCGGCACCAACACGACCGTAACGCTCCGCGAGCTCAACCGGATCCCCTGCATCCCGCAAACCCTCAAAGTTGACGCCCTTAACCACACGGCCAGCATCCACATCGAGGCACGGAATCACACGAACAGCAACAGACATAGCCTTAGCCCTTCTACAAACGGCACGCGTTGATCGGGGTCACCAAAATCGCGCGAGCCCCCACGTCATACAACTCATCCATGACGCGGTTCACCTGGTTCTCCTTAACCATGGCTCGCACCGCAACCCACTCAGGATCAGCCAAAGGGGAAATCGTCGGCGATTCAAGCCCCGGGGTCAACCGCATCGCCTCATCCACCAAGGACTTAGGGATGTCGTAATCCAGCATCGCGTACTGGCGCGCCACAATCACACCGCGCAAACGACGCACCAACCTATCTTCTGCCTTCGGGTGGTGATCCTTCCGGCCAATCAAAACGGCCTCAGACTTCATCAACGCAGGGCCAAACGGCTCCAAGCCAGCCGCGCGCATCGTCGACCCCGTCTCCACCACATCGGCCACCGCATCGGCAACACCTAAGCGGATCGACGTCTCAATCGCACCATCCAAGCGGACCGTCTCCGCCTGGATCCCGTGCTCCTCAAGATAGTGGTCGACCAAAACCCGGTAACTCGTGGCGATCCGCTTACCGTTGAGCTCCGAGAAATCAGAGAACTCACCCTGCGGGCCAGCGATGCGGAAGGTCGAAGCACCGATGCCCAACGGCATGAGCTCCTCCACCGCATCATCCACATCGGCGTCCATCATCAAATCACGGCCCGTGATCCCCAGATCCAAGACGCCGCGGCCAACATAAACCGCGATGTCACGCGGCCGCAGATAGAAGAACTCAACATCGTTCTCAGGGTCAGTCAACGCCAGTTCACGAGAATCACGACGCTGACGATACCCCGCCTCTGACAACATCTCCGTCACGGCGGCAGACAACGAACCCTTATTCGGAACAGCTACACGCAAAATCGACACAACAACGCACCCTTCACAAACTCAATCGACAACCCACTCAATCAACGACCCACCACAACGCTGGCGACGCACGAACGCTCGCCAGGCCAGCAACTCACAGATGCTTGTACACGTCCTGCAGGGACAAACCTTTAGCGATCATCATGACCTGGACGTGATACAAAAGCTGCGAAATCTCCTCAGCAGCTTCTTCATCCGACTCGTATTCGGAAGCCATCCACACCTCGGCGGCCTCCTCAACGATCTTCTTACCGATCGCGTGGATGCCCGCATCCAGCTGTTTGACTGTGCCGGAGCCCTCAGGGCGTTCTACAGCTTTGGTTTGCAGTTCAGCAAAGAGTTCCTCGAAGCTTTTCACACTCTCAGCCTAATCACACCGCGCCCTTCATGGGCAGAACGTGACGACACAAAGACCAACCAAGCCCGCTGGCAGAGCACCGGTGCGCCGCTGTCATGGCTCCGGAACAAGCCAGCACTGAAATGAGTTAGCGCCGGTTTGAAAGATTCCTCCAAACCGGCGCCAACGATTCATATCTGCCGTGTCGGGGCGTGACTCCACGGTTGGGTCGAACGTCACTCCACGGTTGGGTCGAGTGTCTCCATGCTCGAGATCGATGGCTTCTCGTTTTTCTGAGCCCGGGCCCACACGAAGAAGCCGATCAGCGTGAACACGCCATAGAACAGGTACATGAACGCCGATGCGAAATAGCCGGCCGAGAACAGCAGCGGGACACCCACAACATCCACGGCGACCCACGCGAGCCAGAACTCAGTCCAGCCCTTCGCCATACCGTAGGTAGCCACGAGCGAACCAATGAAGGTCCACGCGTCAGCCCACACCGGATCATATGAACCCAACGCAGCGAACAGCGGAGTCAGGGCAACCGCACCGATCACCATGACCAGCAGCATCCCTACGCGAACGCCCCAGCCACCCCATCGTGGGGTGATCGCTTGGGATGAGCCAGCGCCGCGCTGCTTACGGCTTTGATTCCAGCGAACCCACCCGTACACGGAGACCACGATGAACATGATCTGACGGCCGGCCTGCCCCAACAGGTGAGGCATTGTCGCGTTCGGGTCAATCAGGGACCCTAAGAAAACGGTGAGCAACAAGAGGTTGCCCGCAATACCGATAGGCCAGGCCCACACTTTACGGCGCATACCGCCAAGAGCCGATGCCAAACCGAAAACATTGCCGACGACTTCGCGGACCACAAGAACCTGCCCGCCAGGCAGATCGATCGTCCCGTTGAACATGTCGACAAGCCACCGCAGAAAATCCATTCCTTACCCTTTCTCGCTCTACGGCGGCCCCAGGGTTGAGGAATACGTGAGTGGCTTCTTCGATCAGCTGCGGTCTAGCTCACGATGCGGCAGGTGGCTTGGACTCGTCGGGTTGACTCGTCCGTGCGCCTGCGTTGCATCTTGCGACGCGGCTGAACGGTCACGTTGCCAGTTGGCTTGGTTGTCGAGCCAGTTGGCTACGTGGAGAACACTGTCTCAGCGTAAACCGTGCTTCTCCCATCCAGACTTTGACTGTCGGTACTGGAGTTTCACCAGTTCAGCCGTTACTCAATCGGAGGGGATCCTCGATTGCAGACAACGGGTCGCGGACTATCACCGCCGGTTCGGAATTTCACCGACCCCGGAGCACGTGATCACCACTGTAGCCCAGGGTGCGGCTCGGAGGATGGCACGGTGACGCAATGTTGAGCGCAAGTTGAGTATTGGCCCGCTGAGCGTGGGTTGAGCGTGGGTGGCGAATCAACGACACCCACGCTGTTCGGAAGGTTTAGTGTCCGATGGCGTCGTGGGCTTCGCGGCGCAGGTTTTCGATCGCTACGGCCACGTCTTCGGCGCCGTAGACGCTCGAGCCTGCAACGAACGTGTCCGCGCCGGCTTCAGCGGCGATGCGGATAGTCTCGGTCGTCACGCCACCATCGACCTGCAATGCAACCTGCGCACCGGAGCCGTCGATCGCTGTGCGGGCCGCGCGAATCTTCGGGACCACAACGTCGAGGAAAGCCTGCCCACCAAAGCCGGGCTCGACCGTCATGAGCAGCAGCATGTCGAGCTCAGGGAGCATGTCCATGTAGGAGTCCAGGCCGGTCGCTGGACGTAAAGCCATCGACGCTTTCGATCCGCGTGCACGCAGTTCGCGAGCCAAGCGGATCGGTGCCGTCGCGGCTTCCGCATGGAACGTGACCGAGTAGGCGCCCATGTCCGCGTATTCAGGGGCCCAACGGTCTGGGTCCTCGATCATGAGGTGGATATCGAGGGGGAGCGGGGACTCGTCCTGGATCCGCTTGACAACTGGAGGGCCGAGCGTCAGGTTCGGCACGAAGTGCTGATCCATGACGTCAACGTGCACGGCATCGGCGGTTTTGATGGCTTGCAGTTCCTCCCCTAGGCGAAGGAAGTCGGCCGAGAGGATCGAGGGGTGGATTGCGCAGCTGTGGCGGCTCATGCTTGTTCCTTCTTGGTAATGAGGGCCATGAACATGGCGTCGGTTCCATGGGAGTGCGGGAAAAGTTGGGCCGTGGAACCGGTGTTGGTTCCGACGACGGGGTCGGCTGGGCGGGTCGCGTCACCTTTGCCGGTGAGCGTTACGGAGTCGAGGACGGCTCCGGTGTCGAGCAGTTCGATGTCTTTCCGACGGTGGAACGCGTCTTCGAGGATCGCGAGGGTTTCCGCCGGGTGCGGTGAGCACGTCACGTACGCGAGCACCCCACCTGGGCGCAGCGCGTCCAGGGCAGAGTTCAGAAGTTCGCTCTGCAGGCGGGTCAACGCCGGAATGTCGGATGGCTGTTTGCGCCAGCGGCTTTCCGGGCGGCGACGCAACGCACCG
The DNA here is from genome assembly GCF_016907775.1 of Pseudoglutamicibacter cumminsii. Taxonomy (NCBI): domain Bacteria; kingdom Bacillati; phylum Actinomycetota; class Actinomycetes; order Micrococcales; family Micrococcaceae; genus Pseudoglutamicibacter; species Pseudoglutamicibacter cumminsii. The sequence continues at coordinate 1,747,950 of NZ_JAFBCO010000001.1, read as the reverse complement.
AGCCCTGAACATGGGGCGTCGAGCAGGACGCGGTCGTAGTGGTTCGGCTGTGCCTTACCGATGTCTCGGCCGTCACCCGTGACGGATGTCCATGCCTTCTCATCGACCGCGCGAAGCGCTTGTTTCACGAGGTTCGAGCGGTGTTCCTGAACTTCATTCGCCGTCAGGTGTGCCCCGCGTTGAGCGGCAATCGCGGCCAACAGCGCCGCCTTGCCTCCGGGGCCTGCGGACATATCGAGCCAACGTCCAGCGTCGGTGCCTGCAACATCGGCTTCCGCCAGGACGCGGGCGGCGAGTTGCGAACCGTGGTCCTGCACGCGGATGTGACCTTCGGCAACGCCAGGCCAACGCAGCGGGCCGCCACCCGAGTTCACGGAGTAGGCTTCGGGAACCCAGGTTGACGGTGTGGCTTTGAGGCGTTTGAGTTCTTGCTCGGTTGCGATCCCTGGAAGCGCGGCCAGATGCACTGCAGGAGCCACGTTGTCGGCGACGAGTAGGGCCTCGAGATCTTCAGCCGAACGCCCGTGCACGACGAGTGAAGAGCGCAGCGCACGAACCACCCATTCGGGGTGCGAATACCGGAGCGCGAGCCGCGCCATCGGGTCGGTGATCGAGGATTCGAGCGTTTCAGCCCATTCTTCACGCGAGCGTTCCGTAACTCGGCGGAGCACCGCGTTGACGAAGCCACCTGCTCCGGCACCTACGCAGTCGCGGGCCAGCGCCACGGTTTCGTCGACTGCGGCGTGCTGCGGGACGCGCATGTGAAGCAGCTGGTATGTGCCGATCCGCAGAACGTCTAGGACCGGTGGGTCGATGTTTTTGAGTGGGCGGTCGGAGCATTCGGCCAGGACCGCATCGAGGCTTGCGAGTTCTCGGAGCGAGCCGTAGGTCAGCTCGGTTGCAAAACCGGCGTCCCGCTGGTCGAGACGGGCGCGACGAATATGGTGCGGCAGGGCGAGGTTCGCGTACGCGTTGTCGACAGCAACGGCCTGCAGAACATCGAACGCTACTTTGCGTGCGGGGTCGGCGTTGCGGCTGCGTTGCGATGGAGCTGCGGCGCTGAATTGGCGGGGCTGGCGGCCGCCGCGGTTTCGTTCGCGGCCTTTAGCGTTGCGGCGCGAGCCGTCGGCGCTACCCTGCCTTTTACCCTGGCCCTGCTGCTGACCGCGGCGTGGGCGATCGTTCCCGGCCCCTCCGCGGGAGCGTGGGGTGCGGTCATTTGAGCGTGAATCTCGGCTCATTCGAAGCGTCCTTCCCCATCGCTGAGGGCTCCGCGAGCCCAGTCAGCGGCGGCCATCATCTTTTTACCTGCGGGCTGTACGCGTGTTAGTTCAACCGGTGAAGACCCGGTACCGACGACGACGCGGGCTGGCTTCCGGCTGCGGAAGCTCAGCTGGCCGGGGGCAAGGTTTTTCTCGTGGTCTTCGAGCTCGTCTGGGGTTGTGATGCGCACCCGTTCAAGTTTGATGCTCGCCCCATTGAAGTGTGTGAAGGCGCCGGGTTCTGGTGTGGTTCCGGCGATGCGTCCGCGCACGGCTTCGGCGGATGTTGTCCAGTCGACGCGGCCGTCGTTGCGTTCGAGTTTCGGCGCAAGAGTCGGCTCGCCCTTTTGCGGTTGTGGCACCACGGCACCGGAAACGTAGCCGGTGATCGCTTGGCTCAACAGCACTGCGCCTTCTGTGGAGAGGCGTTCGAGGAGGTCGCCGGCGGTGTCGCTTGGCTGCACGGCTTCGGTCATGACGCCGAGCACCGGCCCGGTGTCCATGCCTTCGTCGAGCATGAACGCTGTGGCCCCGGTGATGTCGTGGCACCGGATGAGCGCGTGCTGAACAGGCGCGGCTCCGCGTAGGTCTGGCAGGAGTGAGAAGTGGAGGTTGACCCACCCGAACTCTGGGACGTCGAGGGTGCGGCGTGGGATCATCGCGCCGTATGCGACGACCGCCGCGACGTCGATGTTGAGCGCGGCGATCGCGTCGTGGGCTTCGTCTGTGATCTTGTCAGCTTTGATAATGGGGAGCCCGTGTTCTTCGGCGTAGGCCGCCACGGGCGATGGCGTCATGACGCGTTTGCGTCCGATGGGGGCGTCGGTACGCGTCAGGACTGCGGCGATTTCGTGGCCGTCGGCGATGAGCTGCGCTAGCGGCGCCACTGCGACGTCGGGGGTTCCGGCGTAGAGGATTCGTGCCATGAACGCATCAGCTCCTGAGGAATGAGTTGCCGGTGTTGTTTGAAAAGGCGCTCCCGATGGTGGCGGCGCGTTGGTCTTGCACGTGATCAACGTTGCTTTGGTACGTGTTGTGGCGCAGGGTTTGTTGTGCGCGGCGGCGCTCTTCACCTGTAAGTCGGTCGATGAAAAGTTTGCCATTGAGGTGGTCGGTTTCGTGCTGGAAGCAGCGCGCGAGGAGGCCATCGGCGATGATTTCGAGTTCCTCACCGGTGATGTCAACGCCGGTGAGACGCACTTTCTTGGGGCGTTCCAGCGGCATTTGGATCCCGGGAACGGACAAGCACCCTTCGATGGTGCGGTCGTCTTCGACGGTTTCTTCGTCCAGGATTTCGAGGACGGGATTGCAGACTGTGCCGACGTGGCCGTCGATGTTGTAGGTGAAGATTCGTTTGCTGATGCCGATCTGTGGGCCGGCCAGGCCGACGCCGTTGACGTCATTCATGGTTTCGTGCATGTCTTGAGCTAGTGCGGCTAGTGGTGCATCGAATGTGGTGACGGGATCTGCCACGGTACGTAGGACCGGGTCCCCTACTGTTCGAATCGCGTGAACTGTCACGCTACTCCTTTTCTCAATGTGCTTCGCTTAGTTTTGAATACGCTTCGCTGCATTTCAGAAGGTGCTTCGCTGAGTTCCTTGGGGCGCTTCGCTGTGTTTCTGAAGGCGTACCGCACACGCCCATGGGTGCCACGGGTGCGCTCTTCCATCGTATGCGAGAAAGAGTGCTTGTGGTTCGGTGCCCCTAGCCTGAGTCGGTCATTGAGCATGCGGCGTCATTGAGCGTGCGGCTGGTGGCGGGACGGGTTGGAGTTCGGCAGCGGCGCTGAATGCCACGGATTCGGTTTCCCAAACTTGGCGTAGGGCCCAGAACCGTTTCCATGCGTTTTCGAGGCTGTGCGGTTGCGCTCGCATGGGTAGTACTTCGGTTTCACCGAGTGCGACGGCCAACAGCACGCTATCTTTCGGGAAGGGCCAGGGCTCCCATGTTCCGTTCTCAGGGTCGCTCAAGTACTCCTCGGCTTGCGCGCCGGCGGCGAGCTGCATCACGACTTTAGGGTCCGGGGCTTTGACCCGGCCGTCGCGGGTGGTTCCGCGCGTCTTGTAATCGATGAGGCAGGTCACTCCCCCGATCTCGGCGACAAGATCGAGCGTTCCAGCGTAACCGACCGTGTGATTCCAGATGGTGACTTCGGGTTCGATCGGTTTGACCCCGTAGAGGTCCCACCATTCGTCGAAACGATCTGCGTAGGCGCCTTCCCCATGCTCCTTCAGTTTTTCACGCATCTGCGCGGCCTCGTGCGGCCGACCCAGCTCGCGCAGCGCCTTGTGTTCGGCATAATTGTGGACCCGGTCGCCACGGGCCGCAGCCTCGTCGCGGTACTTCTCAGCAGCTGAGGACGCTTGCCGCGCAATCTGCTTGAGCTGAACCTTGTTGCCTACCGAACCAGCCAGTCGCGCATCGTTAATAACGGCAGTCGCCGCCATGTGCCCAGCCCACCCCGTCATGTCTACTGCGTGACGGGAAATCACGGTGGTAATCGACGGGACTTCGGGAAGGCCGTCAACAGTGCGGGAATACATTCGCCCCAACGAGGTCTGATGCGCGAGCAGTGGCTGTGTCATGCTCCCCAGTGTGTCACCTACCCCTGACAGTTTGCTCCCACAACATGGTCGATTCCATCACCGTTATCAACCGAAAGGTTGAGGCCGGTTTCAACACTGATCGCGATGTTTAACGACGTGCGCGCGGGTTGAATCGAGGCATAGGTCAAACCACAGCGCCACATAAACCACTGCGCCCCAGACCACAGCACCTCATAAGCCACAGCGCCCATGCACGGATTCAAAGCATGCGCGGTGTTCGAAAGGAAGTAAAACCGTGAAGAAGCTCCTCAACGCATCCTTGATCTACATGATCGCAGGCTTGAGCGCGGGCGTGTTTTATCGTGAATTCACCAAGATCAACGAGTTCCCAGAGGGCCAGTTCACTCAGCTCGGCGTTGCCCACACGCACTTGCTCGCGCTCGGCTTCATGGCGTCCCTGATTTTCCTCGTGATCGAGAAAGCTTTTGCGATCTCCCGAAGCCCTAAGCTGTTCGGCTGGTTCTTCTGGCTTTACAACGCGGGTGTCATCGTAACCTCTGCGATGATGATCTGGCACGGAACCCTCACGGTGCTCGGCAAGGAATCCTCCGCGATGATCTCCGGCATCGCAGGCCTTGGCCACATCGCGATCACAGCGGCCCTCATCGTCTTCTTCGTGGCACTGCGCCGCGCCGTCAAAACCAGCGCAACCGCATCTAGCGCTACCGAAGCGGCCTCTGCATAAGCGTCCGCATCTAAAATCAAGTCCGCATCGACCACCTCCGGAGCAACCACTTCATGACAACGACACCTCCGACTCATGCCGTCACCCCGCGCCTGCTTTTCCGCACCTTCGCGATCGCGGAGATCTTCACGTGGGCGGGGCTCATTGCCGCGCTGATCCTGCGCGCGCTCGATGTCACCAACATCGTGCCGATCGCCGGCGGTATCCACGGCTTCGTCTTCCTGAGCTACGCGACGTCGACGGTTTTCGTGTGGGTCAACCAGAAGTGGCCTGCACGCATCGGTGTAACGGGTGTTTTACTGGCCGTTGTGCCGTTCGCGACCCTGCCGTTTGACCTCTACGTTGACCGCAAGGGGCTCTTGAAAGGCGGATGGCGGCTCGCTCCAGGTGGCGACGAGCCACGCGGCTTTATCGAACACGTGCAGGCATGGATCTTGCGTCACGTATGGCTCGCGATTGTGCTGCTAGTTGCTTTCGTGGCGGTGCTGTTTGTGACGCTGCTGTGGCTCGGCCCGCCGGTGCCACGAAACTAATCTCGTCGAATAATTCAATAGGTGTTTACGCGGAATTCCGGGCAGCACCAAGGTTGCGTTGCCCCAGTGACACGCCCCTAGTTTGAGCCGATTTGGCAAAGCGGTAAAAACTGGTCTAGAGTAATCACTCGTTGGCATCACAGCGGAAACGCTTTCCGAACAGGAAACGAACCGCGGGTGACACCACATGCGGACATAGCTCAGCTGGCTAGAGCGCCACCTTGCCAAGGTGGAGGTCGCGGGTTCGAATCCCGTTGTCCGCTCGCAAACCACTTGCTGGCCCGCAAGGGCACCGTACTTGTTACGGATGTGGTGGGGTGGCCGAGAGGCGAGGCAGCGGCCTGCAAAGCCGTATACGCGGGTTCGAATCCCGTCCCCACCTCCACTAAGTGATTTGCAGCCTGAATAGGCGCGATTGGCGCAGCGGTAGCGCGCTTCCTTGACACGGAAGAGGTCACTGGTTCGAACCCAGTATCGCGCACGAGAACCACGGTTCTGTTGAGAACGGAACCACGGTTTTTATAAATACGGTCCTGAACTGGACTGTCATTCGCGGACATAGCTCAGCTGGCTAGAGCGCCACCTTGCCAAGGTGGAGGTCGCGGGTTCGAATCCCGTTGTCCGCTCGCAAGACGGAAGGCCGGGAACATCAAAACGATGTTCCCGGCCTTCCGCGTTAAGCACGAGCCGCGCTAAGTACAAGGCTACGTCCTAGCGCCCGGCAACAACGCACCAGACGCTAGGACGTGCGTTCAGGATTCAGTGTCGATTAGGATGCGGCGCCCTGGCCTTCGCGGACCAGCGCGGTCAAACGAGACACAGCGCGGAAGTATTTCTTCATGTAGCCGCCGGCCATCATTTCTTCGGTGAAGAGGTGGTCGAAGGACTCGCCGGAAGCGACGATTGGCACGTCCTTGTCGTAGAGGCGGTCAGCGAAAACCACAAACCGCAACGCGATGGCCTGGTTAGTGATGGTCTCGACGTTATGCAGGACCAGCACATCGGTATCGCTCAGAAGCTTGCGGTAACGCGACGGGTGAACCTTAGACAAGTGATCCACGAGCTGCGGGAAGTCATCCTCAGCGATGTGAGCATCCGGGTAACGTTCCTCAGCAAACGACAACAGCTCACCGTCAGCCATCGGCTCAGGAGCGTCAGGGAGACCACGGTGACGGTAATCCTCACCGTCCACGCGGATGATCTCGAACTGATCCGCCAAAACCTGGATCTCACGCTGGAAGTCCTGGGCTGCGAATCGGCCCTCCCCCAACGCACCAGGCAAAGTGTTCGATGTCGCCGCCAGCTTGACCCCGGCGTCGGCCAGTTCGCGCATCAAGCGGGACATCAAGACAGTGTCGCCCGGGTCGTCGAGCTCGAACTCGTCGATGCACACGAGGTTGTAGGTCTTGAGGATCTCAACCGCGCGCGGGAACGTGAGGGCACCCACGAGGTTCGTGTACTCAACAAACGTGCCGAATGCGCGCTTGCCTTCCGTCGCGTGCCACAGCGACGCCAAAAGGTGGGTCTTACCGACACCGAAGCCGCCGTCGAGATAAATACCCGCCGGTCCCTTCGCCTTTTTCTTCTTGCCGAACAACTTCATGAGGCCTTTAGATGGCGAAGCATCCGCGTTGACGGCCTCGGCGAACTCCTGCAAACGCTTCACCGCAGCGGCCTGGCTCGGCTGAGAAGGGTCCGGGATGTATGTGTCGAAAGACACCTCACCAAACCGGTACGACGGGTGCATACCGTCAAGGAGCGCCTCTGCGGCGACGTTGGGAGTAATGTCGGTCAACTTGTGAATGGTTGCCACGTAGATGCTTTCCCTCAGATAGCGGTGTCTCAATTGCAGACTCAGCGTGCACCTCGCGGCGCACAATCGACGATGTCTCTGCCTGCGATCTTACGCAATCTTGTGAATGTTTCCTTTTGTGTGTGCTACTTCTGTCCGGCGTTTTGTTTGTCATTAGGCTGGGAGGGAATCATTACGCCCGCTCTGTTGTTGTTCTGAGTGGGTGCAGGTTGTTCTGAATAGGTGCATTTCCCGGCTGGCATGATGCCGGCTTCGGGTCCGGACGTGAACAGACTTTAAGGAGATCGTTCAGTTATGTCAGAGGTTTTGACGGAGGAAGCTCGTCATGCGCAATATGCGCACCCGGAGAAACTGGTGACCACCCAGTGGGTTGAGGATCACCTGAACGAGCCCGGCATCGTGATCGTCGAGTCCGATGAGGATGTTCTTTTGTATGAGACCGGCCATATCGAGGGCGCGGTCAAGTTGGATTGGCACACAGAACTCAACGATGCGGTGACCCGTGATTACGTCGACGGCGAGGGTCTGGCTGCCCTGTTGAGTCGCAAGGGCATCAGCCGCGATGACACGATCGTGGTCTACGGCGATAAGTCGAACTGGTGGGCGGCTTATGCACTGTGGGTCTTGGAACTGTTCGGTCACCCGGATGTTCGCTTGATGGATGGTGGTCGCGATAAGTGGATCGCTGAGGGCCGTGCCCTGACCCGCGAGGTTCCACAGCGTGCGGCGACGGACTACCCGGTGGTTGAGCGCGACGATTCGACGTTGCGTGTCTTCTTGCCTGAGGTTCTTTCGTTGCTGGGCACCACGCCGCTGATCGATGTCCGTTCCCCGCAGGAGTACACGGGCGAGCGCACGCACATGCCGGACTACCCGGAGGAAGGTGCGTTGCGTGGCGGCCACATTCCGACGGCGGCCTCGATTCCGTGGTCAAGTGCCGTTGGTGAGGGCTCGGTGATCAAGCCGCGCGCTGAGCTCGAGGCTCTGTACATGGACAAGGCTGGTTTGAAATCCGGCGATGATGTGATTGCTTATTGCCGCATCGGTGAGCGCTCCGCGTTGACGTGGTTCATTTTGAAGTATGCGCTTGGTTTTGAGAACGTCCGTAACTATGACGGCTCGTGGACTGAGTGGGGCAACGTTGTGGGTGTCCCTATCGTGTTGGGCGAGGAGCCTGGCACTGTTCCGGCTTCCGCGGCACGCAACGCTTAGGAGGTAGTTTCTATGGCTTTGCCAACTGCTTTGACGGAGATCGCCGAGGATTTTAACGCGTTACCTGAACCGCAGCGTCTTGAGCTGTTGCTTGAGTTTTCGGATAACCTTCCGGAGCTCCCGGAGCGTTATCAGGACGCCGAGCTTGAACAGGTGATTGAGTGCCAGTCGCCTGTGTTTTTGACGGTTGAGGTCGCCGACGACGCGGACCACACGGTAGGCGTGTTCATCACGGCACCGCCGGAGGCTCCAACGACGCGCGGTTTCGCTGGCGTCTTGGTTGAGGGGTTGCATGGCCTGCCTGCCGAGGAGGTCCTGGAGACCCCGGATGACTACCCCTCAACCATTGGTTTGGCGCGCGCGGTTTCGCCGTTGCGTTTGCGCGGCATGACGGCCATGCTGGGTCGAATCAAGAACCGTGTACGTAAGGAACTCGCTGACGCCTAATCCGGTTCGAGTACTAGCCCCGCTCCGGCACGTTTAGAGCTTTAAAGACGCGCCCGCCCCTTTGTCAGGGCGGGCGCGTCTTCGCGTGAGAGCAACAAGGTTTTCTGTCATATCTTCAAGGTTGCACGCATCCAGCCCTTGAGAGTTGTTTCCCACTTCTGCGGGTCGACGTTCCACTCACGTACGTGCCCTGCGCGCGTGAACGGCACGAGGGTCACGTAGCGCGGATTCTTTTTCGCTAGCCGTTCGGAGGAGATGAAAGGCACGAAGCCGTCGTCACGCGAATGCTGAATCAGCACTGGAGTCTCGATGTTGCCGGCACGTTCAACCCAGTTGAGCGCGTTGAGGTCGATGGGCGCGGTCAGCCCGGTGAGTTTCTTACCGATGGGCTGGCCGAGCATCCACCCGCCGATCCGCCCGGAGAGGTACGGGATGTTGTTAATTTTCGCTTGGTAGCGCAGGATTTCGAACCAGTCGACGGCGGGACCGGTGAGCGCGAGAGCACGGATGCGGTGGCGGAACCGCGATAGCTCGAGCGTCCGCAAAGCGATCGCACCACCCATCGACCAGCCCACGAGCACAACGTCGCGCGCGCCTTGGCTGAGCGCATACCCAATGGCAGCGTCCACATCGTGCCACTCTGTTGCACCGAGCCCGTACCGGCCGTTGTTGACTTCGGGGCCTTCGCCGTCGTTGCGGTAGCTCATCGACAGCACGGTGAGCCCGAGATCGCTGAGTGGTTTGAGTCCGCGCAGGGTTTCGAGGCGTGTTGCTCCGCGGCCGTGAATCAGGATCGCCCAGGTGTCTGCGTGTTGATCGCCCTCGACAAGCCATGCAGGTGCTGGCCCGGCTGTGAGCGGTACGTGGACGTCAGTTGCGAGGACGCCGGCGTCGGTGGGGTCGATGAAGTAGTTGCCGCCGATACTTCCGTGGGTTGCGTGGGCGAGGTCGCCACGGTCGATGCTGATGATGCGGCGGCGCACGTGCGTTCCAGATGATGTGGAGATGATGTCGCCGATTTTCGCGTGCCCGGACTGATTGTTGAACCACAGCGAGTAGCACCCGGGTGCGGTGGCTTGAGGGTCACGCGTTTGCAGATCGACGTAGCCACCGATGTGGTCGCGGCCAACGCCGAGGATCTTCACCTCGTCGGCGTTGTTGCGTGACGGAGTGACGACGGCGCGAGCGAACAGCGAAGCGAGTCCAGTGATGACGCCTGTGCCGATGATTCCCGCGCCGAGCCCCACAGCGGCCCACGATGATGGGCTCATACGTGAGCCAGTGCACGGTGACTTCTTCGCTCCGGATCCCATGTCCCCCATCATCTCACTTACATCCGTCGCTGCCAGAGGTAATGTCTCGCTAGTTCTGTGCATGCCCCTCCTAGACTGGATACATGCATTCTCCTGTTGAAGATCCGCTGGGCCGCGGTGACGCCGCGTGGCGTGAGCAGTTGAGCCCTGAAGAGTATGCCGTGTTGCGTCAGGCCGGCACGGAGCGTCCGGGCACGGGCGCTTACACGAATGACACGACCGATGCGGTGTATGCGTGCCGTGCCTGCGGTGCGGAGCTGTTTTCTTCGGACACGAAGTTTGATGCCCGCTGCGGCTGGCCCGCGTTTTATGCGCCGGAGAATTCCGATGCGATCCGTTACTTGGTCGACAACTCGTTGGGTATGCGCCGTGTTGAGGTGCGTTGCGCGAACTGTGATTCGCACCTGGGGCACGTTTTTGAAGGCGAGGGGTTCGACACTCCAACGGATCAGCGTTATTGCATCAATTCGATCTGCTTGGTTCAAAAGCCCGTTTAGGTCCAGTTCAATACCCTCGCGCTGCGTAGGCGTTGTGTAGGTGTCGAGAAGTCGCTAGATCGGCGCCGGCCTATCTCCCACCGCCTGTTGGCGAGCCTCTGCCCTGCGTTACCGGCGTGCCGTCACCAAAAGGTTTTCGTGTTTCATAAGCTAGCTGTGTGAGTTTTAGCGCAGAGACAGCACGGTTGGGTTCAGCCGGCGTCCCGCACGAATTTTCGTTGGTGCTGGACGGTCTGAAGCGCGCCTTGGTGCGTCCTGAGATGACGCTTGAGGAGATCCCTGCCCCTAAGCGCTTGGCTCCATACGCCGTCGCGTTAAAGGCGAATGTCGCGGACCCCCACGGGGATGATGAGCTCGCGACGGGTCGATTCATTTTGCTGTTCGATCCACAAGGTAATCCCGTGTGGGATGGAACGATGCGGATCGTGACCTACATCCGCGCCGAGGTGGACGGCGAGATGGGTAACGATCAGCTCGCCGCATCGGTTGCGTGGACGTGGCTGGTGGAAGCGCTTGAGGAACACGGTGCACCTTATCGCCGGGCCGGCGGCACAGCCACGCGTGCGTTGAGCGAGAACTTCGGCGACCTCGCGCAACAGCCTGAACGCGTCGACATCGAGCTTCGAGCCTCGTGGACACCTGAGGATTACAACGTCCAAAACCAGCTCGAAGCGTGGTGCGACATGGTGTGCTCCTTCGCGGGCCTGCCTCCTATGGAAGACGGCGTCACACCGATGCCCAACGTCCGGCTCACCTAGGTGCCAAGCATGCTGAGCTGGCTTCCACATCGGGCGTTGCCCCTTGAGCGTGGCTACTCCTTAGTATGATCAGAAGAACCATGAAGCTTGATCCACCGCCGGCAGCCCTTCTCGCCTCTGGCCAGTTCCCGGAGCGCGAGCCTTCAGACCTCCCCCTTCTTGACTCCCCCGCCGAGGGGATCCCACCGGTGATTTCGACGCGGGCCGCACTCGATAACGCGGTCATTCAGTTGCGTGAAGGGCACGGCCCTGTAGCGGTCGATGCAGAGCGGGCTTCCGGTTTCCGTTACGGTCAGCGCGCGTTCTTGGTTCAGCTGCGCAGGGCTGGCGCTGGCACGTTCCTGATTGATCCTGAGGCGTTCGACGATCTTCTGGATGTGAACGAGGCGCTCGCGGATGCGGAATGGATTTTGCACGCGGCGCACCAGGATTTGCCGTGCTTGCGTGAGCTCGAGCTACAGCCGAACACGCTTTTCGACACCGAGCTCGCCGCCCGTCTAGCGGGTCTGCCACGCGTAGGTTTGGCGTACGTGACTGAGACGATGCTGGGCGTCCGTTTGGCGAAAGAGCATTCGGCTGCCGATTGGTCGATGCGGCCGTTGCCGGAGGACTGGCTGAATTACGCCGCGCTCGATGTTGAGGTTTTGATCGAGTTGCGGAATCAGCTTGAGAAGCTTCTTCGGGGTCAGAAGAAGTGGGATTTAGCTCTTGAAGAGTTCGAGTATGAACGCCTCAAGCCTGGCCCGCAGCCGCGTAAGGATCCATGGCGGCGCACCCACGGCCTACACCAGTTGAAAGACAAGCACCAGATTCTGGCGGTCAAGGAGCTGTGGGAAGAGCGCGAGAAGGTCGCCCAAAACAAGGACCGCGCTCCGGGCCGTCTTTTGCCGGATTCGGCAATCATCGCCGCGGCTCGCGCGCTCCCGACGACGGTGCCGGCTCTGTTGCGCACGGATGGTTTCCGCGGCCGGTTGGCTAGCAAGGAGGCCCGCCGTTGGGTCACCGCGATTGCGCGGGCCCGGAACGCGACTCGTTTCCCTCCGAGGACGGCGCGCCGTTCAACGATGCCTCCCCCACGTTCGTGGAATGACCGGTTCCCTGAGGCTGCCGAGCGGTATCAGACTGCGCGGTGGCGCTTGGAGCGGGATGCCCAAGCTTTGGGTATGCCTTTGGAGAACCTTTTGGCTCCCGCTGTTTTGAAGGAAATCTCATGGGAGCCGCCTGAGGTGGTCACGCTGGATTCTGTTCAAGAGAAGCTGCGTGAGCTCGGAGCCCGCGAGTGGCAGATTCGCCGCACTGCCGCCGTGATTACCGTTGCGTTCCTTGAGCCAGAGCCGCTTAAGCACTGAGCCTGAGCCGCTCAAAGCTCAGCGCATGTGATTCACCTCACTACTTTGCGGTAACCTCCTGTTGAGAGGTTGTACCGCTTCCTAGGAGGAACTCACGTGACCGATTCACTTAACTCTGCCGGTAACCAGGCTTCATCCCACAGCTCCACATCAAATACCCACGACCGTTTCGCGCGCTTCGATAACTTGCGTTCCGCCGCCCCTTACGAGGTCGTGACCCAGGTTCACGTTGAGGACCACAAGATTGGCGGGCACACCATCGCGGTCATGACGATGGTTTCTGAGAAGGACGGGCATCCCGCAACCCTGGGGCCGGCTGGCCTCCTGAATTTCGGCCGTGCCGCAGAAGAACAGGTCAAGCGAGCTGAGGCTGGCGAGATCGACGCTATCGCCGTCACTGGTACGGGCCGCACCTTCGCTGCTGGAGCTGACCTCAGCACGATCCGCACCCTCACTGACCCTGAAGACGGTCGCTTGCTCGCGGAACTCGGCCATGTTGCCTATGACGTCATCGCCGACGCCGACGTCCCGAGCTTCGCGTTCATCAACGGCCAGTCGCTGGGCGGCGGCTTCGAGACCGCGCTCGCTTGCGACTACCGGACGGTCAACACCGGGGTGCGCGCACTCGGTCTGCCTGAGGCGGGTCTCGGCCTGATCCCTGGTTGGGGTGGCGTCTACCGCTTCCCTCGCTTGGTGGGCATCGAGAACGGGTTGAAAGTCATGCTTGAGAACCCTCTCAAGGGCAACCGCTTCCTGAACGGTAGCCAGTTGGCTGAGATGGGTGGCGCGAACATCGCTTTCGGGCCGGAGAGCTTCCTGCAGGATTCGCTCGAGTGGGCCGCCTCGGTCCTGGACGGCACGGCCCCTGAAGCGAGCCGCGAGCTCGAGGATCCGTCCGATCCTGAGGTTTCCGCCCGCTGGGATGCCGCGCTCAAGTACGCTCGTGGCCTGGTCCAGAAGGCAACCCACGCTGAAACCCGTCCGGCCCCTACCGCGCTCCTGGATACGTTGGATGCGAACCGTTCGATGACTCAGAAGGAATCGGGCGCGCTTGAGGTGGATAAGCTCGCGTATCTGATGTTCACGCCTGCGTTCCAAAACACGATCTACTCGTTCCTCGAGCTGTTCCAGGCTCGCGCTAAGCGTCCGGCAGGTGTGCCCGATGTTGAGCCTCAGAAGATCTCGAAGGTCGGCGTGGTCGGTGCGGGGCTCATGGCGGCTCAGCTTGCGCTCGTGTTCGCTCAGAAGCTTCAGGTGCCTGTTGTCATGACGGACATGGATGAGCAGCGTGCTCAGGCGGGCCTGGATCACGTTGCGGGCTACCTCGCTAAGAACGTTGAGCGTGGCCGCATGAAGGAAGAGGATGCTCGCGCGATCCAGGGCCTCATCACAGCTGGTACCGATAAGGGCGTTTACGCGGATGCTGATTTCGTGATCGAGGCCGTGTTCGAGGAGATCAGCGTCAAGCAGCAGGTATTCCGTGAGGTTGAGCAGATCGTTCGCCCGGATGCGATCCTCGCAACCAACACGTCTTCGCTTTCGGTCAAGGAGATGGCGGAGGTCCTCGAGCACTCTGAGCGCCTCGTCGGCTTCCACTTCTTCAACCCGGTAGCGCAGATGCCGCTGATCGAAATTGTGCGCGGTCCTGAGACCTCGGATCAGGTCCTGGCGACGGCCTTCGCCGCCGCGAAGAGCCTCGGCAAGACCGCCGTGCTGGTCAAGGATGCGCCGGCGTTCGTCGTCAATCGTTTGCTTTTGCTTCTGCTCGGTTTGGTCATGGATGCGTTCGATCAGGGCATGGATCCGCATGAGGCTGATTCCGCGCTGGACCCGCTCGGCCTTCCGATGTCCCCGTTCGATCTGCTTGCGATGGTGGGATTGCCTGTCGCTCAGCACGTCGCTGAGACGCTACACGGCAGCTTCCCGGAGCGTTTCCCGCTGTCGAAGAACCTGCAGACGCTCATCGATAACAAGGTCACCTCGATCTGGTCGAAGGATGAGAACGGCCGCACCTTCATTCCGGAAGAGCACCTTGCGTTGCTTGAACGCGGTGATGCCACGATCACCAAGGATGAGCTGCTCACCACGGTGCTCGATGCGCTGGCGACCGAGATCCGCATCATGCTCGATGAGGGAGTCGTCGCTGGCCCGCAGGATATCGACTTGTGCATGATCCTCGGCGCGGGTTGGCCGCAGCACCTAGGCGGTATCACGCCGTTCCTGGATCAGTCGGGCGCGAGCGAACGCACCAACGGCGCACCGTTCGGCGCGTGGAGCCTGCCGACCTCTTCGAGGTGAGACAATAGGCGGTATGGAGAACAAGATTTCGCGAGTCGAAGCCCCGGCAGCTGATGCTGCCTTGCCAGTTGAGCACGATGCGGCCCACCAGGGTTGCTGCACTTCCCGTCGCGCTGTTCTTGGCGGCGCGGTCCTGGGTGCTGCGGCGCTGGGTCTCGCGGCGTGTGGCGCGAGCGGCCCTGCCGAGATTCCGGAGGCCACGGGCAAACCTGAGCCTGTCTTGAAGACGAGCGACCTTGCAGTGGGCGGCCAAGCGAGCGCAACCGCAGGTAAGACCAAGCTTGTTCTTTTCCGTCCATCGGAGAATGAAGTTCTGGCTTTCTCGGCGGTCTGCACGCACGCGGGCTGCGAGGTGAGCCCAGGCTCGGAAAACCGCTTCCACTGCCCGTGCCACGAATCCTGGTTCAAAGCAGAGGACGGTAGCGTCATTTCTGGCCCAGCTAACGCCGCCCTGCCACGCTTCGCATGCGAGATCAAAGGCGAGGACATCGTCGTCTACCTCTAGCCGCTAAGAAGCCACTACAGTTCAGGCCCTGGGCAACACACGTTGCCCAGGGCCTTCTGTTACACGGCGGCCTCTAGAAAAGACCGCGGTCCCGTGCCTCCGCTACCGCCTGGGTGCGGGACGTAACCCCGAGCTTTTCGAACACGTGCACAAGGTGGGTCTTGACGGTCGCTTGGGAAACGAACAGCTTCTGCGCGATCTCGGCGTTCGTGAGCCCGTCCGAAACGCAGCGCAGAACTTCCAGCTCGCGCAACGTGAGGCTCGGAAGCGGAGAAACCAAGCGTTCCATGAGGCGGCTCGCGATCGCCGGGGCGAGCGCCGACTGCCCCGCGGCAGCCGCGCGCACCGCAGGCAAAAGCTCTTCAGGTGGCGCGTCCTTGAGCAGGTATCCGGAAGCCCCAGCTTCGACCGCCGCGAGGATGTCCGCGTCCGTGTCGTGATTCGTGAGCACCAGAACCGGCATCGTGAGCCCTGCGGAACGCAACCGTTGAATCGCAACCGCACCAGAGCCGTCGTGATCCAGGCGCAAATCCATCAACACCAGATCCGGCTGTTCACGTTCAACCTCGGCGACAGCACCGTCTTCGCTGCCGGCCTCCCCGACAACCGTGAGGTCCTCCTCCATCTCCAAAAGCGCGCGCAAACCAGCACGCACCACCGGATGATCATCCACCACTACGATGCGGATAGCCTCGCCAGCTCCACTCATGCTTCCTCCTCGCCCGCCGTGGTGTGCTGCCCGTCACCGTTTTCCAGCGGGATGCAAACCGAGATCCTCGTTCCCTGACCCGGCCGGGACTCAACAGCGAACTGGCCGCCCATCTGCTCAGCCCGCTCGCGCATCAACGCCAACCCGAAATGACCCCGGCCGCGCGAGCCTTCCGGAACGCTCCCCGGAACGAAACCAACGCCGTCGTCGCTGATCGTCAACGTGGCCGAATTCACATCGTGTTCAAGCGAAACCAGAACCCGGTGAGCCCGCGAATGCTGGCGTGCATTCCCGACCGCACCTTGTGCGATCCGCAACAACGCGGCCTGCTGGCTCATCGTCAACGGAGGGTCATCGCTCATAACCACCACGGCCGGGCCAGCGCCCACATCGGCAAGCCGTTCGAGCGCGCCCGTGAGCGTCTCATCAGACAAAGCCGCGGGCGCCATCCGCCGCAAGATCCCCCGCGTCTCCGACTGCGCATCCTCGGCAGCAGACCGCGCCATCACAATGTATTCCTTGGTCCTACGATGCGCATCATCAGTTGGCAGGCCACGCTCGGCCGCGTGCAGCAACATCTGGATCGAAGACAAAGACTGCGAAACGCCGTCGTGGATCTCTCCCGCCAAGCGAGCGCGTTCGGCTTGAACGCCGGCTTCCCGCTGGGTCACGGTCAGCTCGCGTTCCGTATCGAGCAGCCGCTGCAACAAGGATTCACGCACCGCGGCCTGATACGCAACCGCACGCAGAGCCCACCCGATCATGACGCTCACCGAAGCACCCAGCACCGGGCCAATCACGACCGCGAACGAAAACCCCAGGCGTTGGGAAATGAAGAGGATCGCGCACGCCGTCGCCGCCATGACCGCGATAGTTCCGAACTTCATCCCTAACAGGAACAGCAGCGCGAAAAAGAACGGGAACACCAGATACGCGGCTTCGAAGATCTGGCTCGCAGCAAGCATCCAAGCCGCAGCCATCCCGATGAGACCCAGCACAGTCGAGGTGGTGTTCTCGCGGATCTTTCCACGCTCAACCTGAACCGCACCACCTGCCCAGCCTGCAACAAACGCGGCCACACCCACGATCCCAAGCCATCCACGCACCTCTTGCCCCGGCACGCTGATGAGCTTCACACCGGCAGCAACAGCGATGCCAGCGCACACCAGCATCACCACATGCAAGCCCGCACGAAGCAGACGAAACGCAGGCGCCATCGCGGATACGACATGCTCCGGTTCCGGAGCAGACCGGGCAACAGACGGCGTGGACTCAACCATATAAACGAGAATACTGCGTCCAACAGTCCTCAGTCGCCGCAACGCATCAACCGAAAGATTGATCCCGCGCCTCAACCATGTCGACATTCAAGATCAGTCTTGCGCCGGATCCGTTGAAGCCCCGAACTCGATGGAATAGAAGCAACGAACAACGCAGCGGCAATGCCGAGCTGCGAAGAGACGGTACAGAAAACGAGGTTGACATGTTTCTCGGTTGGCGCGACGTACTCCACGCGAAAGGACGCTTCGCGATCATCACCGTTGTCGTGATGCTCATGACCCTGCTGGTGGGCTTCCTCACCGGGTTGACCGGGGGCCTCGCCGGCGCCAACGTCGACACCGTCCGTTCCTGGAAGGCCGACCGGCTCGTGATGTCCGCGCCGAACGGAAGCCAGGATGCGAGCATGTCCACCTCTTCCGTGACCCCAGATGCTCAACAGCGGTGGGAAGATCACGCCGGCCGCAGCAACGTGACCGCCGTTGGCGTCACCCAAATCGCCGCGGCTCACGACGATGTCACGACCGGCGTTGCCCTCGTGGCCCATGGACCGGGCGCTGACCTCGGCGCCGGTACCGGACCGGGCCAAGCCGACGACGCCGTCGCCCCTTCCGGCAGTAACGTCACCTTGAGCGAAGATGCGGCAGAAGAACTCGGCGTAGAAGCCGGAGCCACAATCACCATCGCAGGTCACGAGTTCACTGTCGCCGATGTCACCGGAAGCGGGCACTACTCGCACGTGCCAGTCATCGGCATGTCGTGGAGCGCGTGGCAAGAGCTGTCCGAGCGCACCGGCGGAACCGGCCATCCTAACGCCCTGCTGGTCCACGCCGAGATCTCCGACGACGAAGCCGCAAACATCAACACGGTCGCCAACACGGTGTCTCCTGCCGGTTTCGAGCAGCTTTTGGCGGTGGGGTCTTTCCGCTCGGAGGTGGGCTCCCTCGGGATGATGATCGGGATGCTCATGGCGATCTCCGCGCTCGTTGTCGGCGCGTTCTTCACCGTGTGGACTTTGCAAAGAACCCGCGACATCGCCGTGATGCGGGCCCTCGGCTCCCCCGTGAGCGCACTGCTGCGTGACGCGATCGGGCAGTCGCTGCTCGTTTTGGCCGTAGGCGTCGGCGCGGGCATCGGAATCATCATGCTCGTTGGCCCGGCGATCTCCTCAAGCGTTCCGTTCGTGAGCAACTGGCTCACAACGCTCGCACCGGGCCTCCTCATGACCCTCCTGGGACTCATCGGCGCAGCGTTCGCGCTGCGTTCCGTGACCAAAGCCGACCCGATGCAGGCTCTGAACTAAACCCGCTCACCCACCACCATCTCGTCCCCGCCCGTTGAAAGGACCACCATGCTTTCCCTGACGAATCTGAACCTCACCTACCCAGACGGCAACGACACCGTGACCGCGCTCGATGATGTGACGCTCACACCAGAGCCAGGCACCCTCGTCGGAATCACGGGGCCGTCGGGCTCGGGCAAGTCTTCGCTGCTCACGGTCGCGGCGACGCTGACCCAGCCGGATTCCGGGTCCGTCATGATCGATGGGATCGAAGCCAGCCGGCTCAAGCCAGCTGAGGCGGCGCGTTTGCGTCGCGAGAAGATCGGGATCGTGTTCCAGCAGTCCAACCTGCTGCCTTCGCTGACCGCCCACGAACAGATCCGTGCCGTGATTGAGCTTGCCGGGACGCGCTCACAGAAACGCGCGGCACGGGCCCGCGCAGGTGAGTTGCTTGAGGCGGTGGGTCTCAGTGCCCAAGCCAATCTGCGGCCAGCGCAGCTTTCCGGAGGTCAGCGTCAGCGAGTCAACATCGCTCGCGCGCTCGTAGCTAACCCATCGGTTTTGCTGGTGGATGAGCCGACCTCGGCGCTCGATTCACGCGCAGGCGCCACGATCATCGACCTCTTGATCCGCATGACCAAACAGCTCGACGTCACCACGCTCCTGGTGACCCACGACCTGCAGCATGCGCACCGCTTCGATGAAATGGTGACGTTGATCGATGGCCGCATCACCGACCACACCAAGGAAACCTCACGGATCACGGTCGGTCAGACGCGGGTGGCCTAACGCACGATGCGCCGGGCCGGTTTAGTCTGCGTCGTGTTTAGTCGTCGGCGTGTTTAGTCGGCGTGTTTAGTCGGCGTCGTGCTTAGTCTTCGTCTTGGTTACGTTGGCTTGCACGCCAGCGGATGCCGGCGTCGATAAAGCCGTCGATGTCGCCGTCCAACACCGAGCCGGTGTTGCCGACTTCGTGGTTGGTGCGCAGGTCCTTGACCATCTGGTACGGGTGCAGAACGTAGGAACGCATCTGGTCACCCCATGACGCCTTGACGTCGCCCGCGAGCGCCTTCTTCTCTGCAGCTTCCTGTTCCTGCTTGAGCAGCAGCAAGCGGGACTGCATGACGCGCAACGCCGCCGCACGGTTCTGGATCTGTGATTTTTCGTTCTGCATCGAGACCACGATGCCGGTTGGGATGTGGGTCATACGCACCGCGGAGTCAGTCGTGTTAACCGACTGGCCGCCTGGCCCCGAAGAGCGGAACACATCGATTTTGAGTTCGTTTTCAGGGATCTCGATGTGGTCTGTGGTTTCGATGAGCGGGATCACCTCGACAGCCGCGAACGAGGTCTGGCGGCGGCCCTGGTTATCGAACGGCGAGATGCGCACGAGCCGGTGGGTTCCCGCTTCGACTGACAAGGTTCCGAATGCGTATGGTTCGTTGACTTCGAAAGTCGCGGATTTCAGGCCCGCTTCTTCGGCGTAGGACGTATCGGTGACCTTGGTCTTCCAGCCGCGGCGTTCCGCGTAGCGCAGGTACATACGCAACAGCATTTCCGCGAAATCTGCGGCGTCGACACCACCAGCGCCGGCTCGGATTGTGACGACGGCCTCGCGGGCGTCGTATTCACCGTTGAGCAGCGTCATGATCTCGAGCTCGGAAAGCTTTTCTTTGATCTTTGCGAGCTCAGAGTCGGCGTCTTCGAGTAGCTCTGGTTCGCCCTCTTCTTCCGCGAGTTCGATGAGCGTTTCGAAGTCATCGATGCGTGCGCTCATGCCGGTGATACGACCAAGTTCAGCCTGCTTATGGGACAACGCGGAGGTCACTTTCTGCGCCTCATCGGGGTTGTCCCACAGGTCTGGTGCGGCGGCTTCTTTTTCGAGCTGGTCGATCTCGGCTTGAAGCTGCTCAATGTCCGAAACCTCTTCGATCTCATGAAGAGTGTGTCGGAGGTCGCGGATCTCGGCGGCGTAATCAGTTGAAGACATAGTGATTTCAAGTCTACCCGTCGTGCGCCCGGGCGTGTCCGCATCCGCTATCGGACGTCCAGGCGGCTGAACGCGTGGGTGTGTACGTGTGCCGAACCGGGCAAGATACCGCCGATGATCGGGATCTGAGTTGTGGCTGACATGTTCACGTGAAGCGTGAGCGGTTCGCCCCTGAATTCGACGCTATCGATCCGCAGGTTTTCCAACTGCGCAGGCAAAGGTGTCTTCTTCAGTTGCCTTTCGATGTCGGCTCGCGCCGCGTTGACGTCCGGATGCCCGTTTTCTTGAACTGCTTTCGCTTGTGATTTGCTCAGCACCGCGGTGCTGGTCACCGAATCAGCGATCGAGGTCAACTTCCGCTGGGATATCGCCACATGGTTGAGCGCCGATGTCACAGCTATGACCGCGATAAGCAGGCCCATGAGCCCGGCGATCATCACCGCGATACGGCCTTCTTCTTGCTTACCTGCTTCCGTGTGGACGGAGCTCATTCTGTCTCCCCTACCAGCGTCGTGGTTTCTGCGTGTGTCTTGACGATCCCTTGCACGCCGTCAGGCACGAACGGTAACGGAACCCGTACTTCAACGTGGGCAGTAATGAGTGACCCGGGACCGGGGCATAGGCCGGAGCACTCAATGTTGAGGCTCGCGTTCTCTGGTGCGATCCCGTAGCCATTCATGACGTCTGCAATCGCATGTTCAGCCTTCTCCCGCGTGCCGGGTGCTCCAGTATCTGGCGCGGCATTGGAATTGCTGACGATGCGTGCCGCCTGATCCGCTGCCGCGACGGTGGCAAGGTTGCTGGCTTGCACCATCGATATCGCAAGCATGAGGTACATGAGCGGGATCGCGAGGAGCACGGACAGCCCGATGAACTCGATGATCGCGCTGCCTCTTTCAGGTTCAGTTGTGACGCGTGGCTTGAGCGTCTCGGGGGTTGCAGGCCCGCAAGATGTCGCCTGAATCTGAGTTGAGTGCATTAGTACGTCGCTTTAGTCACGACCGCGCTGGTCGAATATGTGAGCGGTGAAGGGAGGAAACCGAGGATCGGCACATTAACGGTCACCGTCACTTTGACGGCCGGGCCGTAGTCGCGCTTGATGAGATCGGCCCGCGCTTGTCCGGCGCCTTGGTTGAGCGAGGAATCCAGCAGTTCTTGAGCCCTCAGCGCTCCGGCGCTGGCCTCCTGATCCGGGAATGCTCCGTAGCGTGCACCGTGGGTTGCCGCGTCAGCTGCCATGTTGCGCCAATGCAGGAAAACAGCGAGCTGGATCAGGCTCATGAACAGCAGTGTGATCAAACCCATGATCATCGCTGTTTCGGCGACGGCAGAGCCTCGCTCCCGGTGCTCATCATGCGTACCGCCGGCCATTACATGCCGCCGACTTTACCGACCGCTTCGTTGAACATCTTGACCAATGCTGGGCCGGCAACCGCGTAAATTCCGGCAACCAGCAGAGCTGACATGAGCGTCACGAGAACCCAGCCCGGGACGTCGCCGCGTTCACGGTCTTCATCTGCGGCCGCACCGCCCGCTATGAGAGCCGAGAACTTCAAAAACATAGCCGTGATGGATGAACCTAGTCGGGTGCGGGTGAATCGATTGTTCATGATTGGTTCCTTTCGTGAATGGATTTCCAGGAGTGATGGCAAAAGTTTCAGGGAGTGTGGTTTCTAGACAGACATCGTGAGCAGGCTCAGACCCGGGAATACCGCGAAGACCACGGACAACGGAAGAACACCGAAAACCACTGGTAACAGCATCCCGAGCTCGCGTTTGCCTGCGGCTTCCATGAGGTCTCGCCGCGCTGATTCGCGAGCGTCTGCTGCTTGATCTCGCAGGACCGCTGCCAGCGGAGTGCCGCGTTCCGCGGCGACACTCACCGTGGAGGCACATCGTTGGATAGTGGGGCTTTCCAGCTCGTCCGCAAACTCAATCAGAGCTTCGCCAACGTTCCCGTTCGTCCGCACCTGGATCAGCATGTCGCGGATCCGCTCCCCTAGAACACCAGGGAACTGTTGCCCCACGCGGGCGATCGCTGAGCGCATTCCGTCACCCGCGGCCACGGCGAGCGCGACGAGTTCGATGTATTCCGGCCATTGCTCGATTGCCGTTTGGCGGCGTTGTTTGATCTTTCGGTTGACCCGGGCGTCGACGAGCCAGGTTCCAGCTACGGCGCTCGCGATGACCGCGATAGTGGCAGCGACGGGTTGGATGTTCTGCCGTGTGCTGAGCGCGATGAAGATCGTTCCTGCGGCCCCTGCTGTGACGATGGATGCAACGAGCCGGTGTTGCTTGTGTTCGGCCACGCTGGTTTCTAGCCCTGCGGCCGCTAGCATTGCTGCGATCTTCTTCTCTCGCATCGCGATGTGGGGGCTTGAGGCACGCGTGTTAGTGGTTGAATAGCGCGCTGCTCGCACGGCTTTTGGGGAGAGATAACGTAACGGGTTGAGGGTTCGCCATCTCCACGGCTGGGGTGTGCGGGCACCGAATTGTGCAGCAATTCTGTCGCCGATGGGCAGGCTTCTTCCTCGGAGCACAAAGTCGATAATCAATGCGATCCCTGCGAGCCCTACGAGTGTCAGGAGTGCGCTGGCTACGTAGATGTTCATGTGACCACCCGCTGTGGTTCAGGTAGCCGGGCGATGCGCATCATGATCCGGTAGCTCACGACCGCTACGAACGCTCCGCCAAGCAGAACCATGAGCCCCGTTGGGGTTGAATACGCCTGGGCGATGCGCGGTTCTAGGCACAGAACGAGCAGGATGGCCCACGGCGCTGTGATCGCAAGCCGGGCCGCGTTGACTGTCCAGGACTGGCGGGCTTCGAGCTCTCCCCTGGTTCGGGCGTCGGTTCGGAGGAATCCGGAGAGCGTGCTGAGCATGATGCTGACGTCGGCGCCGCCGACTTCGCGCGTGAGTTTGACTGCGGCGACGATGCGGTCAGCCACGGGGTCCGCGAGTCGATGCGCCAACCTGTCGAGGGTCGCGTCCATGTTGGCGGTGACTTTGAGGTCTGCCGCATAGGCTCTGAACGCTGGCTGGAGTTCTTGAGGGCCTTCGTAACTCAGTTGTGCGAGCGCTTCGTTGAGCGGCAGTCCGGCGCGTACGGCTGAGCGGAGGTGGTCCACGACGTCGGGCCACATTTGCCGCAGTGCTTTGGTGCGTTGGTCTGCTTTGTGCCGGAGCCACCACGCCGGCAGGACTGCGGTAATGCCACACAAAACAAGCGACACCGTAAGGGTTGATGTTGCGAGGAAATAGATCCCCGTAGCAACTGCGACGATCCCGCCGCTGATGAGGAGGAACGTCACGGTTGTGACGTGTTGTAGGCCGGCTTGGTCCATAGTGCGTCGCAACCTGGTGTCCGCTGTGAGGGAGCGTGCGCGTCGCCGGGTTTCGAAACCTGATTGCCAGATCAGAAGCAGACCCAGCCCCAGCGTCAGCCCTAGGATTGCGCTCATGTGCGTTCCACCAAGAAACTGCGCGGGTCGATGCCGCGAGCAGCGAAACGGACGTGTGCGGGGTCGGCGTCCTGGTTGGGACGCAGTTCACCGTCGGCACGTTTGAAAATTGTTGATGTTTCGATGACCCCTTCCCCGTCGGACCCTTTGAGCATCACAATTTCGTCAACACCGCGCTCGCCGCTTGGGGTTCGGTAGCAGTGAACCACCACGTGCATCGTCGAAGCCACGGTTGGCACTACGAACTCTTGCGATATGTTCGCGCCGGCCAACAAGGGCAGCGAGCACAGTTTGCTGATCGCTTCTCGCGCGGAGTTCGCGTGGATCGTCGCCATCCCCGGCAACCCGGCGTTGAGCGCTAGGAGCAGATCGAAACTTTCCGCTTCCCTGACCTCGCCGACCATGATCCGGTCTGGCCGCATCCGGAGCGCTTCTTTCACTAGCCTGCGCAACGTGATCTCACCCATGCCGTCCAAGTTCGCTGGCCGGCACTGCATCCCCACGACATCCCGCAGCGGAACCTTAAGCTCAAACACCTCTTCGACGGTGATGACACGTTCCCGCGCCCCGATCGAGGCGGAAAGCGCGTTGAGCATCGTGGTTTTGCCCGCTCCTGTAGCCCCTGAAACCACGATGTTGAGGCCGGCTTCAACGCACGCGTCAAGGAACGCTGCAGCGCTGTTACTGAGCGAACCGAGGCGAACGAGGTCGCTGAGTCGGTGGGCTTGGGCAACGAACTTACGGATGTTGATCATCCACACCGACCGTGTGATGTCAGGGATCGCTACGTGAAGCCTCGAACCATCGGGCAGGGCGGCATCCACAAATGGTGACGACAAATCGACGCGCCGATTCGTTCCGGCGAGCATGCGGTCAACCAGAGAACGCAACTCTTCCTGGGTCATCTTGATCGGCGTGAGTGATGCGACCCCTGCCCTCGCGACGAAGATCTTGTCCGGACCGTTGAGCCAGATCTCTTCGACTTCAGGGTCCTCCATGAGGGCCTGCAACGGACCAAGGCCAATGAGCGAATCAACAATCGTGCGTTCAACGTCATCGCGTTGCCGCAGCGGGGTGAGGGATTCCGTGAGCGAACGCAGATCGTATTCTTCGAGAGCCTGCGCGACGAGTGCACGCACCTGCGTAGGTGCCGTGACGGGGTCCAGGCCATCGCGACGCATTCGTTGTCGAACGTCGTGTTCGATCATGGTTGCGATGTCGCTCATACCCACCTCCTGACGCACTTTCCATGGACGTGCGAACGTCACTGGAATGACTTTGCTTTGCGGTACCGACGATAAAAGCACTTAGCGAACGCCCGCAAGCATCAAACAGCACGATGTGGATAACGAAGGTTATCCACATAACACCTATTCACAGCGCATCCACAGCAGGTTCTTCACTACGTTGGCTTCAACAACGGAAAATCACTGTTTTTACTCAGGAGCCATCCTCATGTTGTTGCTCGACCCACGGAAACCCCGCGTATTTCAGCTTCCGGGACTTCGGAAGGACGCGGCCGAACATCTCACGCAAACGCTCGTGGGCGAGCCCAACACCGCACAAAAACTCCGTACGGCGGCTGCCGACGAGCTTGCCACCGAGCACCGGCATCGGGACTCTCTGCACCTCATCGTGGATTCCGGGCCCGACTGCGGGACAGTCTTCACACTCCCCCGAGGTGACTCCCTCATCGGCCGCGGCCCCGGAAGGATCCAAATCAACGACCCCACAATGTCCCGCGAACACGCCCTCATACGTGTCGCCGCAACGGGCATCACCATCTCGGAGCTCGATGGCGAACTCAGTGTCAACGGCGAGCGCACTGCTTCAGCCACCATCACCGACGCTGACACGGTTCTGGCAGGTGACACGACTCTGCGGCTTGTCGTGGGAACCCAGCGGCGACGCGGCACAGCGCCTCTGCCGCACAAGCTTGACGTTTCCGTGCAAGCACCACCGAAGTTCCCGTGGCTCGGACTCGTGATGGCGGTGGCACCCCTAGGGATCGGCATCGCGTTATGGCTCGCGCTCGGATCGTGGTTCATGCTGGTGTTCGGTGCCCTGGGCGTCCTCACCGGATCGTTCATGGTGGGACAGAACATCGCGGAGCGGCGCCGCTACCGCCACCGCCTGCGGCAACAAGGTCTCCGACACATCGAAACCTTGAAACACAACGCCCCGACACCGGCACGCATCATCGCATCATGGCACCAGACGCTGGGCCGACAGACCTCAGCTAAGACAGTGAACGCTCCGGCAGAAAGTACGCGTGACCGTTGGGGAAAGTTCGGCACTACATCCCCCGGCACAGACTCAGTGAGCCTGCGCGTCGGGACTGTGAGTGAGCGTCGGCTCGGTCTCACCGTCAACGGAGAACCCACGAGTATCAAGCTCTCGCGCGGCATCGGCCGTGAACCGTACGAATGGCCGGCAGTGCTTCATCTTCAGCCGGGAGAGAGCGTGCGCATCGTCGGGCCGCCTGCCCAGTGTCTTGGCATTCTGAGGGCATTGCTCGTCTCGTTCATGGAGCGCGGCATACCTGCGGGCTGGAAAGTAGTGCCCCATAGAGTGGTGTAACTCGGTGGCCGAGATCGTCTCCGACTTCGTGTCGTTGTCGGATGTAGAGCGGCCACCGCGTGATCCTTCGAGTCAACCTTCCAAAGAATCCTCGAACGGAGTCATCACGATGACCGCACCCCATATTGTCGACCCTGCCGGCCTGCTGGGCCAAGCCCTCGCCGATGCATCACCGGATCTGATGCGCGAGCTGCTGCAGACCATGATCAACGCCCTGCTTTCCGCCGACGCCGACAGCGTGTGCGGGGCCGAATGGAACGCCCGCTCCGAGCAGCGGACGAATCGCCGCAACGGCTACCGCCAGCGCCCGCTGGACACCCGCGTCGGCACGATCGATGTCGCCGTCCCGAAGCTGCGCCAGGGCTCGTATTTCCCGGAGTGGCTGCTCGAGCGCCGCAAGCGGGCCGAGTCCGCCCTGATCACGGTCGTGGCGGACTGCTACCTCGCTGGTGTGTCCACCCGCCGGATGGACAAGCTCGTCAAGACGCTCGGCATCCACGCCCTGTCGAAATCCCAGGTCTCGCGCATGGCCGCCGACCTCGACGAGCAGGTCGCCGCGTTCCGCCACCGACGTCTGGACGAGGCCGGGCCGTTCACGTTCGTCACCGCTGATGCGCTGGCGATCAAGGTCCGCGAGAACAAGCAGGTCGTCAAAGCCTCGGTGCTGCTGGCCACCGGCGTCAACGGTGACGGCCACCGCGAGGTCCTGGGCATGCAAGTCGCCACCAGCGAGACGAAGGCCTCGTGGAACACCTTCTTCGCCGACCTGGTGGCCCGTGGCCTGGGCGGAGTGCGGCTGGTGACCTCCGATGCCCACGCCGGGCTGGTGGAGGCGATCGCGGCACACCTGCCCGGGGCCGCCTGGCAGCGCTGCCGCACCCACTACGCCGCCAACCTCATGGCCGTGTGCCCCAAGTCCATGTGGCCGGCGGTGAAGGCGATGTTGCACAGCGTGTACGACCAGCCCACCGCATCGGCCGTGCACGAGCAGTTCGACCGCCTGCTGGAGTACACCGACAGCAGGCTGCCCGAGGTTGCTGACCACCTCGGCGATGCCCGTGAGGACCTGCTCGCCTTCACCGGGTTCCCCGACGATGTGTGGCGGCAGATCTGGTCCAACAACCCCACCGAACGTCTCAACCGGGAGATCCGCCGCCGCACCGACGTGGTCGGGATCTTCCCGAACCGGGATGCCATCGTTCGCCTCGTCGGCGCCGTCCTGGCCGAGCAGACCGACGAATGGGCCGAAGGCCGCCGCTACCTCGGTCTCGAAGTCCTCAGCCGCTGCCGACTCACCCTGACCACCGACCCCGCCACCAGCTCGCCGACGGAGGTGAGCACCGACGACCTGATGCAACTACCCGCCTGACCACCCACGAAGGATCACCATTCAGTTACACCACTTCCAGGGGCTTGACCGGCTGGAATCTGCAAGTCCCGGTGTCATCGCGTATACCCGCACGTTTACTAGGAGTGAGCGCCGTTCGCTTGGATAACGCTATTCAGCCGCATGAGTGCCTACTCGTCCCATCGACGCCTGGCGCCGAGCCGATCACTGTACA
This sequence comes from Pseudoglutamicibacter cumminsii, assembly GCF_016907775.1. Classification (NCBI taxonomy): domain Bacteria; kingdom Bacillati; phylum Actinomycetota; class Actinomycetes; order Micrococcales; family Micrococcaceae; genus Pseudoglutamicibacter; species Pseudoglutamicibacter cumminsii. The sequence continues at coordinate 1,719,807 of NZ_JAFBCO010000001.1, read as the reverse complement.
GGTCGAGTCCCGAAGCGCGCGGACTCACGATCAAACGGCAGGCCCAGACGAGTGGGTCATTACGTGCAGTGAAAACACCCAGCAAACGCTGTCAGCGACACTCGCTCACGATGGTTCTCAACAGTTATTCCAACCAGACAGCATTAGCTTCGAAGCACTCGACCATGCATCCGTGCTGTTCAAAGCGGCAACAGACCCTCAACAGGGAGCTGAGCGCTTGCCTGCTGCCGCGCCTGCGAAAACCGCGGCACCCACTGATTCCGAAGGGCCTAGGAAAGCCGTGCCGCGTCACAGTGCGGCAACCGTTTTAGGTACCCGCAGTGACGGAGCCCCGCTCGCCGTCGACATCGTTAAAGACGGCCCTCACGCGCTCATCGCCGGAACCACCGGTTCCGGAAAGTCCGAATTGCTCCGCTCGTGGGTGCTTGGCCTGACAGAGCGCTATTCGCCCGAGCATCTCAGGTTGGCCCTCGTTGACTTCAAAGGCGGCACAACATTCAGCGAGTTCACATCGCTACCCCACGTGGAAACGTGTGTCACAGACCTCGACGGGAGTGAGATCTTCCGCATCGTTGAGGCATTACGGATCGAGATGACTCGACGCGAAAAACTACTGAAGGGCGCGGGAGCCTCCGACGTTTCGGAGCTACCGGAGGCACCCCCGCGGCTCATCGTGATGATCGACGAGTTCCGGATCCTCGCCCAGGACCATCCGAGCATCCTCACCGACATCATGCGCCTAGCGACACTTGGCCGTGCGTTAGGTCTCCACCTGATTCTGGCAACCCAACGGCCACAGGGGATCGTCACACCAGAGATTAAGGCGAACATTTCACTCACCGTGTGCCTTCGGCTTGTAGACACCGCAGATTCGATGTCTTTGATCGGCTCTACAGCCGCAGCTGAAATTCCCGCATCTGAACCAGGCCGCGTCATCATCGCGTCAACAGGCAGCCCGCTCATCCACGGCATGGTTGAGCCGACGAGCGACGCGCCTTCCACTGTGCGCATCGGCGTCCGTGGGCCACGGGTATGCGATGAAGCCTCGCAGGAAGTCTCTAGCCACGGCGTGCCGACTCTAGCTGAACGTCTCGAACGAATCATGGCGCAGGCCCCTCAAGGGCTAGGCGACGTGATCATTCCGCCGGCGTTACCTGAAATACTCTCCCCACGCGACCTAGACGGCCTCTACCGTCTTGACGATGCATCTACTCGATACGGTGGCGCACCAACGCTGGGGCTGATCACTACCCCGGAGATGAGGGTTGAGAACTTCGCCCCTCGCGCCCCGTATTCGATAGGGATCTGCGGCGCTGAAGGCAATGAAGATGCGGCTGTGATCCGGGGGCTCGCGCACGCCCTATCGGGCCAGGACGAAGGACGATCAGCGCGTTCAGTTATAGTCCTGGACGGGCTCGGGACCCTCGAGCCCACCAAACACATATGGGGCTGCTACGTAGGACCCCACGAAACGAGCCTCGCAACCGAAGTCTTACGCGAACTCAAAAACGGACGCTACCCTCACGCGGACGTCAATGCGCGCGCGGGCGGATACGGGGAAGCTCAGAAAACCACACCACCGACGTTATGGATCATCTCCCCGAGCAGCTGGTGGGCAGACGCCTCGGACCGTGCAGCAACCTATCGAGAGCACACAGTGCGAGAGCTTGCACTTAAAGGCACGGTTGGTGTGATCATCAACGGAGGCCGGGACCTCGCAACATCGCGAACCTTCTCGACACTCGCACACCGGATCTACCTTCCCTATGCCGTCGCTGAAGAGGCACGACACGTCTGGCCTCGCATCCGCCCTGTCCCGTCCATTCCAGGACGCGGCGTGCTGTGTTCAACAGCAACACCACCCCAAGGCCTTTCCGTGCAACTGCCTACAGCAGACAACGAACCCCGCCGTGACGCGAACCCTTACCGTTGGGGAGAAAACTGTACAGCGCAGAACATCGCAAGCACCACCCGAAGTGCCACTTCGCACAGGTCTCAGCGAAGCACAGCAGCACTGACCCCAGAGCTACGCGTGAGCCTTGTGCCCACCCAGACGGCGACCGCCATCCCGGCAACACCGGCAGGACTCGTGATCGGCGCTGACGCACTCGCACGCAACGAGCTCATCAACCAATGGTGCGCCGGCTACACCATCAAACGAATAAACCCTGAGCGCGACGACGCACCCGAAGCATCAGAAGACAAAATCATCTGGGTCGTTGACAACGCGGAAGCTCTCACGCCGGCGGTCATAGCCCGTTGTGAACGTCGCATTGCGGAAGGCCAGCCCATCATCTTCGGAGCCAGCACACCAACACGCCTCGCCTACCTCATGCCGTGGTGGCGCAGCACAGCGCTCAGCAACTCCACCGTCGTCATCCCACCCGTTGCACCCAGCGACTTCGAGCCACTGAACTGGAGGCCACCGCTAACGAGCTCGATGCAGCCCCACCACGTGCTCGTCAACATCAACCAAGAAACCTACCGAGCAGTTCCACTCCTATGAGTGGCCTGCTCCCCTCATCAGCGGGGCACGTCGTCAATTGACAGATACAAGCGAGTCGCCGGGGCGAACACCATGACCAGCGCGACCCCGGCCGTAACCACCATCGCAATACCCATCCAGATGCCGACGCCGAACAACTCGCCACCAGCGGCAAGCGCTTGAGCACCAATGATGATCTGGAACAGCTGCCACACCACGATGATCGCGCGCGTAAACGCTTTACCCAAGTAATGCTGAACCGCAGTCACCAACAAACCAGCCCCGGCAGCCGCGATCAGAACCAACATGAAAATACGGCCCGCCATATTCAACGGGCCCGGCTGATTCAGATTCACAATCGACATAATCAGTGCGGCCGCAACACCTAAAACCTCAATCCCAAGCATCGCAACAGTCACTTTGACCGAAGTAGGCGCAGTCATACGAGGTTCAGAAGGCTGAGTCATCATGCCCAACATTCTAAGCGGCACAACAGCTCCCTCACTCACCCCGAGCACAAACATGAACAGAGCAAGAACGAAAACCAACAGAAATTCAGATCCAGGTGCACAAACGGTGATCAACGCCATACCGTTTAGTGACTTTCAAGTAGCGAACACCCTTGTTTAGCTCTCCGCCCCGTGGGAAAATTGAACCCAGTACCTGATGTTGGAGATACACCGGCCCACGATGCGTGGGCCGTCTTGTTTCCCAACGTCCTCGTAAGCAAACGCCTGCACCACCTTCCAAAAGTTCACCGGTTGCAGGCGCCACAAAACCGTTACGGCACCCACGTAACAACACGGCGGGAACCCAGCAAACGTGGACCACCCCGCCACATCAACCAAGGAGCATTCACCGCATGAGTTGGCGCGATAAAGCCGCTTGCCTGGAAAAAGACCCTGACCTCTTTTTCCCAGTCGGCAACACAGGTCCTGCACTCCTGCAGATCGAAGAAGCAAAGAATGTGTGCCGTACCTGCCCCGTCATCGAACAGTGCCTCTCGTGGGCCATGGAAACCGGCCAAGACGCCGGCGTATGGGGCGGTCTCAGCGAAGACGAGCGCCGCGCAATGAAGCGCCGCGCCGCACGCGCACGCCGCGCATCCTAAGCGCACACCACATATGTGGGCGTCCGGGCTCCCCGGACGCCCACATTGTTTAAACCTCAGGACATTTAAACCTCACAATGCCGCACATCTACGATGCGCTTCAAAGGATTCAGCCCCACTTTCACCTAAGATCTAGTGTGTGACTATGCCAGGACGCCGCGACGCCCTAGTTGGCGAAGTACTCGATGATCGATACCGCATCGAGCGTCGAGTCGCGCGCGGAGGCATGTCCACCGTCTACCTCGGCACTGACCTCAAACTCCGCCGTCAGGTAGCACTCAAGGTTCTGCACCCCCACCTCGCAGACTCCGCGCAAGCCGTTGAACGGTTCGAAGCCGAAGCGATCGCCGCAGCCCGGCTCACCGACCCGAACGTCGTCAACGTCTACGACCAAGGCGTCGACGGCTCCGAGGCCTACCTCGTCATGGAATACGTCCCGGGTGTCACGCTGCGCGACGTCATCAAGACCCAAGGCGCGATGACCCCACGCGCTGCGCTCGAAGTCATGGATGCAGTCCTCGCAGGCCTCACTGCCGCGCACGCGGCACACATGGTCCACCGCGACATCAAACCCGAAAACGTCCTCATCTCAGCTGACGGGCGTATCAAACTCGCAGACTTCGGCCTCTCACGCGCAGCGAGCGAACACACCGCAACCGGCGGCCTCGTCGGCACCGTCGCCTATGTCTCCCCCGAACTCGTCACAGGCCGCGGCGCGGACGAACGCACCGACATCTACGCGTGCGGAATCCTGCTGTACGAACTGCTGACCGGCCGTCAACCGTACACGGGTGAAACAACATGGGATGTGGCGATGCGCCACGTCAACGAAACCGTGCCCGCCCCTTCCGATGCGGTACCTGAGCTGAGCGAAGATTTCGACCACCTTGTCGCGTGGGCCACCGAACACCAGCCAGACGACCGCCCCGCACACGCCGGAGATTTCCTCCGCGAGCTCCGCCGCATCGAAGATCACCTCTCCGAGGACGAACTCGATCTCGGCGACGAACCGGTCGCACTCCACGAACTGGTCGTCGCGACGCAGAACCTCCTGGCACGCACCCAACCCGCTGACGACGAGCCTTCCGCCGCAGAAGACGCTGCCGCCGCGAGCGCCGGCGCCCAGGACGTAGAGCCTGATTCAGAAGCCGCAAGCGGTGACATCGATAACGATGCGGCCACCACGTTCGTACCGATGGCCCGAGACGACGGCACATCCGTTTTCTCCCCACCACCACCGGACTCAGACACGAGCCTTGTGCCCGAAGGCGGCATCCCACAGCACGAGCTGCGCCTGCCTGCCGATACGCAATCACAAGATATCGAACCGCCAGCGGACTCAGGCCCAGCGCACGATGCCGGCTACGCTGCCTCTCCAAGCCAGCATTCAGGCGGAGCAGCTCCCGCATCAGACGCTCCAGCGGGCCCCCGCACTGGGCGCGCGGCGCGCAAGCCTTCGGAATCCGTCTCCAAGCCCGGAACCAAACGCAAGGCCTGGTTCATCGCTCTCATCGTGTTCATCGTGACGCTGCTAGGCGGCACCGGCGCGTGGTGGTTCGGCGCCGGGCCAGGCGCCGAGATCGTGGTCCCGGAACTCAAGAACCAGAGCGAGTCGAGCGCGATTTCACAACTCGAAGATGCTGGAACGCATGCCAACACGAGCGAGGACTACTCGGCGACCGTCGAGAAAGGGAAGGTCATATCCAGCGACCCAAAAGCCGGTGACACGGTCCGCCGATACCAAGGTGTGAACTTGGTGATTTCGCGCGGGCCTCGGATGATCAGCGTGCCTAACCTCAACGGTCTAGACCGTGATGCCGCCGAAGCTCAGCTCAAGAAAGCGAAGCTCAAGCTCGGCGATGTGAGCGAACGACACGACGAGGCGAAAGCTGGACTCGTGATTGAGCAATCCGAGCAGATCGGGGCTCAGATCGCTGAAGGTTCAGCCGTCGATGTCGTGTTGTCTTCCGGTCCTGCCCCGGTCGAGGTGCCGCAGGTCCGCGGACGTAGCGTGAGCGACGCGAAAGACTTGCTCAAAGCCGCTGGCTTCACCGTGGTTGAGGGCGAGCCAGAGTTCTCTGACACATACCGCGAAGGCAACGTGATCCGTAGCGCGCCGGAAGGCGGCGAGGAGGTCAAGCGCGGCAGCGAGATCGAAATCATCGTCTCTAAAGGACCCGATGTTGTTGAGGTTCCGAACGTGAAGTTCAAGAGCCGCGACGAAGCGACGCGGATCCTCGAGGAAGCCGGCTTCAAGGTCGCTGTTGACGAGGGCAGCTTCGGCACGGTTATCGACAGCGTAGTGAAGCAGGACCCAGGTGCAGGTCAGATGGCCAAGCGTGGCTCAACCATCACGATCGGTGTTGTCTAGAGCCGGCGTGGTTTAGAGCCGGCCTGGCGCGCGTCCCCGACGCCAACCGACGCCGAAGACTAGAGCCGGCTCGCGGCCTCGATCGCGAGGTCGAGCGCGATGCCGCGCGAGGCTTTACCCCATCCGCGCGGGTCGTGCTTGTCCAGGTCAGCAAGAGAGTCAGCGGTGTAGAGCAACTGCCCGTAGGTTGCGCCGCGGAAACGCGATACAGCGGCGAGCGCAGAGCATTCCATGTCCACGACGTCGCATCCTGCCGCACGGCGGCGTTCGATGATCGCTGGGGTTTCGCGCAGGAAGCCGTCGGTCGTCCATACGGTGACTCGCTCCCCCGCACGCCCCTGGGCGGAAAGTGCGGCTTCCGCAGCTTCGATTCCGGCGGGGTCAAGGTCGATCCAGTCCTCGGCCGGCAGGTACTTGAAGCTCGTGCCTTCATCACGCAGTGCTCGCTCAGGAATGAAGAACACGTTCTCTTCTTGAGTGTCCAGGGCACCGCAACTACCTACGGCGAAGACCTTGTTGACGCCCAGCGCCATGCCGAACTCAAGGTTCTGCGTTGCGGCGGATGCACCGAGCGGAGCCAGCACAACGGCAACTTCAACCCCATTGTGTTCGGTTACCCAGTACGGGTAGTCGCGCGTGATCGAGTCGAGCTCAACGCGGCATTCCCAGCCGCGTTCGTGAGCGAATTCGTCTACGGTAGGGCCGAGGAAAGCCATGACGAGCCGCTCTGGCAGCGTGTTCGGCGCATAGTCTGCCCGCCAGAAGCCACTGATGAGGTCGTTAGGATCCTCGTCGCGGTCAAACAGGGCGTATGGGCCGACGTTGAGGTTGCTCGTAGCGTTCTTCTCGCTCATGGTGGTTCCTTGGTTTCTTCCCGTTTCGTGTTTCGATCCTGCTAGTTCCGTTCAGTGGTGTGCAAGCCCGTTGGCTACCTGGAACGCGAGCTCTAGCGATTGTGAGTGGTTCAGCCGCGGGTCGCATACGGTCTCGTAGAGGTCATCGAATTGGTCTTCGCGGATCGGGTCTGCGCCGCCGAGGCATTCGGCGACATCGTCGCCGGTCATTTCGATGTGCAGGCCACCCGGGACTGTTCCGAGGGATTGGTGCACCTCGAAGAAGCCTTTAACTTCATCCATAACGTCTTCTACACGCCGGGTCTTGTAGCCGTTTGAGCTGGTGACGGTGTTGCCGTGCATGGGATCGGTGATCCATAGGACGTCTTCACCTGCGTTCTTGACCGCTTCGACAATGGGCGGCAGCTTTTCGCGGATGTTGGACGCCCCCATGCGGGTGATGAAGGTCAGCCGGCCGGGGATGCGGTTCGGGTTGAGTTTCTCGATGAGCCGCAGCGCGTCCTCGCCGGTCGAGGTTGGCCCGAGCTTGACCCCGAGAGGGTTTTCGACGTGCGAAAGGAAGTCGACGTGCGCGCCGTCGATATCGCGTGTGCGTTCTCCGATCCACAAGAAGTGCGCGCTGGTTGCGTAGGGGTTACCGGTGCGGGAATCGGTGCGGGTCAGTGCGCGTTCGTAGTCAAGCAGTAGCGCTTCGTGCGCTGCGTAGAAGTCGGTTCGGCGTAGCGCTTCGAAGTCGGCACCGCATGCGTCCATGAAACGCACGGCACGGTCAATTTCGGCGGCGAGCTCTTCGTATTCCTGGTACGCAGGGTTGGTCATGAAGCCGCGGTTCCAGGAGTGAACGGAACGCAAGTCCGCGAAGCCACCTTGGGTGAACGCGCGGATCAGGTTCAGCGTTGCGGCTGCGGTGTCGTAGGCCTGGACCATGCGCATCGGGTCTGGCTTGCGCGCTTCTTCTGTGAATTCGAAGCCGTTGACGATCTCTCCGCGGAAGGTCGGCAAGGTTACGCCGTCGCGGGTTTCGGTGGCCGAGGACCGCGGCTTGGCGAACTGGCCGGCCATGCGCCCCATCTTCAGCACGGGCATCTGTGCGCCGTATGTGAGCACGACGGCCATCTGCAGGATGGTCTTGACGCGCGCCTGGATCTTGTCAGCGGTTGCGCCGGCGAATGTTTCGGCGCAGTCCCCACCTTGCAACACGAACATTTCGCCTCGGGTTGCGCGGGCTAGTTGTTCACGTAGGGCGTCTACTTCACCGGCGAATACGAGCGGCGGTTTGGTTCCGAGCTCCGAGACGGCGCGGTCGTGGTTTTCGGTTCCTGCCCAGTCTGGCTGTTGCTTGATCGGTAGTGAACGCCACCGGTCCAAGGCCGGGTCGGTGGCAGGGCCTGTCTGTGATCCAGCATCGGAGAATACGGCGTTGTTCAGCATTACTCCAGTCTACGGAGCCCAGCGGCGCGGGACATAAAGGTTGAGATTTTCAGCGTAATCTAGGCTTTTGAACGTAACCTTGAGTTCACAACATAACGTTGTTTGTTGTGGCGCAGGTGCGGTTTGTTGTGCACGGAATGTTTATTGTGGCGCAGGGCGTAGAGAAGGGTGCCAATCGTGGTTGATGAAGCGTTTGTCCCGCAGCCGGGTTCTTTCGTTCCGGGAACTTCGGGTGTTGGGGTTCTGCTGATTCATGGGTTCACGTCTCGCCCGGCTTCGTTGGGCGACTGGGGCCGCACGTTGCAGGATGCAGGGCATGCGGTGTCGATGCCCCTGTTACCTGGCCATGGAACGCGGTGGCAGGATCTGCAGGCAGCTTCTGCAGATCAGTGGTGTGAGCATGTGGAGAATGCGTACGATGCGCTGGCGGCTGAGTGTGATGCCGTTGCGGTGGGTGGGCTCTCGATGGGTGGCACGTTGACTGCTTATCTGGGTGCGGTGCGCCGCCCGGCCCATGTGTTTTTGGTGAATCCCGCGTTTTCGTATCCTCTGCAGGCGTCGTTCGCTGGGATTGTGAAGCGGTTTGTGGCTACAGTTCCTGCGATCGGTGACGACATCCGCAAGCCTTGTGTCACTGAGGGTGCGTATGATCGTGTTCCGGTTGCGGCAGTACATCAGATGACACGTTTGGTTGCGCGTACTCGCCGCATGCTTCCGGGGGTTGAGGCTCCAATCACGTTGTTCCGTTCGGCTGTTGACCATGTGGTTCCGGATTCGACGGTGGCGCATTTGCAGCGTGGTTTGCGGCCTAGCGTTCGGGGTCAGTTGCGGCATATTGATCTCCCGAACAGTTTTCACGTTGCAACGTTGGATGAGGACGCTCCGTTGATTTTCTCTGAGTCGCGCGATGTGGTTGATGGGATTGCACGCGATGTAGCGAAGGGTGTGTGAGGTGTCGTGAAGGATCGTCGTGATGATGATGCGGCGTGGGCTGACCTTGTAGCTCGCCTTGAACAGATGGACCCGGGACCTCAGGAGTCAGGGACTGACGGCCCGGAAACTGAGGAATCTGGCGCTAAGGAGACTGTCGCCGGGCAGCGTTCGGGTTCGCATAAGCCGCCGCACGAGCCTTCAGCGGAACAGAGGGCTCAGAACAAAGCCGCTGACCTTGAGGATTTCTTTGCGTCACAGCCGTTTTTCCCCACGGCAATGGACGAGCCGTCTGGTCTTGAAAGTTCTGGTCCACGAGACTGGTCTCCGGGTGAGGAAGTCGAAGATGAGGACACCGACTATGTTCCCGAGGAGCCCCCATCGGTTTTCTCGGGTCGTCCAGACCGGGTCCTGGCCTGGATTGTCGTGGCGTGTTTGCCGCTATTGATGCTTGTCTGCGTGATCTTCAAGGTGGCCCTGCCGTCGTTCGCTTGGTGGGTGTTCATCGCGGCTGAGTTGGGTGCCTTGCTGTATTTGGGCTGGACTCTGCCTCGGCATCGGCGTGACCCTTGGGATGACGGCGCCAGAGTCTGATGCCGCTAGAGTCTGACGGCGCGCGGTTACGCATCTGTACGTGCAATGACATAAAGTGTTGATAAACATATGGTGACACGCATCACATTCAGTGTTTGTGTAGTCCACCGCCAACATTAGAAGTCAGGAGTTTGCCCGTGGAGACCGTTTCTGTTCCGGCTGTGGTCGTGAACCCAGATAGCGCCACGTTGGTTGATCTGGTCGAACGTCATCTAGTGAACGATTCCGATATTCCTTTGTTCTCTAAACCGGACGGCAACAACGGTTGGATCGACGTCTCCGCTCGTGATTTCGCCGCAGATGCGAAACTTATCGCGCGCGGCTTGATGCATCGTGGCGTGAAGCCGGGCGATCGCGTTGCGTTGATGTCGGCTACTCGTTATGAGTGGAGCCTCATCGATTTCGCGGTTGCTTATGCCGGTGGCGTTTCGGTGCCGGTCTATGAGACGTCCTCCCCTAGCCAGATCGCTTGGATTCTGAAGGATTCGGGCTCGAACATTGTGATCGTAGAGAACGATCGTCATGCGCAGGGTGTCAAGCGGGCTAAGGATTCGGAGTCGTTGCCTAACGTTTCTGAGACCCTCGTGATTGATGGCGATGGGCTGGATCAGTTACGTGCTGATGGCGAGAAGGTCTCGGAGGAGGATCGCGCGGCGCAGGAGGCTACGCGTTCTAAGTCGGATATCGCGACCATCATTTACACGTCCGGCACGACGGGCAAGCCAAAGGGCTGCGAGCTCACTCACGCGAACTTCGTTGATCTTTCGGATAACGCCGCAAAAGCTGTTCCGGGTGTCATCACTAAGAATGCTTCGACGATCCTGTTCCTACCTTTGGCACACGTTTTCGCCCGCTTCATTGCGTTGATGGCGGTCGGTGGCGGCGCTCGCAGCGGTCACACGTCCGATCTGAAGAACCTGTTGCCGGCGCTGGATTCGTTCAAACCAACGTTCTTGCTTGTTGTTCCGCGCGTGTTTGAGAAGGTTTTCAACGGCGCACAGCAGAAGGCTGAGGATGGCGGCAAGGGCAAGATTTTCGCGAGTGCAGCCAAGGTTGCCGAGGAATATTCGCGGCAGTCACTTGAGGGCAAGGTTTCGCTCGTCACTCGCGTCAAGCACAAGCTTTTCGATGTGCTGGTGTACAAGAAGTTGCGCGCCGCTATGGGCGGCAAGGTGACTCACGCAGTGTCGGGCGGTAGTGCGCTGGGTGAGCGTCTGGGGCATTTCTTCAACGGTATCGGCCTGACGGTTCTGGAGGGCTATGGCGCTACGGAGACGACCGCGCCGGTGACTGTGAACACTCCAGAGAAGATCAAGATCGGCACTGTTGGACGCCCATTGCCGGGTAACGAGATCAAGCTCGGAGAAGACGGTGAGATCCTCGCCAAGGGTGTCTGTGTTTTCGAGGGCTACTACAACCGTGAGGATCTCACGAATGACGCGTTCGTTGACGGCTGGTATGCCACGGGCGACTTGGGCACTATCGATGAGGACGGATTCCTCACGATCACGGGCCGCAAGAAGGAGATCCTGGTGACGGCTTCGGGTAAGAACGTGGCTCCGGGCATCATGGAGGACCGCGTTCGTAGTGTCCCGATCGTTTCGCAGTGTGTTGTGGTCGGTGAGGGCCGCCCTTATGTGGGCGCACTCGTGACGATCGACGAAGAAGCGCTTCCTGGCTGGCTCGAACGTCACAACCTTCCGGCTGGCACGAAGGTTGAGGATCTAGTCGAGAACAAGGATTTGCTCGCTGACATCCAGGAGGGTGTCGATGCGGCGAACGACACGGTCTCGCGCGCTGAGTCGATCCGTAAGTTCAGGGTCTTGACCACGGATCTGACCGAGGAGACGGGTCACTTGACTCCGAGCTTGAAGATCCGCCGCCAGATTGTGCTGAAGGACTTCCAGGACGAGGTAGAGAAGCTCTACGAGGCCTGATCCCTCATCATTAACGCGTTGTGGCTCCCCTTACTTGTGTAGGGGAGCCACAACGCGTTTAAAGCTAAAGCGCTGGGTTCTCAGGCGGCTGCGTACCGAGCCCGAGTAGCGCGTTCTCTACGACCTCGGTGAGTGCCGGGTGGATCCAGTACGGCGCGCGAGCCATCGTGTACGCATCCGTCCCGAGCGTCATGGCTTGGATGAGCGGTTGGATCAGTGTTGGAGCCTGCTCGCCCATGATGAAGGCGCCGAGGATCTTGCCGGTGGACTTTTCGGCTACCAGCTTCACCAGGCCCTCGTCGTCTTCGAGCGCCCAACCGTAGGCAACGTCCGCATAGCGTTGTGTGTAGGCGATGACGTCGTTCGCGTCGCGGCCTTCGTCCTCTGCTGCTCGGATCGCTTGCGCTTCCGTCAACCCGGCAGATGCTACCTGCGGATTCGAGAACACTGCGGATGCGATGACGCTGTGGTCAACTGCGCGCAGCTGCCCTGGATTCTCCATGTTGTGGGAGACGACGCGCGCTTCGCGGTTCGCGACGTGCTTGAGCATCGCAGGGTTGGTAATGTCGCCAAGTGCCCACACACCCTCAACGGGCTTACCGTCGGAGAGCACCCGCAGGTATTCGTCGGTTTCAACGAACCCTGCGGAGTCGACATCAAACCCCGCTGCTTGTGCGTCGATCGTGTCCGAGTTCGGTACACGGCCCGTCGCCATGAGCACAACATCGGCGTTGAGTGTCAGTTTCTCGTCCCCGCGCGTGAACTCTGCGGCAAGTTCTGCGTCTCCGCCCACGCCGATGCGTTTGATGTCCCATCCTCGGTGGATGTCCCAACGCCGTAGTGCGGCCTGTGTGAACGCGTCCGCAATTTCGTCGTCGAGGGTCTTGAGGAGCTGCTCACCGCGCACTACCTGCGTCACTTCAACGCCGAGTCCGTGGAAGATCGCGGCAAACTCGGCGGCGATCACACCGCCGCCGACCACAACCATCGTGCGTGGAAGCCGTTCGATGCGCATGATCGTCTCGGAGGTGTGAACGCCTGGAAGGTCCATCCCCCGCACTGGCGGAAGCCACGGCCGTGAGCCGTTCGCGAGCACAACCTGGTCCGCGGTGATTTTCTTCCCGGAGTCGGTCACGAGTTCGCGCGGACCCACGAGGCACGCATTTTCCTCGTAGAGGTCAACGTTATCGAGCTCTTCCGCACGGTACTTCCGGCCGGCTTCTGAGATCGGGTCGATGCGCCCGAAGATGCGGTCTCGGATCTTGGCCCAGTGCACCGCGTCGACGTGCATGTCAACGCCGAGCTTGCGCAGGTGTTCGGTTTCGGATGCCAGCGTGGCTGGCACAACAAACATTTTTGTCGGGATGCAACCTTTGTTGAGGCAGGTTCCGCCGAATACCCCGCCGTCGATGATGGCAACCTTTTTGTTGTCCCAAAACGGGGTCACGAGTGAGTTGCCTGATCCGGAACCGACGATCACCAAGTCGTAATGAGTCATGCTTTCATCTTCCCACGCGGGTGTGTTCTTGTTGGCGAGGCCCCACTGTTAACGAGGGCGCCGCGTTGTCAGGAACGCGGCGCCCTCGAACACTTAGCGTTTAGTCGCGCTCGAATTCGACGATGAGGTCGCCGCCGTTGACCTGCCCGGTTCCGTCGATCAGGACGCGGCGCACTACGCCACCGGTTGGTGTGGTGATCGCGGCTTCCATCTTCATGGCTTCGATGGTCGCGACGCGGCCACCGCGGTCCACAGTCTCCCCTGGCTTGACGCGGACGGTCACGGCACCCGCGAAAGGTGCGGCGACGTGCGCCGGGTTGTCTGGGTCAGCCTTTTCCGCTTGCGCAGCGCGTACTTCAACCGATCGGTCACGGACTTGGATGTTGCGTGACTGACCGTTGAGCCGGCAGTGCACAGTCCGCATACCGTGTTCGTCGACCGGCGAGATCGCTTCGATGCTCGCGAGCAGCCGCACGCCTTCTTCAAGCGGGATGAGTGACTCTTCGCCACGCTGTGGCCCATAGAGCCAGTCGCGAGTTTCCAGCACGGAGAGGTCGCCGTATTCGTCCTGCTTCTGCTTGAATTCCTTGGTTGGCGCTGGGAACAGCAAGCGGTTCAGCGTTTCGCGTACGGTCTCGTCCTCGCCCTTGAGAGCTTCGACGTCTTCCGCATCGAGCGGCACCACGGAAATATCCTTCGCGCCGGCGGCGAGCGCCTTGCTGCGGAATGGTTCTGGCCATCCGCCGGCTGGGGTGCCGAGTTCGCCGGAGAGGAATCCGACGACGGATGCCGGCAGGTCGATCAGCGTCGGGTCTTGCTCGAAGTCGGCTGGGTCGACGTTCGCCCCGACGAGGGCGAGCGCGAGGTCGCCCACAACCTTGGAGGATGGTGTGACCTTGATGAGGTGGCCGAGGATCTTATCGACTGCCGCGTAGGCTTCTTCGATTTTTTCGAAGCGGTCGGCGAGCCCGAGCGAGATCGCTTGCTGACGCAGGTTGGACAGCTGGCCGCCAGGGATTTCGTGGCGGTAGACGCGACCGGTTGGCGAGCTGAGCCCGGATTCGAATGGTGCATAGACCTGCCGGAGCGCTTCCCAGTATGGTTCGAGGTCGGATGCAGCCTGCATCGAGAGCCCGGTTTCGTGCTCCGTGTTGTCGGTTGCGGCGATGAGCGCGGACATCGACGGCTGGGAGGTGGTTCCTGCCATCGATGCGGCGGCAACGTCCACCACATCGATGCCGGCTTCGGCTGCGGCCAGCAGGGTCGCGAGCTGCCCGCCTGCGGTGTCGTGGGTGTGGAGATGGACTGGCAGGTCGAAGCGTTCCCGCAATGCGGTTACGAGCTTTGTTGCCGCGGCTGGTCGCAGCAGGCCCGCCATGTCCTTGATTGCGAGCACGTGGGCGCCCGCGTCGACCATCTTCTGAGCCAGCTCGAGGTAGTAGTCGAGGGTGTAGAGCTTCTCATTCGGATCGAGTAGGTTGCCGGTGTAGCACAGGGCGGCTTCCGCAACAGCGGTTCCGGTCTTGCGTACAGCAGTGATCGCCGGAGCGATCTGTTCGATGTCGTTGAGGGCATCGAAGATGCGGAAGATGTCGACGCCGGCTTTCGCGGCTTGGTCGACGAACGCTTCGGTGACTTCTTGCGGGTACGGCGTGTAGCCGACCGTGTTGCGGCCGCGCAACAACATCTGGATTGGGATGTTCGGCACTGCGGCGCGCAGAAGCTCGAGTCGCTTCCATGGGTCTTCACCGAGGAAACGTAGCGCGACGTCGTACGTGGCTCCGCCCCACGCTTCGATCGAAAGCAGCTGCGGGAGCGTGTGCGCTACGGCTGGTGCGGCCGCGAGCAGGTCGCGGGTACGTACGCGGGTCGCGAGCAACGACTGGTGAGCGTCGCGGAACGTCGTGTCAGTCACCCCGAGGCCCTTGTGAGCGCGAAGTGCACGCGCGAACCCTTCCGGACCTTCCGCATCGAGCACTTGTTTCCAGCCATCGGCTGGCGCCGGCCCACTGACCGTGTCGAACGGCGATGCTTCCGGGTTGTCCAGCGTGTTGCCCGGGTAGGCGGGCAACTTGAGCGCCGGGTTGATAATGTCGGGCCGTGGACCGTGCGGCTGGTTGACAGTCACGTCCGCGAGGTAGGCCAGTGCCTTGGTTCCGCGGTCGCGGCTTGGCTGGATGTCGGTCAGGTCTGGATGACTGTCGAGGAAGTCAGTCGCGACAGGCCCTGCCTGGAACTCTGGGTGGCTCAAGACGTTCTTGATGAACGGGATGTTGGTTGCCACGCCGCGGATGCGGAACTCGTCGAGGGCGCGCAGTGCGCGGCGGATCGCGATGTCGTAGGTCGCGCCGCGGGTTGACAGCTTAACGAGCAGTGAGTCGAAATGCGGAGAGATTTCCGCGCCCGCGTAAATGGTTCCGCCGTCGAGGCGCACGCCGGTTCCGCCTGCGGAGCGGTATGCCGCGATGGTTCCGACGTCTGGACGGAAGCCCTGGGCTGGGTCTTCGGTGGTGATGCGGCACTGAACAGCGGCGCCGCGAGGCTTGATGGCATCCTGGCTCAGGCCGAGGTCGGCGAGTGTCTGACCCATCGCGATGCGCAGCTGAGCGGCGACGAGGTCGACGTCGGTGATTTCTTCGGTGATGGTGTGCTCAACCTGGATACGCGGGTTCATTTCAATGAACACGTATTCGTTGGCGCGTTCACCTTCGGTGTCGAGCAGGAATTCGACGGTGCCAGCGTTGCGGTAGCCCACGGCCTTCGCGAACTTCACAGCGTCGTTGAGGATCGATTCGCGCACCTGCGGGTCAAGGTCACGTGCCGGCGCGACCTCGACGACCTTCTGGTGGCGGCGCTGAACCGAACAGTCCCGCTCGTACAGGTGGATCGTGTTGCCTTCGCCGTCTGCGAGGATCTGAACCTCGATGTGGCGTGGCTTGAGCACAGCCTGTTCGAGGTACACGTTCCCGTCACCGAAGGCCGTCGAGGCTTCGTTGGATGCGGCTTCGAGCGCATCACGAAGGTCTTCGAGCTTTTCGACCCTGCGCATGCCGCGACCGCCACCGCCGGCAACGGCTTTCACGAAGAGAGGGAAGCCGATCGTGTCGGCTTGGCTCAAAAGGTGATCAAGGTCCTCAGACGGATCTGTTGAGGCGAGCGTCGGGATGCCGGCGCTCTTCGCCGCGTTGATCGCGGCGACCTTGTTGCCCGCAAGCTCCAGAACCTCAGCAGGTGGGCCAACGAACGTGAGCCCTTCTTCGGCAGCGCGGCGCGCGAGGTCTGGATTCTCAGAAAGGAACCCGTAGCCCGGGTAAATGAAGTCCGCCCCCGAGGACTTCGCTACACGGATGATCTCTTCAACATCGAGATAGGCGCGCAGCGGGCGGCCTTCTTCGCCGATGCGGTAGGCTTCGTCAGCTTTCTGACGGTGGATCGACTTCCGGTCTTCCCACGGGTAGACAGCTACCGTGTCCATCCCCAGTTCAACGGCGGCGCGAAACGCGCGAATCGCGATTTCGCCACGGTTAGCGACCAACACTTTGCTTTTCTGCTTCACAGATAAGCCTCCTCAAAAACGGGGCCACATCGTTATGGCCGCCCTCTTCCGTGGACTTAGAGCCCTCGTGGACATATTGCCCGGTGGCAACATCCTATATAGATTCGTGAATAAATTACGGCCTCGGATTCACATAGGCGCGAGATGTTGCACAAGCCACTCGCATGAGGCCCCGTCGACGAGAACACAGCGGAATCAACACGGAATAACGCTTCCTTTTAGATATGATGAGAACCAAACTGTTGCTACCTCGTCAAGGATGTGTTTGCTTGTGCAGATCATCAGCGTTTCTTCGCTGAAGGGAGGCGTCGGTAAGACCTCCGTCACCTTGGGTTTGGCTTCTGCCGCGCTCGCCGCTGGAGTGCGCACCCTGGTGGTTGATCTTGACCCCCATGCGGACGCATCGACGGGACTGGGCGTTTCCCCGAACGCGACCACACCCATCGGCACTCTCTTGAAGTCGCCTCGGAAGGCGTCGATTGATACCGATCCAACGCCTTCGGCATGGACTGACCGAGCAAAAGCCGATGGCGATGCGGATGCGGTCTTGGATGTTCTGCCCGGTTCCGCGTTGACTGGCTATTTTGATCGCCCTGATATCCGTACCCGGGATCTCAAGCGCCTCAAGCGCGTTCTTGAAGGGGCAGAGCGCCGCTATGACCTCGTTTTGATCGACTGCCCGCCGTCGCTGTCAGGTTTGACCCGGATGGCGTGGTACACCTCCGATGGCGTGGTTTTGGTTGCGGAGCCGGCACTATTCTCTGTGGCGGGCACGGAGCGCGCTCTGCGTGCGCTGAGGCTCTTCCGCCAGGAGTTCAACACCACGATTGAGACATATGGCGTGGTAGCGAACCGTTACCGCCGCGACTCCTCCGAGCACGCTTTCCGTCTCAACGAGCTCGCGGTGATGTTCGGTGACGGGCTGATTCAACCTCCGATCCCGGAGACGCCTAACTGGCAGCAGATCCAGGGTGCAGCTTATGCTGTGCACCACTGGCCCGGTAGCGCCGCGAAGGAAGCCGCGGAGGCTTTCGAGGATGCTTTGCGCACGATCGCACCCGAACTGCCGCAGCTCAAGAACAAGCCTGCAAGCAGTTCGCGTCGCGCGGGGCGTCGCCGTAGCCGGCGCTAAAAGCGAAACGGTGTATCGACAGCCCTAAGCTGATTCACTGACTTAATCGTTTGAGGGCCACGACGAATCAGTTCGTCGTGGCCCTCAGTCGTTTAAGTTTTGTCCAGGCGTTTCTTCGCTTGGGTCGCTCGGTTAGGAAGCGGACTTGCGTGCGCGGTGGCGCGCAAGCTCGTCTTCTGGATGCGCAACTTCTGGCTCTGCGTCCTCGTCGTTGCGTGCGTAGTCGACTGGCAACTCAGAAATTGAAGATTCGACTTCACGCCAAACGCGGCCGACGGCGATACCGAACACACCCTGGCCGCCCTGTACCAAGTCGATGACCTCATCGGCCGACGTGCATTCATAAACTGAGGCGCCATCGGACATCAAGGTGATCTGCGCAAGGTCATCCACGCCGCGTTCACGCAGGGTTGCGACTGCGGTGCGGATCTGCTGGAGAGACACACCCGTGTCAAGCAAGCGCTTGACTACCTTCAAAACGAGGACATCGCGGAAGCTGTAGAGGCGCTGCGAGCCGGAGCCGGTAGCAGTCTGAATGGTTGGTTCAACGAGCCCAGTGCGCGCCCAGTAATCCAGCTGGCGGTACGTGATGCCAGCGGCCTTGCATGCGGTTGGGCCGCGGTAGCCGGCGGCTTCGTCGAGAACAGGGAGGTCGTCATCGAACAGCATTCCCTGGTTTCCGGGCGTCACAGGGACCATATCCGGCTGATCTACATCGTGACTCACGTGCGATCTCCTTGCGTTCAAGTCTTTGAGAACTGGGTCGGTTATAAACCTTGCAGTTCTCGGATGCGAGTGATGTGAGACAACAAGGTTGAAAAGAGGAGACTCTTCTAGTTAAGAAAGTAGGCTGAATCAGGCCTCGCGTCAAAGACCTTCAGGTTTAACTTGAAGGCGTGTCGCCCTAATTATTCAAAATCGGACGGGTCAAGGTCCTCCAAGAACTCTTTGAACTCTTCAACCTGCATGTCGGTCGCCTCCGGATCTTCCTCGACAGGCCGCACAAACCCCACGTGGTCTAGAAGTTCTCGCGACATCAGGATCGGCACATCAGCGTGGGTGGCCAAAATCACCGCGTCGGATGCCCTTGCATCAACTTCACGACCATTATTCAAGTCAATCCGGGCGTGAAAGATCATGTCCTCCACATCCACCAAGCGCACACGCACAATCTCGGCATCGAGCGCATCAACCATGCTGAGCAAGAGTTCGTGAGTCAGCGGGCGCATCGCGCGACTGCCTTCAAGCAACATCGAAAGCACCGCGAATTCATGCGAACCGATCCACAGCGGGAACACGCGATCCCCACCGACTTCATGCATCACAACAACTGGTTGTTGCGATGGCAACTCGATCAAGGCATTCTCAACCTCAACGGCCTGATAACCGTCCAATGTCACAAAAACACCCCGGTTTAGCGGTCAAAGTGGTCGATGCGGCTGTAGAGCATCGAGCGGTGCAAAGCAGATAAAGCCTCAGCCATGGTCTCGGCTTGGTCTGCGGCACGAGCGGACGAGGTCGAATCACGGCGCGGATGCGAGGACGTCACGACTGACTCGATCAGCGCAGACTCACGTTCCGCGGCGGTACGAACCAGACGCAAGTGACGCGGCTGAACCCCGTATTCAGCCAACCGCAACGCAGCGACCACTGCCTGCAAAGCACGTGAATCGAAGAGTTCGTCTTCATCGGCAGTAACCATGCCAAGTTCAGTCAGCTCGTCAACGAAAGCTACCGATGCACCAGCACGGCCAGCGAGTTCAGCGCGCGTGAGCGGCCGGACGTGGCCCGCAATCTGCTCAGCCTCAACCTCGTCGAGAACGCGTGGCGCGATCGTCGTGCCACCCGGCAGGGCTTGCGGGTTCTCCCCCGCGTCGACCGCGTCGAGATGCTCTTTGATGACCTTCAACGGAAGGTACTGGTCCCGCTGCAACGCGAGAATGAAACGCAGACGCTCAACATCGGAGGCCGTGTATTTGCGGTATCCGGCAGCGGTTCGGGCCGGAGTGATGAGGCCCTTCTCCTCGAGGAAACGGATCTTCGAGGCGGTCACCGCAGGGAAATCTTCCTGCAGGATCGACAACACGTCGCCGATGTTCTTGACGCCACTGCGCGGGGCGAGCGCAGGCTCACGTTGAGGGCCGGAAGCTGGTGCAGCAGCGGCTGCGGAGCTTCGGCCCAGAACTACATCAAGGTTTCTACGTCGAGTCACTGCTCAGGAAGAGGCTGGTAGAACTTCAGGACGTATTTACCGATGCGCACTTCGCTACCGGTACGGAGTTCGACGTCGTCAACGCGGTCACCGTTGACATAGGTTCCGTTGAGGCTCGAGGAGTCGACGACGCGGAAGGCGCGGCCTTCACGGCGGAACTCAGCATGCTTGCGGGACACGGTGACGTCATCGAGGAAGATATCTGAATCTGGGCGACGGCCCACCGTAGTTACGTCCTGATCCAGCAGGAAGCGTGCACCACGAACCTCGCCCTCGTTAGAGAGCAGAAGCGCGGAATCCTGCGGAAGAGCCGATACAGCGCGGCGTTCGTCCTCAGACAAACGGTACTTGGCGATAACCTCGTCGCTGACTGGCGGTAGCGCGACGGAGGTTGTCTGCGTGGATGGCTCCACGCCAGATTCGCGGCCATCTGATTGACCCTGAGTCATGACCACTCCTTCACTCGTGTTAACAACTGTCACAACCTTATCGCATGCTGAGGGGCAGTTTTGACCACGGGGGTGATGATTGCTTCACATCCAGAAACCCGCGTCGGACAATTGCTGGGGGCTGATCTCAACGACATGCCCTTCAGCGGCCAAGTCGATACAGATGGGCACGTTTGCCGGCAGGTAGCGGCGGAACCATTCAACGCTTGTTTGGCCGGCCCCAGCCTGGGGTTGGAAGCGGAAAACTTCAAGGGCCGATGTGAACAGCGGACAGGCCACGGCGCCGTCTGTTGGCCTGTTGACCAGTTGCGGATAGTGCTGCTGGTTCGAGCCAGGACTCATCATGTACACGATGTGTGCTCCAGGCCGCATGAGCTCATGGACGATGCGGTCAACGAAGCCGCGTTGTACGTCGTTAGTGCGTAGCGCGGCTTTTAGATTGCCGAAGCGCGAGTAGCCGGCCACATATTCGTCGACAGCATAGATAGCAACCGCGGCTTCTTGCGGATCGAGCATGATGCAGTGATAAGGGCGTATCGAGGCGATGACGCTCACGAGGTCATCGCCCAGCATCATGCGTATCTGCGGGCGTTCTTGGATCCCGAGCGCCGCGCACCATTCATAGACGGCTTCACGGCGGGTGTGGGCGGGGATCGCGAGTTGGCCTTCGTGGATGTACATCACCAGCTGTCCCTGGCTGTTGACAGGCACGGCAACGTAGGCCCCGTAAAACTCCGAAAGCAAACCCATCCAGTTCTGAGGGGACGGATTCGTACGCCATGCGGCGAGTGCGTTTTGCAGATAGCGGGGTGACGAACCTATGTCGTGGGGTGGCTCATCACCGTGAATCGCAGTGAAGTGTTCCGTACCGAGGCCGTAGCCGTACTGATCCATATCTACACCGTTTCTGGTCACCCCACACCGGGGTCAGCGTTGAATTGCGGTGCGCAATCCAACGTCACCTAACCAGATGATGTCGCCATCTTCAAGAGGTTCAGGCTCGTCGGCTACGGATATGTAGTGTTCACCGCGTTGGAGCCGGGTCCCGTTTCCGGAGTTGGCGTCGCTCACAGACAGAGGCGCGTCAGGGCGCACCCAGAGATGCGCGTGGACACGGGATACGCTCCGGTGCGGGTCCTGAACCGGTATTCCAACGAGGCCCTCTTTTTCAGCGAACTCCCCCGGTTTCCGGCCGATGACCGCGTCCGCTGTGATGCGAACGCGGGCACCGTCCGGGTGGGTCAGCTCAACGTATCCGCTTCCGTGACGCTTTGGCTCCCACACCGGAAGCGACCGAGCAACTCGATTGAGAGACTCGGGTGTGGTGACGTCGGCACCGGCGTCGTGGTGTTGATGCGGCATTAAATGTCTCGCTTGACCAGCTCGTCCAACGGCGTTGGCGAGATGAGGTACGGAGGAACCTCAAGAACCGTGACTGCGCCGGTACGGCCTTCGGCGGCAAGGCGCGCAGCGGCACGCCCGTAGGCAACCTGAACTGCGGCCGTGAAATCCGGGTTCGCTTCAAGATCCAAGGAGTATTCGATGCCGGCGCGGCTACCAGCGAGGTCGCCCGTCGTGATCACACGGCCGCCGTGCGGCATGCCCTGGTGATCGCGCTTGAACTCTTCTTCGGAGATGAAAGTTACTTCGGTCTGGTACGGCTCGAAGTAATCTGGCATGGTCACGATAGTCTCGCGGATACGTTCGTGGTCCGCTTCATCGGCGACGATGAAGCAACGGCGTTGGTGCGCATCGAACTTGCTGATGTCGGCACCTTTGCCTTCGCGGGCGGCTTCGATCGCATCCTCCGCCGGAACGGTGTATTGGACCCCGAACTTGACGCCGGGGATGCGGCGCACCGCATCCGAATGCCCCTGAGATAAGCCAGTGCCCCAGAAGCTGTTCTGCTGGGCGTGCGGGAAGAAAGCCTCGCCCATAGTGCGGTTAAGGGAGAACATACCAGGATCCCAGCCTGTGCTAATCAACGCGACGGTGCCGCCCTTCTTAGCGGCTTCATCCATCGCTTTGCGATGTTGAGGGATCAACGCGTGGTTGTCATAGGTGTCAACTGTGGTGAAGTTCTCTGCAAATCCAGGGGCCTGCTCCGGGATATCGGTTGCGGAACCTAGGCACAAGAACAAAACGTCAATCTGGTCAGAGTATTCGGGTGCATGGGCTACTGGGAAGACTGGTGTTTCGGTTTCGAGGGAATCGCGGCGGGAGAAAATGCCGACCAATTCCATATCGGGCTGTTGCCGAACAAGTTTTTCAACACTGCGGCCAAGGTTGCCGTAACCGACGATGCCTGCGCGGATTCTTCGTTGTGTTTCCGTAGTCATTCTGAGTGCCCTCCGTATGTTGTGTGAAGCCATATGGCGGTTCACCTGAGGCACTATTCTAAAACTACGCGGAAAACTGTTTCGTGATGCCCTGACGCAAAGCGTAATGTGTGTCACATGGAGGCGGAGCGTGGTCGACACTGCTCAAGAAGCCTGTGTGAAAACATAGTAGATACATAGCCTTGCCTGTGGAGCGTAGCCGACTACGATGGGTTTAATTCACATTCGGAACCTACATACCCATTCAATGTCGGCTCCGTGCCATTCTCAACCCTGGTGGAAGTGATCATGACAAACACGGTGCGTGCTGTAGCCGCGGTAGCTGAACTCTCTACCGCAATTGGAACGCTTGTGGTCTCTTCCACGCCTACAGGAATTGCACATATCGACTTCAAGCACCGCATGAATCCGTTCGTCGAAGAAGGAATGGCACGGTTATTTGAAGAGACGGACCGTACCCTGCGCGATAGAGCGCAGGCGTGGGCCGATATGGCAGTTGAGCAGATCGATGAATACTTCATGCTTGAGAGGGATTCGTTCGATGTGCCATTGGACGGCCCCCATGGCAATGGTTTCCGCGAGACTGTTCAGCGTGCGCTCGCACGGATTCCGTACGGAAGCACCATCACGTATGCGGAGCTAGCTGAAATGGCTGGCAACCCTGATGCCGTCCGCGCCGCTGGCACTGCGTGCGCAACGAACCCACTTCCATTACTTTTGCCGTGCCACCGGGTGGTGCGTACTGACGGGCGTATGGGGGCTTACCTGGGTGGTGAACTCGCTAAGAAACACCTACTGCGGATGGAAGCAGAAGGACTCGTGGAGCCCGGTACCGGCCACTAGCCAGAGCTAAAGCCGTTCGCCGGGCAGCTTCTCTTCAAAATACGGTCGCTCTTTAAACGTTTGGTGCGCACCCTGCTGAGGGTGCGCACCAAACGTCTCTATGGCTTGAGTTCCCTGCCCAACAACTAGAGAACTGGGTAGCCCGAGCCGATCAGGAAGCGTGCACCGCCTGGATCGATCACGGAGGCTACGGCGCCGATGTTCGTTTCGGTTGGCAGGCTAGCTGCACGGCCACCGAGGTGGCCGACGACGTCGATCTGCGCTGCGGCGTTGGCCACACCCCAGTAGATGCGCCAGGTCGCCGGGATGTTGTCCTTGAGCACCACCGAGGCGTTCATGATACCGGCGACTGGGCCGGATTCTTCGCCCTGCAGGGTCACGTATTCGTGCCCGACGACGTCGGAGACGTTCTGAGTCTTCCAGCCGTAGACGTCCTCGAAGAATTTCACGGTGCCCGGGAAGTTACGGGAATAGAGCTCATGCCAGTAAGGCGCGCCCGCCTTGTAGTAGACCTCGTAGCCCTGGTGGTCCCCGATCTGCATGAGGCCCATGACAGCGGCGAGTTCACCTGGGCTGTCAGCTACCAGCGCTACACGGCCAAGGCCGGGGCGGTTTTCGGCTTCTTCGAGAACAACGCCGCCGGCTTCTTTGACGCGTTCGATCGCGTCGTCGACGGAGGCCACTGCGATGTAGGTGATCCACTCATCTGGGCGGGAATCATCGGTCTTGTCGACGATGGATGCGACAGCGCGTCCGCGGATCAGGGCCGTGGTGAGGCCTTCGCGCTCTTCATACTGCCATTCCAGCAAGCCTGTGTAGAAGTCGAGCGCCTCACGTCGTACGGACGTCCGAAGCTCGAGCCAGCATGGTTGCCCTTCGATAAAGCGACCAATCTCCACGTCATCACCTTCCCTGGATCAGGTTAAGCACAGATCAGATTAGGCACATTCTGTGCGTCTACTCTGAGCCTATCGCTTCCGGAGCGTGAAGTGGGACACGTTAACGGGAAGAAGTCAGTGCCGAAGCGAACGTCAGTCGTTGTTGTTCTGCTCCGGGTTTTCACCGTCTTCCTCGATGGCGGTTCGATCTTGAGCTTCCGGCTCTTCAGGCTTGCGCACAAAGACGGAGAGCACTACCGCCACGAGGGCGGCGATCAGGGCCATCTGGAAGGCGGTGTGCGCGCCCGGTTCCCCGGCTTCGACAACCGTGAGTCCGCGTGCCTCACCGGAGTGAAGCGAAGCTGAGTACACGCCGATGAGCATCGCGGTTCCTGCCGCCCCAGCTACTTGTTGGAGCGTGTTCAACACGGCTGAACCGTGCGAATACAGGTGTCGCTGTAGGGACCCCAGGGACGCGGAAAACAGTGGAGTGAAGGACGCGGCCAAGCCTACCGCCATCACAATCTGTGTGGAGACGATCCACCAGACGGGGGTCTGCGTACCCACCATGGAATACGAAAGCAGAGCACCCGAGATGAAAATCGTGCCGGGAATCAGGAGGATTCTAGGTCCCCGAGCGTCATAAATGCGTCCCATGATGGGCCCCAGCAACCCCATCAGGATCGATCCAGGTAGCATCACCAGACCAGATTGCGTTGCTGTCAGCCCCACGACGGACTGCAGGTATAGAGGCAGAAGCGAGAACGTACCGAACATCGCCAAAGCAACGATCGTCATGATTGCTACGGACACCACAAAGTTGCTGGACAAGAACACGCGGAGGTCGAGGAGCGCTCCATCCCGTTTCTGAAGAGCCAGCTGTCGAAGCACGAACAACACAAGGATCAAAAGGCTCGCGCCAATCAGTACCCATGTTCCAGTTGGCGAAGTCAGGAAAGCCCCCTCAGTTGCGGCCCCGCCGTTAGCCAGCTGATTCAAGGCAAAGACGATGCCGCCAAACGCGAATGCGGATAGCACCACAGAGAGGACGTCGATGGGCGCGGTCGTGGACTCCCCCAGGTTGCCGAGCCAGCGCCAACCCAGGAGAAGAGAGATGATTGCGATGGGCAGCACGATTCCGAAGAGCCAGCGCCAACCCAGGGTGTCGAGGACAATGCCTGACATGGTTGGGCCAATAGCTGGCGCCAGCGAGATGACGAGGCCTACGCGGCCCATCATCCGTCCGCGCTGTTGAGCCGGCACGACTTCCATCATGGTGGTCATGAGCAGCGGCATCATGATGCCGGTTCCAGCCGCTTGAATCACGCGGCCTGTCAGCAACGGAATGAACCCCTGCGAGACCATGCACACCGCGGTGCCCAGTGCGAAGAGACCAGCTGCTGCCAAGAACACCTGCCGGGTCGTGAAACGCTGGATCAGGAAGCCAGTCGTTGGGATGACGACCGCCATAGTGAGCATGAAGCCGCTGGTGAGCCATTGCCCTTGTTCGGGCGGGATGTCCAAGGATCGGTTCAACGCCGGAATGGCGATCGCCATCGTCGTTTCGTTGAGGATCGATACGAACGCGGCTACGAGCAGTAGCCAGATGGCACGCATTCCTGCGGGGTCAATCGCATGACTGCTCTGGAGAGGCTGACGGCGGTCTGGATCAGGTGAGTCTTTACGACGTTTTGATAGCACAGATCAACGCTACTTCATAGGGCTGTTTAAGACTGCAACCGTTGGGTGTTGGCCTGGCGTAAGCCGTCTCCTGCGTCGATGGCGGCCATCATGAGTTCGCCACGGGTGCGATATCCGGTCGCATCGAATAGAGCACTGACGTAGGAACGCACGGTGGAATCTGACAAATGTAGTTCTTGCGCTATCGCCTTGTTAGGAAGACCCTGTACGAGCAAGTCAAAGACGGATCGCAGGTGACGGGGAAGGTTGTTCACAGCGTCGGTGAGGCCCGGGTCACGCTTGCGTGATGATGTCTTGACGAAATGCTGGACCATGATTTGACTCGGGCGGTTGCCGAGAACTGTTTCACCCGCTGCGACTTTTCGAATATTGGCTGCGATATCCTCGCCGCTGAGATCCTTAGTGAAAAACCCACGAACGTTGTGCTGTAGTGCTTGGCTGAGGGAGTTTTCGTCTCGAAAGGCCGTCAACATGGCTACCGCGGTTTTCGGATATCGTTCGGTAATCAGTTCCGCTGTTCGAATTCCGTTGAGCCATGGCATATCCACATCGAGCAGGGCAACATCGACTGGTCGCGTTTCGAGAAGTTTGAGCAGTCTGAGTCCGTCAGATGCTGTTCCAACGAGCTCAATGTCTTCGCGTGCGGCTAGAACTTCGTAGAGACTTGAGCGAAAAATCGCATCGTCATCGGCGATAGCAACTCGAATGATGTTGTTCATGCGTCCACCGCCTGGCGGGTGAATGCTGCGTGGAGACCCCACTTTGTTTTTGAGGAACTCACTGTCAGTTTTCCGCCGCCCTCTTCAACTTGCCGGTGCAGGTTGATGAGCCCGAAGCCTTCCGTTATACCCGCTGAGCTGTTAGCGGCGCTTCGTTTGTTGAGGATCGTTAGAGACGTGTTTCCGTCTTCGGCTTCCACGTTTAGGTGGGCTTCGCTGTTGCGTTTTGCGTGTTTCAAGATGTTGTATGTCGCTTCCCGGAGTACCAGGCAAGCGATGTCGGATGTTGCTTGGTCGAATAGCTGGTCGAGCTCAGGTGGGAGCATCGTTGTCAGGGAAATGCCTCGGGTGCCTAAGACGAGCTCGGATTCGCGTACGGCTGCCGAGAAGGTTGAAGGTTCAAGGTCTACATTGAGGGCCGCGATGGTTGGTTTGAGCCGGCGAGATGATTCCCGCGCCAGCTTCATGATGGGATCGAGTTGATCCCTCAGGTCGGGGTGAGAGATGCCCACGCTTTCGAGCGTCATTGCGATTCGGGCGAGGTCGCGCGCCACTGTGTCGTGCAGATTGCGTGCAAGCTCTTTTTTGATGCTTGATTCCGCTTGAACTACTTCGAGTCGTGCTTGTTCGAGTTCAGCGTTGCGAGTGGTCACATGCTCATACGTAAGCCTTAGCCCAAAACCAAAGAGGAGTGTGGATGCGATCAGGAACGCATAGGCAACAATCTGGTTCAGGGTTATTTCTGTCTGAATCGCGTTGATGAGGACAACTGAGCCCAGCAGTAGGATCGCCCACGTAGTTTTGCGCGCCACGATCCACCTGCATGCGATGAAACCCAACCCGAGCATCATGAGTTGCAGTGGCGGCCCTTCCGGCATAAGAGCAAACGATGCATAAACGCCAATAAACAGTAGCTCCCCGAAAAGGCCTAAGAAGGCAACGAAGCTGAAGGTGATGCAGATGGTGAGCGTGAAAACGATGTGCAGTAACTCGTTGTCCCAGAAAGTGCCGGCGTCAGAGCGGACGCTCAATATTTCCATCACACCGATCAGCACGGCCATGGCTACGGCTGTGATCTGCAGGACCAAAGTTTCTGAGAACTCAAACTTGAGCGCTTTTGGATCGAATGCTCTCGCTACGCGTGGACGTTTCATGACTCGAGTACCGCTTTACCGATAAGACCCAAACTTCTTCACCAAGATTCAGTAGTCGCACTGTTGAGGTTTGGGTTCAGCCAAGTATCAACATTTGTTGATACCGAAAGTAAAGCAAATATTTTCTAATGAGTCCTAGAGGCACAACGTTATGGCCAAGGTGAGAACCCCAAGCCAGCCACCTCACAACTCAGCGCACCCCTTCATGACGAGGAGAACCAGAACATAATGAGCACCGTGAAACCCAAAAAGCTCCGCACCATTCTTGCATCTTTGCTACTCCTGGCATTCATATTCGGTCTGCAGCCTGCTTATGCCAGTGGAAATTCCGTAGCTGGGGTCATCTTCGAGCCGCAGCTCACGGCCTGGACCCCAGAAGAATACGAGGAATATTTAGCTTCACTTAATAATGAAACTCTCGAGCAGTTCCAACATTTGACGAGAACACAGCAAGAGTCCTTCCTTGAAGCGTTACAGGACCCTAGGCTCTATGGAGATGATCCTGAGACAGTGCTGGGCGTAACCACAGGACTCACCAAAACCCGTACTGGCCCAGAAATCGGTATCCCCGACACAAGACCAATCCCCCCTATCCCCGCAACATCCTACTCCACTTGCCACTTCTGACAAGAAAATCTCGAACAGCCGTTGGGTAAAAATATTCGGCATCAAAGTACTGGAATATCGACTGGAGATGGGTTATCGCGTAAGTTCATCGCGCGTGACAAAGATTAACTATTCACATGCCTATGTATCGAGAAACCTCAATCCTATGACGCAGACAGAACTCCAACAAAAGTCAAGCTGGATCGGTTCCGAGTAGTGCCCCATAGAGTGGTGTAACTCGGTGGCCGAGATCGTCTCCGACTTCGTGTCGTTGTCGGATGTAGAGCGGCCACCGCGTGATCCTTCGAGTCAACCTTCCAAAGAATCCTCGAACGGAGTCATCACGATGACCGCACCCCATATTGTCGACCCTGCCGGCCTGCTGGGCCAAGCCCTCGCCGATGCATCACCGGATCTGATGCGCGAGCTGCTGCAGACCATGATCAACGCCCTGCTTTCCGCCGACGCCGACAGCGTGTGCGGGGCCGAATGGAACGCCCGCTCCGAGCAGCGGACGAATCGCCGCAACGGCTACCGCCAGCGCCCGCTGGACACCCGCGTCGGCACGATCGATGTCGCCGTCCCGAAGCTGCGCCAGGGCTCGTATTTCCCGGAGTGGCTGCTCGAGCGCCGCAAGCGGGCCGAGTCCGCCCTGATCACGGTCGTGGCGGACTGCTACCTCGCTGGTGTGTCCACCCGCCGGATGGACAAGCTCGTCAAGACGCTCGGCATCCACGCCCTGTCGAAATCCCAGGTCTCGCGCATGGCCGCCGACCTCGACGAGCAGGTCGCCGCGTTCCGCCACCGACGTCTGGACGAGGCCGGGCCGTTCACGTTCGTCACCGCTGATGCGCTGGCGATCAAGGTCCGCGAGAACAAGCAGGTCGTCAAAGCCTCGGTGCTGCTGGCCACCGGCGTCAACGGTGACGGCCACCGCGAGGTCCTGGGCATGCAAGTCGCCACCAGCGAGACGAAGGCCTCGTGGAACACCTTCTTCGCCGACCTGGTGGCCCGTGGCCTGGGCGGAGTGCGGCTGGTGACCTCCGATGCCCACGCCGGGCTGGTGGAGGCGATCGCGGCACACCTGCCCGGGGCCGCCTGGCAGCGCTGCCGCACCCACTACGCCGCCAACCTCATGGCCGTGTGCCCCAAGTCCATGTGGCCGGCGGTGAAGGCGATGTTGCACAGCGTGTACGACCAGCCCACCGCATCGGCCGTGCACGAGCAGTTCGACCGCCTGCTGGAGTACACCGACAGCAGGCTGCCCGAGGTTGCTGACCACCTCGGCGATGCCCGTGAGGACCTGCTCGCCTTCACCGGGTTCCCCGACGATGTGTGGCGGCAGATCTGGTCCAACAACCCCACCGAACGTCTCAACCGGGAGATCCGCCGCCGCACCGACGTGGTCGGGATCTTCCCGAACCGGGATGCCATCGTTCGCCTCGTCGGCGCCGTCCTGGCCGAGCAGACCGACGAATGGGCCGAAGGCCGCCGCTACCTCGGTCTCGAAGTCCTCAGCCGCTGCCGACTCACCCTGACCACCGACCCCGCCACCAGCTCGCCGACGGAGGTGAGCACCGACGACCTGATGCAACTACCCGCCTGACCACCCACGAAGGATCACCATTCAGTTACACCACTTCCAGGGGCTTGACCCGGTTCCGGGGGTAAAACTGCAAATCTAGAGGCTGTATTCAGCTATAGGGTCGGGCCTCTTAAAGGGCTGTGTGTACAGCTGAAATCCATCAAAGGCCGACTAACCGGTACATCTAAGGGATATTCTTCCACCTGGAGAGGTCAGTAATCATGAGCACCATGAACAAACGTGAGCGACCAGACGGTGGCTCTCAACAGCAGCTGTATCCGGTCGCACTTACCGTGACCATCATGGCTGGGGCTTTCGCGCTCTTCGTACCACTCGGACCGGCCATCGCAAGTGCGATCCTCTACGCGATCATCAGGAATAAGCACGTGGCTCAGAAAAAGCAGTTACTTGCGATCAATCTGGCGATCGTCGTTGTTAACGTCGCTTTGACGGTGCTTGCTGTAGGTGTCGCCTTAGCCCTACTGAATTAACGGGCACCTAGGCTTCGCAGGAATTTCGATGCCATCGATGCATCGAGCCTGCAAATGTCAGCTTAGGAGCCTGCAACGCAACAGCGACCCCGGATGAGAACTGGGTTAAGGGTCAAAAGGGGGTGCGGACGGAATCTTGGAAGGATTCTGTTTGTGAAAGTTGTTTATACACCCGTCACATGAACGCTTTCGAACAGTTTGAGAAACCATAGCAGCGCATAAAGAATCATTGAATCGGACCCATCTTATTTGCTTTCAGCTTCTCATGAACGACGACAGCGGACGTCGGATTGTCCGAAGTCCGCTATCTCTATAAAGTGACAAAGGCTGTTCTGATTTATGCTGCGATCTAAAATCAGTCAGATGCAATCAAAGGGCATCTTGGCAAAGACTACATGGCGAGCTCACGATCAAAATTGTCAATACCTACTTCTGAGGCGAGAACTTGACTTCGAACAGCAAAGCCCAAGTACAAGCAAATCATGTTTGCCAAAACTGGAAGTGTTGGAGCGATATACCCCCACATCGGTACAATTTCCTCGTCCGGGAACACGCCGAAAGCCAGTGAGATGGCTTTAGGCGCAAAGAACAAAGCAGTCGTAGAAAGCGTCGTTACTACCCAAATCGTGTACTTTACTACTGACGGAGCCTTCTGGGCCAGAGTTATCCAACCAAGCGCAATAATCGGCCACCACACCCAATGGTGGGACCAGCTAACGGGCGACACAAGCACCGGACATGCGGATGCAATGCCAAGCATTGCAACACGATCAGTGTACGGAGCAATCCTCCATAGCAGCCCGACAAATGAAAGCCCGACAATGAGTGCGATAACAAACCACACCGCTTGAGACTGTCCAGCTCTTTCAAGAACGGCCTGAATCGAAACGTTGTCTAGATACCCAATCCCGCCCACGCGCGTAGGATCACGGAGAACATCGGTCCAGTAATGAACGGTGTTGTGCGGGGAAACTAGCCACCCCACAAGTTGAGTACCAAAGAATGTAGCAACGCCAATGATAAGCGCGCGCCATTTTTTCATTGCGAACGGAAGAATCAAAAAGGCAATGGGAGTCAGCTTGATGCCAGCAAAAATACCAACTACGACGACAAATGGCGCTAGAGACTTGCATTTGACAAAGGTCAGATAGCAGGCCGCAAAAATCAGTATGTTGATCTGACCATACCAAATGGTGTCTCGAAAGGGGCCTGAGACTAGCAACAGCGAGCTTACCGTAACCGTAGTTACGTACGACTCAAGTTTAGGCCACTTTGCCACTATTCGCTCAGAGAGATCTTTGCTGACATAAAGGACTGCAACGATCGAAACTAAAATCGACAGCACAAAAGCTGCCCAAAATGGCATTATCGCTATCGGGACAAAAATAAGAGCCGCAAACGGCGGATACGTGAAAGGGAGGCCTGGATCTCCCACAGGTCCCAGAATCGCATCGTAAAGCGACGAGGGGTTATGGAGAAGCGCAAGACCACCTTCTCGATACACCTTCAGATCCAGACCGCTTGGGCTTGTTAGAACGAGCACCAAGCCCGCCACAATCACTAGAACGATTTCCAGTACGACTGTGACAGGCTTGGTTCGCCAGAAGATAGACGAGTAGATCTCTCTACTCCTTTCCTTTAATGCTTTCTTCCAGCTTAGCTCTTGTAAGCGGTGCACCAGTCTTTGCCAGGGCGATCTTTGACCGCAACGCATGCAGCCCACTTGCCGCTTGCATTCCCGGTGTTGACGCTCGTCTTTCCTGCCGCAACTCGCTTGCCACCGGTCGTTTGTCCGCCTGGTGCACGAAGGTATGCAAGGTCACCAGTTGATGCATTCACCAGCTGGCCATGAAGTTCGGTTCCACACTTCCATAGATACAGAACACGTCCGTCCTTTGAAGCCACCGTCAGCTTGGTGCAGGATGCGGCATTTGCAGCAGGTGCAGATACTGCCAACCCTGCACCGGCAATCATTGCTGTTGCAGCAAAGACAGAGAAGAGTTTCCTCATAATTTTCAAGAGTTGATCCCTCGTTGAGTAGTGAAAAGATAGATCGGAAGATTCATAAAAGCGAGCCTCCGTCAAAAAGCCTAGTCAACACCCGACGCCCTACCTGAAACGGTCAAGCCCCTGGAAGTGGTGTAACTGAATGGTGATCCTTCGTGGGTGGTCAGGCGGGTAGTTGCATCAGGTCGTCGGTGCTCACCTCCGTCGGCGAGCTGGTGGCGGGGTCGGTGGTCAGGGTGAGTCGGCAGCGGCTGAGGACTTCGAGACCGAGGTAGCGGCGGCCTTCGGCCCATTCGTCGGTCTGCTCGGCCAGGACGGCGCCGACGAGGCGAACGATGGCATCCCGGTTCGGGAAGATCCCGACCACGTCGGTGCGGCGGCGGATCTCCCGGTTGAGACGTTCGGTGGGGTTGTTGGACCAGATCTGCCGCCACACATCGTCGGGGAACCCGGTGAAGGCGAGCAGGTCCTCACGGGCATCGCCGAGGTGGTCAGCAACCTCGGGCAGCCTGCTGTCGGTGTACTCCAGCAGGCGGTCGAACTGCTCGTGCACGGCCGATGCGGTGGGCTGGTCGTACACGCTGTGCAACATCGCCTTCACCGCCGGCCACATGGACTTGGGGCACACGGCCATGAGGTTGGCGGCGTAGTGGGTGCGGCAGCGCTGCCAGGCGGCCCCGGGCAGGTGTGCCGCGATCGCCTCCACCAGCCCGGCGTGGGCATCGGAGGTCACCAGCCGCACTCCGCCCAGGCCACGGGCCACCAGGTCGGCGAAGAAGGTGTTCCACGAGGCCTTCGTCTCGCTGGTGGCGACTTGCATGCCCAGGACCTCGCGGTGGCCGTCACCGTTGACGCCGGTGGCCAGCAGCACCGAGGCTTTGACGACCTGCTTGTTCTCGCGGACCTTGATCGCCAGCGCATCAGCGGTGACGAACGTGAACGGCCCGGCCTCGTCCAGACGTCGGTGGCGGAACGCGGCGACCTGCTCGTCGAGGTCGGCGGCCATGCGCGAGACCTGGGATTTCGACAGGGCGTGGATGCCGAGCGTCTTGACGAGCTTGTCCATCCGGCGGGTGGACACACCAGCGAGGTAGCAGTCCGCCACGACCGTGATCAGGGCGGACTCGGCCCGCTTGCGGCGCTCGAGCAGCCACTCCGGGAAATACGAGCCCTGGCGCAGCTTCGGGACGGCGACATCGATCGTGCCGACGCGGGTGTCCAGCGGGCGCTGGCGGTAGCCGTTGCGGCGATTCGTCCGCTGCTCGGAGCGGGCGTTCCATTCGGCCCCGCACACGCTGTCGGCGTCGGCGGAAAGCAGGGCGTTGATCATGGTCTGCAGCAGCTCGCGCATCAGATCCGGTGATGCATCGGCGAGGGCTTGGCCCAGCAGGCCGGCAGGGTCGACAATATGGGGTGCGGTCATCGTGATGACTCCGTTCGAGGATTCTTTGGAAGGTTGACTCGAAGGATCACGCGGTGGCCGCTCTACATCCGACAACGACACGAAGTCGGAGACGATCTCGGCCACCGAGTTACACCACTCTATGGGGCACTACTCCTGAAACGCCCTGGGTTTAGTGGAGACTCAGGGCGCTTCACCCAATGAACCACGTCGTTTCGAGGGGGACCAGAACATCATGAACACGGTGAACAAACGTGAGCGACCAGACGGTGGCTCTCAACAGCAGCTGTATCCGGTCGCACTTACCGTGACCATCATGGCTGGGGCTTTCGCGCTCTTCGTACCACTCGGACCGGCCATCGCAAGTGCGATCCTCTACGCGATCATCAGGAATAAGCACGTGGCTCAGAAAAAGCAGTTACTTGCGATCAATCTGGCGATCGTCGTTGTTAACGTCGCTTTGACGGTGCTTGCTGTAGGTGCCGCCTTAGCCCTACTGAATTAACGGGCACCTAGGCTTCGCAGGAATTTCGATGCCATCGATGCATCGAGCCTGCAAATGTCAGCTTAGGAGCCTGCAACGCAACAGCGACCCCGGATGGGAAATCCATCCGGGGTCGCTGTTCTGATAGTGATGTGCGTCAGGAGGCGATCATGGAACGTAACCAACGAAGCTTCTCTACGTTGGGGGAACAGGATTGGCTTCGGTGGCGTATCAGATTTACATGCCGCTCTTTCAGTTGCGATTCAGTCTGGGTTGCTAAGCAATCTGACCGTGGTCGGCACAACATGTCCCATATTCCAGGCCGTTGGCCAGTTTGCCGGTGTCTACTCACCCGCGACCACCTGTGTCGCCTGGCCACTCTTCTTTTTTCGGTCACGAAAGACAGTAAAACCAAGGCTCACGAACAGCACCACGAGACCCAGAACATACGTGACGAGGAACTCCTTCAACCCAGCCTGAGGTCCCTGAGTCAGCCAGTCGACACCACCGAAATACACCGCAGGCGGAATCGGTATCACAAGAAAGATAGCGATGGTGAATACGAGGGCTAGAGGCTTAGGGAGGTCGAAGCGCCTCTTCTTGGTCATGCCCCAATTTTACACCTTCGTCAACCCTTGGTTGACATAGGCGTCAACCTAAGGTTGACTTACGTGCATGGATCCATTGACGCACATCCACCACTGCACGCAGGCAGTCAGCCTCGCCGAACACCAGCTAGAAGATGCCGTAACCCAAGCCCGCAGCGCGGGACACTCATGGGCAGACATCGGGAAAGCACTCAACGTCTCACGGCAAGCCGCTTTCAAACGGTTCGGCACCGTACGCAATCCATTCACAGGAGAAACCATGGCCCCGAAACCAACCACGCACCTCCCTGACATTTCAGACCAACTCATCCGCCACATCGCACGCGGCGAAGAAAACGAAACCATCACCATGCTCGACCCAGGAGTCCGCGACGACCTCCCCTGGAGCGTCATCTCTCAAGTGTGGACGGAGATCCTCACCGACCTCGGCGAGCTACAAGAGATCACCGAGCAGACCGTCGTGCCTATCAAGGGCAACCCAGAGACCGACGCGGTTGACACACTCACTGCCAAAAACATCGGCACCGCCGTGGTCGCCTCGACACTGCGTCACGAAGCCGGTGAACTCACCTCCCGCATCGCGATCAGCCGCGACGGCACGGTCGTCGGCGTTCTGTTCCTACCAACTGACGTAACCGACTACCAGTTCTAGTTAGCATAGCCAGACAAAACACTGGCGGGGTTGCAACAACAACTGTTGCAACCCCGCCAGTGGTATTTATCGTGGTCGGGCTAGCCGGATTTGAACCGACGACCTCTTGTCCCCCAGACAAGCGCGCTACCAAGCTGCGCCATAGCCCGATACCTGCCCATGACTGGACGGCTCTGCCCAAAATGAGTAGACAGACTCCGATCAACCGTACACTATGCCCGGTTTAAGCGACCAATTAGTGGCGCTCCCGCGCGGCTGATCAGCAGATGAGAGAATAGGCACGATCACCATCGCGCATCAACCGCGGTTCGTGCGCGGACCAACCGCGGATCGCGGAAGAAGGAAAGGCCCGTATGTTCACCCGTCACGCTTCAAAACCTGCACGTCGCCTACCTAGGTTGTTCGGCGCAGGCCTCGCGACAGCGTTGATCGGAGTGGGGCTCGCCGGTTGCGGCGCCGAAACGGTCGAGGTGGAGTTCCGCGGCGTCGCCGTGGAGACCGGAACCCAACCTCAAACCAGCACAACCAATCCGGCTGATCTCACCTCGATGGACTGGAAGCTCGGCCCAGCAATCGGCGGCGAACACGGGAAACTCGACACCGCAACCAGCGAACCGCTTGTTGTGAAGCGTGAAAGCAACGACCTCTCCGACGTGCGAGTGAGCTTCGATGTCCCACAAGGCGCGCACCTCGCCGCGAAATGCACGATCCTCATCAACGGCAAAGTCGTCGCAGAACAACAGGACAACGTCAAGCCCGGCCGAGCCCTGTGCACCTACGTCGAACAGTAGGCACAGCAGAGCGTGGGATCAGCGAACGACGATATCCGCAGTTTCGTGCCCAGCGAACCGCAGCCAGCCGAGCGGCATCGAAACATCGGAAGGCCACCCAAAATCATCCTGATTAGCTACGACAACGACGCGCTTGCCGTCATACCGCTGCCACACATTCAGGTTGGCCCATTCAGGGCTTGAATGCCCCAGCGAAACATACTTCACAGTCTCAGTGCGTGGCTCAGGGTCAGCTTGATACCCCGTCAGCTTGGTTGGTTTGTCGAGAACCAGGATCGGATAGCGGTCCGTCATTTGATCGGCCTCAACCGGCACCCACCCATTGAGATCCTTCTTCATCGGGCCGTCAATAAGTTCTCGGTTGGACATGATCCGCACGGTGCCTTCCATGACCACCGTGTTCGCGCCAAATTTCTTGCGGTTGATCTTCGGTTTCGGCGTACTTGCGCTCTTCTCCGACTTACTGGAGTTCGCGCTAGGTTTGGCTGCCGCGCTGGCCTCAGACGGCGCAACCGATTCCGACGGCGCAGCTGAATCCGATGAACTGGGCGATTCCGACGGCGCAACCGAATCCGTGCCACCTGACTGCTTGGAAGACTCGGCCGGCTTAGTTTCCTTCGCCGATTCCGAGGAACTACCACAACCTGTTAGTCCCAACGTTGCAGCCAGAACCGCAGCGACAGAAGCCTTCGCAAACCACTTACCCGACATCGCTGTGTCCGCCATGCCCCACTCCTCACCCATGCTGTCCAGCCTCTGACCCTTCACTTGCGGAGACAGACTCCTGCATAGCAACCGATATATGTATCACCTGAATCATATCTATGAACTTACTGAGAATCCTATATCGTGACCGCCTCAAAACCTGTGTCACTTCGTGACTTCATCCCCCACATCTCTGCAGAAAGGAGTAGTCTCAACGGACATAAAGTGAGGCACTCACTCAAACCAAACACGATCCAAAGGTTGAACATGAGCAAAACCGAGCACGCACACAACGATGCTGCCGACAACCTCAACCGGAGCCTGCACGCCCGCCACATGCGCATGATCGCCATCGGCGGCGCGATCGGCACCGGGCTGTTCCTCGCATCCGGCGCAACCATCTCCCAAGCCGGCCCCGGCGGCGCGCTCCTAGCCTATGCACTCATCGGCTTCGTCGTGCTCATGGTCATGCAGTCACTCGGCGAGATGTCCACCCACCTGCCCGTAGCCGGCTCCTTCGAGGTGTACGCGTCCCGCTACGTGTCCCCCTCATTCGGGTTCGCAACCGGCTGGAACTACTGGTTCAACTGGGCCATCACACTCGCGGCAGAACTCGTAGCAGCAGGGCTTGTGATGCGGTTCTGGTTCCCTGATGTTCCCGGCTGGATCTGGGCCGCAGTCTTCCTAGCACTGCTGACCACCATCAACGCGCTCTCAGCACGTGCCTTCGGCGAATCCGAATTCTGGTTCGCGCTCATCAAAGTCGCGACCGTCATCGTGTTCCTCGTGCTCGGCGTGCTCATGATCATCGGTGTGATCGGCGGCCCATCCCCTGGCTTCCATAACTGGACCACAGGCGAAGCACCGTTCGTGGGCGGACCGTGGTCGACCATCGCCGTGTTCATGGTCGCGGGTTTCTCGTTCCAGGGCACCGAACTCGTGGGTGTCGCCGCCGGCGAATCCGAAAACCCACGCCGCGATATGCCGCGCGCCATCCGCGGCGTGTTCTGGCGCATCATGATCTTCTACATCGCAGCGATCGCCGTGATCGGCTTCCTGCTCCCCTACACCGACCCGAACCTGCTCGCGGCCGCGAACAACGAAGACATCACGGCTTCCCCGTTCACCCTCGTGTTCGACCGCGCCGGCATCGCGCTCGCTGCCGGTGTCATGAACGCCGTGATCCTGACCGCGATCCTCTCGGCAGGTAACTCGGGCCTCTACTCCTCTACCCGCATGCTGTACGCACTCGCGGAATCTGGCCGTGCTCCGAAAATCTTCACGTGGCTCTCCAAGCGCCGCGTCCCGGTCCCTGCGCTACTGACCACCGCTGCAATCGGCGGGTTCGCGTTCACAACCCACCTCATGGGCGAAGGCCAGGCATATACGTGGCTACTCAACATCTCCGCGCTGTGTGGTTTCACCGTGTGGGCAGGCATCTCGTGGAGCCACCTGCGCTTCCGCAGAGCGTTCATCAAGCAAGGCCACGACTTGTCCGAACTGCCGTATAAGGCGCCGCTCTACCCGTTCGGTCCGATCATCGGGTTGAGCGTCATCTTCGTGGTCATCATCGGCCAGAACTTCGAAGCCATCCAGAACGGCAACCTCGGCGCTGTGCTCTCCTCCTACATCGGGTTGCCAATCTTCCTCGCAGTCTGGGGCATCCACGCCCTCGTCACTAAGCAGGGCCGGCTCATTCCGCTCGACGAGGTCGACGTCTCCGGCCTCAAGCCCGGCGAGTACGACCCACGCCAGGAAGCTGGCAAGGAATAAAAGATACAGATGATGTTGGGGGCTGCGGTTCAGATTGAACCGCAGCCCCCGTCGCTATGTGCTGGTTTCTATGCGTTGATTAGGCGCGTCGTTGATTAGTCGGTGCCCATGTCGAATGCGGCACGGTTGGATGCCTCATCGAGGTCCTCGTCAGCCTGTTCGGAACCGGCCACGATCGCTTCAGCGCCACCCTCTTCAAGCTCGCCTACGAGCTTGGCGGTCACGCCACCCACGATGCCCTGCTCGGCGTACTGCTCGAGGCGGGAACGCGAGTCAGCGATGTCCAGGTTGCGCATCGTGAGCTGGCCGATGCGCTCATCCGGACCGAATGCAGCGTTACCCACGCGCTCCATCGAAAGCTTCTCAGGGTGGTACGACAAGTTCGGGCCTTCGGTGTTCATGATCGAGTAGTCGTCACCGCGGCGCAGACGCAACGTCACCGAACCCGTCACAGCGGAAGCAACCCAACGGATCAGAGCCTCGCGCTGCATGAGTGCCTGCGGATCCAGCCAGCGGCCCTCGTACATGAGGCGACCCAAACGGCGGCCTTCGTTGTGGTAGGTCGCGATCGTGTCTTCGTTGTGGATCGCGTTGACCAGGCGCTCATACGTGATGTGCAGGAGCGCCATGCCCGGAGCCTCGTAGATACCGCGGGACTTCGCCTCGATGATGCGGTTCTCGATCTGGTCAGAGATACCCAGGCCGTGGCGGCCACCGATGCGGTTAGCTTCCTTGACGAGCTCAACCTTGTCTTCGTACTCGACGCCGTTGATCGCAACCGGCATGCCCTCATAGAAGGTCACCGTGACGTCCTCGGTCTTGATCTCAACCGATTCATCCCACGGGGCCACGCCCATGATCGGCTCAACCAAGTTCACGCCGTTGTTGAGGAACTCGAGGTCCTTCGCTTCGTGCGTAGCACCCCAAATGTTCGCGTCCGTCGAGTACGCCTTCTCAGCGGAGTCACGGTACGGGAAGCCGCGTTCGGTGAGCCATTCGGACATCTCCTGGCGGCCACCGAGCTCGTCAACGAACTTCGAATCAAGCCACGGCTTGTAAATCTTCAAGTTCGGGTTGGCCATGAGGCCGTAGCGGTAGAAACGCTCGATGTCGTTGCCCTTGTAGGTCGAGCCGTCGCCCCAAATGTTGACGCCATCTTCCTTCATGGCGCGCACCAGCATCATGCCGGTTACCGCGCGGCCGATAGGCGTGGTGTTGAAGTAGGTCTTACCGCCCGAACGAATGTGGAAAGCACCCGTCTGAAGCGCGGCGATGCCTTCCTGGACCAGCATGTCCTGAACATCAACAAGACGAGCGATCTCCGCGCCGTATTCTTTAGCGCGGCCAGGAACACCTTCGATATCCGGCTCGTCCGGCTGGCCGATGTGCGCGGTGTACGTGCACGGAATCGCACCGTTTTCACGCATCCATGCGACAGCCACCGACGTATCGAGGCCACCTGAAAAAGCAATGCCGACGCGTTCGCCGACGGGCAGATTGGAAAGAACCTTAGACATGTTCGCCATTCTAACGTTGGAAAATTTTGTTCTGTATTGAAACTTCTGTGTGTTACTTTTTGCGCTTGTTTCCGCGGCGCTCACGCACCCGCATCTGAATGTCGATCGGGGTT
This sequence comes from Pseudoglutamicibacter cumminsii, assembly GCF_016907775.1. NCBI lineage: Bacteria > Bacillati > Actinomycetota > Actinomycetes > Micrococcales > Micrococcaceae > Pseudoglutamicibacter > Pseudoglutamicibacter cumminsii. Next base: position 1,678,879 of record NZ_JAFBCO010000001.1, on the reverse strand, counting down.
CCGCGGAAGTCGAACGTCTCGCGCAAACGGCGCTCAATAAAGCGCCGGTATCCCGGATCCAGGAAGCCCGTGGTGAACAACACGAACTTCGGCGGGCGCGCGCTCGCTTGCGTCGCGAACAAAATACGAGGCTGCTTACCGCCGCGCAACGGGTGCGGATGCTCAGCGACCAATTCACCCAAGAAGGAGTTGAGCTTGCCCGTAGGGATGCGGCGATCCCAGGATTCCAGGGCGATATCCAAAGCCGGCGCGAGCTTGTCTTTATGCCAGCCGGTCTTCGCGGAAATGTTGACCCGCGGAGCCCAGGACACGTGTTTGAGGTCCTGCTCAATCTCGCGCTCGAGGTAGTAGCGGCGCTCGTCCTCGAGCTTGTCCCACTTATTGAAAGCCAAGACCAAGCAGCGGCCCGCATCGATCACTTGCTGCAGGATCCGCTGATCCTGCTCAGCCAGTTCCTCGTCTACAGCCAAAAGCACGACGACCGCCTCGGCTTTGTCGAGGGCCGATGCCGTGCGCAGGGATGCGTAATAGTCAGCACCCGATGCCATGTGTTGCTTACGGCGCAAACCCGCCGTATCAACGAACTTCCAGATGCGGCCGTCGAGTTCCACGAACTCGTCGATCGGGTCACGCGTGGTTCCCGACTCATCGGAAACCACTGCACGCTCGTGGCCCGCCAGCTTATTCAGAAGCGAGGACTTACCCACGTTCGGGCGGCCCAGCAGAGCCACACGGCGCGGACCGCCCTCAGGGTCAGCCTCACCGAAAGCGGACTCCTCCGGCAACATCTTGATCAGCTCATCCAGCACGTCCGCGGTACCGCGGCCATGCAACGAAGACACCGGATGCGGCTCGCCAAAGCCGAGGTTCCACAAAGCCATCGCATCAGCTTCAAGCGACGGACCATCGACCTTGTTCGCAACCAACAAGACCGGGCGGCCCTTGCGGCGCAACATCTTCACGATCGCTTCATCGGCCGCGGTAGCGCCAACCACCGCATCGACCACAAGAACAACAACATCCGCGACGTCAACGGCACGCTCAGCCTGCTCAGCGACCAGGCGATCCATGCCCTTCGCATCGGCTTCCCAACCGCCCGTATCCACAACGCGGAAACGCTTGAGGTTCCACTCCGCGTCATACGTCACGCGGTCACGCGTAACGCCCGGAAGGTCCTCAACAACCGCCTCACGGCGGCCCAAAATACGGTTCACCAACGTGGACTTACCCACGTTCGGGCGGCCCACAATCGCGACCACAGGAGGGTTCTCGCCAGGCTCATCGGCTTCCCAGCCCTCACCGGCCAGAAGAGCGGCGTCCTCGTCATCGAGCTCATAATCCTGCAAGCCAGCCAACAGCGCCTCAGCACGCTGCTCATCGGCCTCATTATCGCCCTCGACAATCGCGGTGGCCTGCTTGCTGATCTCATACTCGACAACCGTCAAAACAGCCTCAACAGACTGCTCAAAGTTCAGCTCAGACGTATCAACCAACGTCACGCCCTCAGCGGCCTCCATGAAGTTCACGACCGAGGAGTCCTTCTTATCGCGCTCCCCCACCTGCTGAGCCAAGGCTTGCGCAGACTGCGTGTTATTCAACTGCAAACCACGGCGCTTCATCCGCACCTCTTCCGACGCCGTGAGCAAGACACGCGCATCAGCGAAAGGCGCCACCACCGTCGTAATATCGCGGCCCTCAGCAACAATCCGACCAGCATCAACAATCGCGTTCCGCTGCCGCTCCACGAGGTTCTCACGAACCTTCAGATTCGTTGATACATCAGAAACCCGCTCAGAAATACGCGGCTCACGGATCTCCTTCATCACGTCGCGGCCATTGACCACAACGCGCTGATCATCCGGATCAGTAGACAACTGAATGTCCGCCTCAATCACGGCCTGAGCAACAGCGTCCTGATCCGACAAATCAATGCCAGACTCCAACGCCGCGAACGTCACCGCACGATACATCGCACCAGTATCCAAGTACCCCAAACCCAACGTCCGGGCCACTTCCTTAGACACCGACGACTTACCCGAACCCGCCGGGCCATCGATAGCAACAATCAGAGAACCAAAAGCATCCTGCGCATCCATGCTCACTGCACAACCTTCCAATCCAAGCCCGTCAAAACAGACACAAGCTCATCGCGGCGCCCAGGCAGAACCTGGATCTCAACCAAACCAACCTCATAACCCGACGAATGCTCCATCCGCAGGTCCTCCATATTGATGCCGGCCTCACCCATGTCAGTCAACAAACGGGCCACCTGACCAGGCTCATCATTCACAATCACAGAAACCGTAGCGAAAGACTGCGGGGGCGCGCCGTGCTTACCCGGAATCCGTGCCTGCCCCTGATTCCCTTCCGTCATCAACTCCGCAAGATCCAAGGCAGCACCAGAAGCAAACGGGTCACGCAACGTCGCAAGCAGCCGATCCAGGTCCGACTGCAGACCCTCCAAAATCGGGATCAACTGCTGCGCATTATGCGCCAGAATCTGGATCCACAACTTCGGGTCACTCGCAGCGATCCGCGTCGTGTCACGCAAACCATTCCCCGCCAACGCCAACGACGACGCGGGAGCGTTCAAAAGCCTCGACGCCAAAAGCGAAGACGCGATCTGCGGGAAATGAGAAATCAACGCAACCGCCGCATCGTGGGCTTCCGCGTCCATCACGGTGATCGACGCACCCAAATCCAGACCCACCGACTTCGCGGTCTTCACCGCATGCGACGTAGAGCCCTCATGCGGAACAACAACCCACGGCGACGCCGTAAACAACGCACCCCGGGCAGCCGCCGGACCAGACTTCTCACGCCCCGCCATCGGGTGGCACCCAACGTAACGAGCCAGATCAGCCTCAGACACATCGTCGTCAGCCTTCAGCACATCAATGATCGAGCCCTTGACCGAGGCCAAATCGATCACAACCGCCTCAGAGAACTCGACCAAAGCCTGCGCAATGATCCCCGGCGTCACATCCGGCGGCGTAGCGACAATCACCAAAGAAGGCGCAAAATCCGTGCCCTGCGGCGCCAAAAAACCAGCGCCCATATCCACAGCGATACGCTGCGCAGTCGGCGAGGCATCCCGCAAACCAACCTCAAGGCCAACAGCACGCAAACCCAGCGCCGCCGACGTGCCCAAAAGCCCCGTCCCAATCACCAGGACAGGACCCTGAAGGTACCCCTCAGCCACGGCCTACAAACCCACTTCCGCTAGCAGGTGCCCCACCTCAGTCTTGCTCAGGCGACGCACCGAACCCTGGCGCTGCTGCCCCAACGTGATCGGGCCAATCTGAGTACGAACCAGGCGGCGCACCGGGAAACCGACCGCATCAAACAGGCGGCGCACAATCCGGTTACGGCCCTCATGCAAGACCACTTCAGCCAACAGGTCCTTACCGGACCCATCAACCAGACGGAACGAATCAACCTTCGCCAATCCGTCTTCAAGCTCAATGCCTTCACGCATCTGTGCACCCACACCATCAGGCAGCGGGCCACGGATTTGAACCAGATACGTCTTAGACACCTCGAACGACGGGTGGGTCAAGCGGTGCGCAAGCTCACCATCGTTGGTCAACAACAGCAGCCCTTCCGTCTCATAATCCAGACGGCCCACGTGATACAAACGCTCTGCCTGCCCCTCGCGCAAGAAATCGGAAATGTCCTTGCGGCCCTCGGGATCATTCATCGAGGTGACGACACCTGCTGGCTTATTGAAGACCAGGTAAGTCTTCTCCGTGTCGAGTTGCAGACGGATGCCGTCGACGTGGATCACATCCACCTCAGGATCCACACGCGTACCCAGTTCAGTCACGATCTGGTGGTTGACCTCAACGCGACCCGCGAGGATGATCTCCTCACTCGCACGGCGCGACGCGACACCCGCGTTAGCCATGACCTTCTGCAAACGCTCGCCATCGCTGTGCTCCTTACGTGGGCCAGAATCCACCGGAGTCGACGGGCCGCGGCGGCGACGACGCACCGGACCAAGATCATTGAAACGATCCTCAGCGAAAGCACGCGGACCACGCGGCTTCTGGCCACGCTGCTGCCCACCGCGCTGCTGGGCGCCGTGTTTCTGGGCGCCGCCTTTAGCGCCACCACGCTTCTGTGCGTTGCTCTTCTGGCCGCCAAGCTGAGGCTTCTGACCGCCCGCGTACTGGTCTACTTCATCCTGCTTCGGGGCACGACCACGGCGAACCTGCCCCGCTTGGAAGCCCTTCGGCTGTTCCTTCGGTTTACCGTGCCCGCGGCGGCGCGAACCCCCACGCGAATTCGATCCAGTCTGGCGAGTCATACGTCTCAACGTCCTTCGATTAGCGAATGACTATTCCGCCGTCGCCGTCATTATCACAACGAGGGCAGTACATCATCCAAGTTTTCAACACCTGGCAAAAGTGGCGACAGGTCTGGAAGTTCTTCGAGGCTGTCTACGCCTAATCTTTCCAGAAGTACCGGCGTGGTCCCAAAGAGACCCGCCCCAGTGACCTCATCGGTCGCGACCTGTTCGATCAAACCGCGCGTCATCAGGGTGCGCACCACGCCGTCCGCGTTCACTCCACGGATGCTTGCGATGCGGGCTCGGGACACCGGCTGCCGATACGCAATGATCGCCAGGGTTTCCATCGCGGCGGCTGAAAGCTTGGCCGTTTGGCCCTCGAGAACAAAGCGAGATACAAGCTCACGATGCTCCTGCCGCGCCCCGATACGCCAACCGCCACCTACTCTGCGGAGCTGGAATCCACGACGAACGCTGAAGCCTTGGTCGGTGTTGGCTTGGTCTCTGTTGCCGTCGTCTGTGTTGGCTTGGTATGTGGAGCGCGACTTTCCATCATACTCTGCCGCGAGCTCGTGGAGCACGCGGCTGATGCCCGCCGCATCGACCTCCAGCAGCTCAGCGAGCTCCGTTTCCGTGAGCGGACGGTCGGCGACCATCAGCACGGCTTCAAGCCCTTCACGGAACTGCGCCGCATCAGTTGCGTCTGTTTCTTCGATGTTGGCCGTCTCGTGGCTCATGCTGTTCCTCCTTGTGAGGCGGCTTCCTCGTCGCCGTCGTATTCAGCGACCCGGAACTCTCCGGAGCCTGTAGCGATCCATTCGACCATGATCTCAGTAAGCGGGGATTCCTGTTCAAGATCCACTGCGCGGTCTCGATACATTTCGAGCAGAGCGAGGAAGCGGGCGACCACGACGAGGGATGCTTCGGCGTCGGCAGTGAGCTCGCTAAAAGTGAGCGCTTTAGCGGCGCGGAGCCGTGCCGCGATCTGTTGCGCCTGTTCGGCAACCGAAACCGGGGCGTCATGGATGTGGTCCGTGCCGACCTCATCGGGCTCAGCAGTGTGTTCGTGTGCAAGGGCCTTCGCGGCGATGGCCGCGAACTGTTCCGGAGTGTGCGTCCATTCGAGTTCCGGAAGGTGCTCGCGCACATCGGGGTCATCTGCCCTGACCTGCCGCGGAACAAACCGGCTTCCCGCTTCCAGCAGGTGTTCCAAAACAGTCGCGGCTTCTTTGTAGGCCTTGTACTGGAGCAGCCTCGCGAACAGAAGGTCGCGAGCTTCAAGGCGTTCGATGTCCTCGGCGTCTTCCACTTCGCCTTGCGGAAGGAGGCGCGCGGCTTTCATGTCGAGCAGCGTTGAGGCGACCACAAGGAACTCGGTGGTTTCATCGAGGACCGTCGCGCCGATTTCATCGGCGAGCGTGCGCAGATACGCGACGAATTCGTCGGTTACTTCGGCGAGCGCAACTTCGGTGATGTCGAGGTCGCGCCGGCTCAGCATCTCAACCAGCACCTCGAAGGGACCGTTGAAGTTTTCGAGCGTTACTTGGAAGTTTGCGCTCGCGGCCGGGCCGGGGGCTTTGGGAGCTGTGCTCTCGTGTCCGGCGCCGGGTTGCTGTGTCACGGAGCTCCGCCGCGCGCGATGAGCTCTTTAGCGAGGCGCCGGTAGCCGTGTGCGCCGGCGTGCGATGGAGCGAATTCGGTGATCGGTTCCATTGCGACCGTTGCGTCCGGGAACTTCACGGTGCGGCGGATCACGGTTTCGAAAAGCTTGTCGCCGAAGGCTTCGTCGAGTCGGCCCAGCACTTCACGCGAGTGGAGGGTCCGCTGGTCATACATCGTCGCGAGCACGCCGTCGATCTGCAGGTCAGGGTTGATACGGTCCTGAACTTTCTCGATCGTGTCGATCAGCAGGGCCACGGCACGCAGCGCGAAGAACTCCGCGGTGAGCGGGATGATGACGCCGTGCGCTGCGGCGAGCGCGTTGACGGTCAGCAGGCCGAGGGACGGCTGGCAGTCGATGATGATGACGTCGTAGTCATCGGAGACCTTACGCAGCTGCGAGGCGAGGACCTGTTCACGGGCGACTTCGTTGACGAGCTGAACTTCCGCTGCGGAGAGGTCGATGTTGGCCGGCAGCAGGTCGATGTTCTGGACGTCGGTCTGCAGGATCGCGTCGCGGATCTCGACGCGGCGTTCCATGAGCACGTTGTAGACGGTCAGGTCGAGTTCGTGCGGGTTGACGCCGAAGCCTGCCGATGCGGCACCCTGAGGGTCGAAGTCCACGATGAGGACGCGTCGGCCGAGTTCCGCAAGTGAGGCCGCGAGGTTAATCGAGGACGTCGTCTTACCGACGCCGCCCTTCTGGTTGACCATCGCGATAATGCGGGCCGGGCCGTGTTCGGTCAGCACAGGTGGCTCAGGGAGCTTACTCAGAGGGCGTCCGAGGGCGTTGAGTTCCTGCATTCCGCCTGGCGCAGGTACTCGGCCAAAGGAGTTTGGATCGCTCACGGGTGAGACCGCCCTTCCGTGCTGAGTTTCGTTGTCGTGATGTGCTTGCGTGCTCTGTTTTAAGGCTAGTGGTTTTTGCGTGATTAAAGCTGGTTTTGCCCTCTATCTCGGCGAGCCTTGACCCTCAACTGAAACTCGAAACTTTCGCCCTGATAAGGCCCTGATGACCGCGCCAGCCGGCTCCCGCATCGTTGGTTATATCTTTACGGGTAGGGTGTAAACGGCGGCAGTCCATTGCCGCGTTGTCAGCCCGGGGTGAGGAGTCATCATGACGATGGATCAGCTGATCGATTCGCTGCGCGACCACCCGCGTAATGAAGCCGAGCTGGTCAAGCTTGGCCACCTCGCACGCAAGGTACCCAGCCACGACATGGCGTACCTCATGAAGACGCTGCCGACCGACCAGGCGGCGATCGTGTACCGAGTCCTGGAAAAAGACACGGCGCTCGCGGTTTTCGAAAGCCTCTCCCCCGCAACCCAGGCGGAGCTGATCGCTGAGCTGCGGCACGGCGAAATCTTCGAGATCTTCAACGAGCTCGACCCTGACGACCGCGCGTCCCTGTTCGATGAGCTACCGGCTAAAGTTGCTGACCGCCTGATGTCTGGACTCGACCTCGAGCAACGCACCATGACCACAACGGTGCTCGGTTACCCCGAAGACGCCATCGGCCGCTACATGTCGCCTGAGGTGCTGTGGCTGCATCCTGAGTGGACGGTGCGCAGAGCCATCGATCACGTCAAAGCACATATTGATGAGCCGGAAACGATTTATCTGCTTCCTGTTTTGGATGATTCCCGCACCCTTTTGGGGGTCACGGGTTTGCGCCGTCTGTTGTCTTCGGACGATGACCTGACCGTCCGGGAAATCATGCGTGAGGCCGAGTCAGCGCACGCTACGGATCCTCGTGAAGAGACCGCGCGCCGGTTCTTGGGCGGCAAATTGCTTGCGATGCCGATCGTGGATGCTGAACACCGTTTGCTTGGTGTTTTGACCTATGACGATGCGGTCGAGATCATCAACGAAGAGGACGCGGAGGACGCGGCTCGCTCGGGTGGTGCGGAGCCGCTCGAGAAGTCTTACCTCTCGTCCTCGATCATGCGGATTGTTCAGTCGCGCGTTGTGTGGCTTGTGATGCTTGCGCTGTCTGCGGCGTTGACGGTCAAGGTGCTGGATCTGTTCGAAGACAAACTTTCGTCGGTCGTGATCCTTGCGCTGTTCATCCCGCTGCTCACCGGAACCGGCGGTAACACCGGTAACCAGGCTGCTACCACTGTGACGCGTGCCCTTGCGGTCGGTGAGGTCCGTATCCGCGACTTACCTAAGGTGATTTGGCGGGAGCTGCGGGTTGGATTTGTTCTCGGATTGATTCTGGGATCGCTTGCGTTTGTCATCACCGGGTTCATTTACGGTTTCACGTTCGGGACCGTGATCGGACTGACGCTGCTCGCGGTGTGTGTTCAAGCGGCTGTGGTGGGCGGCATGATGCCGATCATCGCCAAGAAGGTCGGCGCGGACCCTGCCGTGTTTTCTAACCCGTTTATTTCAACGTTTTGTGATGCGACGGGTTTGCTGATCTACTTCGGTATCGCGTCTGTGATTCTCGGTATTTAAGGATTAAGCCGTTCGGCTTAGCGCATTTATGCCGTTCGGCTCAGTGCATTTATGCCGTTCGGCTCAGCGGGCCCGCGGGTGCGAGGTCGCGAAGACTTCGCGCAGAGTTTCCGCGGTGACCATCGTATAGACCTGGGTCGTGGTCACGGATGCATGGCCGAGCAATTCTTGGACCACGCGGACGTCCGCTCCGCCGCTGATGAGGTGGGTCGCAAACGAGTGACGCAGGGTGTGCGGACTGATTTCTTGTGTCAGCTTGGCTTTGCTCGCGGCCGCTGTGACGCTGTTGAAAACGGACTGACGCGAAAGCCTGCCCCCTCGTTGGTTGAGGAACAGCGCTGGGCTGCCTTTGCCTTTTGCCGCGAGCGCGGGCCGTCCACGCACAAGGTATGCGTTGAGCGCGTCGACCGCATAGCTACCTAACGGAACGTAGCGTTCCTTGTCCCCTTTACCCCGAACCCTCACGACAGAGGGAAGTTTGTTCCCGTCCTCGTCAAGGTCGGCGGCGCTTGAGTTGCTGTCAAGGATGAGGTTCAGATCGTCGACGTCGAGGCCCACCGCTTCCGATGCGCGCGCCCCGGTTGCGTAGAGGAATTCGATGAGTGCGCGGTCGCGCAGACCGCCCGGGGTTGAGGTGTCGGGTGCGTCGATGAGGCGCGCGACCTCCTGAACGCTCAGAGCTTTCGGCAATTGCTGGGGCACGGCGTTGGGGTGGATGTCGGCTGCGGGGTTGTCTGCGGTGATGCCTTCGAGCGCCCAGAAGGTGTGCATTCCACGCACCGCGACGATCGTGCGCGCCGCGGATCGGGCAGCTAGCGGCTTCTTCCCGTCCGAGCCGTCGCGGAGGGACTGCTGGAACGCGCTGATGTTCTGCGGGGTGATATCGCTGGCTTGCGTTATGCCTTGGCTCGCGAGGAAGTCGGTATAACGGCGGATGTCTCGCCGATATGCCGCGACAGTGTTGGCTGACAACCCGCGTTCAACCACGAGGTGTTGCAGGTAGATCTCCGCGCTTTTTTCAAGCGGCGTCGGCGCGGCCTCACGCATGGTGCGGGCGCGCTGGCCATGGCGCATCGGCTGGCCGTAGGGTTTGGTTGCCGCGGGCCTTGTGAGCGGCGAGCGCTAGGATCCCGACGACGGTGGTCGGGTTACCGATGCGGCCGCTCAATACCGCTGTGACGGCGTCTTCGAACGGAACCCATTGTGGTTCGAGGAACGCTTCTTCTTCGGCGCGTTCGTGGCGTTCGTTTTCGGGGATCTCGTGGAGGTCTTGAGCAAGGTAGATGCGCATCGCTTCAGAGGAGCATCCTGGCGACATGTAGTGGTCTGCAAGCACATGCCAGGTATCGGCGCGGAGATCGGCTTCTTCTGCGAGTTCGCGGCGCGCGGCATCCAGTGCTGGTTCGCCTTGGACGTCGAGCAGCCCTGCTGGGACTTCCCACAGCTCGGCGCGGACCGGCTGGCGGCGTTGCTTCTGAAGCAGGATCCGGCCGTGTTCGTCCACGGCGAGGATTCCCACTGCGCCCGGGTGGGTCATGAATTCGCGCGTGATGGGCGCGTCATCCCCGGGCATCGTGAACGTTTCGCGGGTGATGTCGAAGATCGCTCCGTTGAACACGGTTTCTGCGTGAGTGACAGCCGCGGGAACCCGGACGTCGCCCAGTTCGTGTTCGCCGGTCTCGGCCTGATGCTCTGGATGATGCGTGGACATGGGCTCCTCGTTACCGTGCTTGAGTCGCTGACGTTGAGTTTCAGTTGGCTTCGTTGCGTTCGCGCTCGGCGTCGGTGAGCAGCTCTTGTGCGTGGGCGCGGGCCGCTTCGGATTCCGATTGGCCGGCAAGCATGCGGGCGAGTTCCTTGACTCGTTCGTCCTCGCTGAGTGCCTTGATGTCCGATGTCGTGAACCCGTCGACGCCGTCGTGATGGCTGGTCTTGTTGATGGTGAGGTGTTGGTCGCCGAACGCGGCTACCTGCGGCAGGTGGGTCACCACGATGACTTGGACGTGGCGGGCAAGCCGGGCCAGACGACGGCCGATTTCTACTGCCGCTTCCCCACCGACGCCGGCGTCGACTTCGTCGAAGATGAACGTCGGGACCGGGTCGGTTGCTGCGAGCACGACTTCAAGAGCCAGCATGACGCGGGACAGCTCACCGCCGGAGGCTCCCTTGCCCAGCGGACGCGGGTCAGCCCCAGGGTGCGGGGCGAGTAGGAACGCGACCTCGTCGGCACCGTGTGGCCCTGGTTCTGTCTCGGTCACCTGGATGGTGAGGTGAGCGTTCGGCATCGCGAGAGCGGCAAGTTCTTCGTCTACGTTCTGGGCAAGCTGCTGCGCGGCCTCAGAACGCAGCTCGTGGACTTTCTCAGCGTGTTCGGTCAGTTTCGAGCTGAGCTCGTCGAGTTTTTGGGTGAGTTCTTCGACGCGGGTCGGGTCGTCGATGAGTTCGAGGTGCCGGGCTCGTGCCTTGGCGGCCCACTCGATCACGGCATCCACGTCCGGCGCGTATTTGCGCGTCAACGCGTTGAGAGCTGCGCGCCGTTCTTCGACCGCTGCGAGCTCGGATGGCCCATCTGCATCGAGGCTCTGCTGGTAGCTTGCAAGTTCAGTCGCGATGTCGGAGATCACGTAGCCGACTTCCCGCAGGCGTTGAGTCTGTTCCGCCAACGCAGGGTCCTGGCTGTCAACTGATTCCAGCGCGCGCTGAGCAGCATCCAGAAGTGAGACGACATCGACCGCTTCACCGATCTCTTCGGACACCAGCGCGGCGTGCGCGGTCGCGGAAGCGGTACGGAGTTCCTCGATGTGGCTGAGCTTATGTGAGCGCGCATCGAGTTCCTGGGCTTCACCCTTTTGCGGGTCCACCGCATCGATCTCTTCGAGAGCGGCCTGGAGGGTCTGCTCTTCCATCTGACGTTCGTAGCGGTTCTGCTCGACGTCGGTCAGCTCCGCGCGTGCCGCCTTGAGTTCCCGGTAAACGTCCTTATATTCGGCGAGCGCCGTCGCAAGTTCGGTGCCTGCGAAGGCGTCGAGGGCGGCCCTTTGTTCGGCCGCGCCACGGAGACGCAGCTGATCGGTCTGCCCATGCACGGTCAAGAGAGATTCGCCGATGCGCCCGAGCACAGCAACCGGCACGGCTCGTCCACCAGCATGAGCTCGGCTGCGGCCTTTCGCCGCGATCGTGCGGGAGAGATACAGAACCGATTCGGCACCTTCCCCGTCGGTTTCGGCGCCAGCTTCGGAAGCGATCTGAAACGCGGCGTCCTCTGACGCGCCCACCACAGTGGCTTCCACGACCGCAGCATCTTGGCCGCGGCGCACCACGCCGGAATCTGCACGCGCCCCGGAGATCAGCCCGAGCGCTGTCACGACCATCGTCTTACCTGCGCCGGTTTCACCCGTCACCACGGTCAGTCCTGGCCCGAACGGCAAGGAGGCTTCCTCGATAACACCGAGGCCACGGATGTTGACGGACTCGATCATCGCGGCTCACCTCCGCCTCGCTGTTGGTCCCCCGGACGCGCACCCGGCTGCTCCCCTAACGGCTGTTTGGGTTCGTGGTGGTACAGCTCCGTGGCCCGATGCGACGGCAGGCGCTCCGAATTATGCGGAGGCTCCACAACGCTGATGCGGTGCACCGCCGGCAACTCCGAAGTTTTAGGGTGCGCTCCGGAGTCCTCGATCGGGCCGCGCCACCCCACCGTGGGCAGCTTGAATTTAGCCACGAGCCTCTCCGCGAACGGCGTATTCGTCAAACGCACAAGCCGCACTGGAGTCTTGGATCGGGTCACCTCAACGCGGGAGCCCGGGGCCAGTTCAACCATGCGGCGGCCATCGCACCACAAAACTCCCGCCGCATCTGTACGGGTCAGAACCTCAGCGGCGGTCGTTGACGAAGGCGCAACAACCAGCGGTTTAGCGAACAGCGCATGCGCAGAAATCGGTGCAACCACCAATGCCTCGACCTCGGGCCACACCACCGGCCCACCGGCAGAAAATGCATAGGCCGTGGACCCCGTCGGCGTCGCAAACACAACACCATCGCAACCGAACGTCGAGATCGGCGACCCATCCACATCGATCGCTACCTCAAGCATGCGTTCACGGTTCGATTTCTCGACAGCTGCCTCGTTGAGCGCCCATGTGTGCGCGCCCCTGCGACCCTCATGCCACACCTGAACGTCAATCGCCATGCGTTCATCCACGGTGTAGGCGCGGTTCGCGATCGCCTCAACCACCGCGTCGATATCGGCTTTTTCACTTTCAGCAAGGAAGCCAACGTGGCCCAAATTCACGCCCAGCAAAGGAACATTGCTGCCACGCGTCAGCTCGGCCGAGCGCAGCATCGTGCCGTCGCCGCCCAGAACCATGACGAGCTCAAGCTCATCGAGCCCCACGCCCTCGCCCAGGACCTCAAGGTTTGAAGCCGCATCCGGCAAAGAGGAATCAATGCGGGACTGGCCAATCACATCGACTTCATCACGCATCATGACGGGTGAAAGGCCGTGGGCCGACAAAACGCTCACTGCACGAATCGCGATCGCTACAGCTTCTTCTCGACCCGTGTGGGTCATCACCAAGATCCGACGCACTGACGCTCCTTGTTGTTCCCGACTTTCAAGAATAGTCAACGGCATCCAGCAACGCCGTCAGGTTGCGCTCGCTTGTGGATGAATCCTCCGATTCAGCGTTTTCCTTTATCCACACGACAAAGAATTCGACGTTTCCGTCTTGCCCCGGCACCTCGGAACGCAACACAGCCACAGGCCTCAAACCCAGCCCTGCTTGCTCCGCGAAGTCCAGAACCTTCGTCACAGCGTGGCGCCGCAAAGCAGGTTGAACCACAACGCCCGCCTTATTCAGCCCCGAACGCCCCACCTCAAATTGAGGCTTGACCAGCATCAGCATTCGCCCGCCTTCACGCAGCTGCGCGGCCAGCGGCTCCAACACGAGCGTGAGCGAAATAAAAGACAGATCCCCCACCATGACATCAACACCGCCCGGGATGAACCCCGGCTCAAGATGACGCACGTTGACGCCTTCGCGGTTCACAATCCGCGCATCCTCAGCAAGGCTCGAGTGAAGCTGCCCATGCCCCACATCGACCGAGTACACGCGTTCGGCCCCGTAATCCAACAGAACCTGCGTGAATCCGCCCGTGGACGCCCCGGCATCCATGCAGATTGCCCCGTTGATCGGCAACCTGATCCCGCGAGCGCTGAGTGCCTCCAGCGCCGCGTGCAGCTTGCCTGCCGCGCGCCCCACCCAGCGGTCTTCGGCATGCTCCTGGATAACGATGCTGGCACCCGGCTTAACCTTGGCCGAAGGCTTGGTCGCTGGCTTGCCTTCGACGAAGACACGGCCTTCGCGGATCAGTACGGCCGCGCGGGTCCGGGACGGGGCATAGCCGAGGTCGGCGAGTGCGGCGTCAAGGCGTTGAGGGGCGCTCACGGAAGATCGCTCTCCAGGACATTGGTGAGGTCGTCAAGAACGCGGCTGAACCGTTCAGGGTGTTCGCTGACCGGTAGCGAATCGAGGTCAGCGAGCGGCTGCAGCACTTCCGGCAGCTCCTGCGCCGGTAGATCTTGTGCCGGCTGTTCCGTTGCCGCGTCGTGTTCTGGTGAGTTCTCGCTAGTCATTCAGGCTCTCTTGAGGTCCGCTGTCTTCGAGTACACAGGAGTGGGCTGGTGCCCGCAACTCGCGTAAGTCATTGAGTACGTAACGCGGTTTCAGCCCAGGCTCCGCCTGCTTAGCGGCGGCGAGCGTATCGACCCCGGTCAGGACGAGCGCGGTAGCGAAGCCGGCAGCGTTTCCCCCTGCAACATCGGTGTCGAGCCTATCGCCGATCACGAGCGGATTCTGTGCTCCCACGGCCCGCGCCGCCATCTGCATGAGCGTCGGGGCGGGCTTGCCGGTCACGACTGGTTCCTGTCCGGTCGCGGCCGCCACCGCGGCGACGAGCGTCCCGTTGCCCGGCGCGATACCTTCCGCCCGAGGGATCGTCGCGTCCGTATTTGTTGCGATCCACCGCGCGCCTGCGGTGATCGCGTAGCCGGCTTCTGCGAGGTGCCGCCACGTGACGTCGGGGTTGAAACCCTGTAGCACAAAGTCGGGTTGCTCTGCGGCGGAATCAACAAGTTTGAACCCCGCGTTGGTAGCTTCCCGGCGCAGAGCTTCGGTCCCGACGACGTAGGCGGCCGGTTCCTGGATGTGAGCTTCCGATGCGCTCTGCCGTGCGTGTTCCGCAGCGGCTCGCGAGGAACCGAAGACCTGCTCCGGTGTGGTCGGGATGCCCAGCGAGCTGATGTGTTCGGAGACCTCTTCCGGGGTCCGTGAAGCGTTGTTGGTGCAGTAGGCAACGCGAATACCGGCCTCCTGAGCCGCAACCAGCGCGTCGACCGCGTGCGGAACTGCGTCCGGGCCTGCATATACAACCCCGTCGAGGTCGCACAGCAACGCGTCATGCATGTCTAGCAGGGACGCGTCCTGATGCGTGTGGCCGGTCATTCCGCGCTGGCCTCGCGGCTGGTCTCGCCGTCCTTAGCCTCGCCCTCGGCCGAGTCGTCATCGTCTTCCACGAGGTCAACGATCTCTGGTTCAACATCGTTGAGTCCCAGCGCCTCCATCGCAACGGGGATGCGCGCACGCCAAGCGGCCGCTTCAGCGTCTTCTCCGGTGGATTCAAGTGCGTCTGCATACAGCTCAAAGAGGCGTGGGCTGAAGATAAACGCGCGGTTCATGTCGAGCGTTGGAATCTGCAGAGCCTTGACGGCTTCTTCGTTCTTGTTGGTGTCGAGGAGGATCCCCGCTTCGACCATCGCTGCTTCGGCTCGAGGCTGGCCCTTGAGCGCTTTCGCTTCGTCGGAGCGCAGGGTTTCGAGCGCTTTGTCTACCCGACCGAGCGCACGTTCGCAGTCTGCGATCGTGGCGATGTGGTCGTGGACGCCAGAAATGCGGCGGTGGGTACGCAGTTCACGGAGTGCTTCGCTGTACTTGCCGGCCGCATACGCAGTCAGTCCTACAGCTTCGCGAACGAGGGCAACTCGGCCACCACGACGCGAGGCGGCTTCTGCATGCGCGAAAGCCAGTTCAGGGTCAACATCGATCAGTGCGCCGGCCATAACGAGGTGCTTCGCTACCCATGGGCGGTGTTTTTCATCGAGGAATCGGAGTTCGCGGAGTGTTTCTTTATCGAGTTCGTTACCGGTTACGCTCGGATCGATTTCTGGGGAGCGTTCGCGGTCTGGACGGTTGGCCGCACGAATGTCGCCGCCACGACGTCCTTGCGGGCGGTTGCGCTCATTATGCTGGCGGTCGTTACGCTGCCGATCATTACGGCGGTTATCACGGCGCCGGTCTTGACGGTTATCGTGTTCGTCACGCTTCCATTCGCTACGACCTGGGCGATCGTCGCGGCGACGATCACCACGGTTCCACCGTTCATCGCGGCCACCACGCTCGCCGCGCTTCCAGTCGTCACGACTACGTTCTCCACGTGGTGAGGCGCCGTATCCACGTTTGTGCCCGCCACGGTTGTGGTGGTTCTTGCCATGTTCTTGGCCTGCTCCGCGCGGGGAGCGACGTTTCTGCTCGTCTGCCACGTTTCCCTCTTTGTGATTGTGCCGCGCTCGTGCTTCAAGCGCCTCTGACCATTTTAGCGACGACTTCGAGCGAAAGCTCGCCACCACATCGTGGTTCCTATCGACAGGGTCTGTTGCTGAAGATATCTCGGTGGACTGCCGATTGCTAAACCACAATGTCGGGCGGCGCAAGCATGGGAGACCACTCACGCAACATCGATGTGAGGTGAATCACTGACTGATAGGCTCCGAGGTAGGTTCAGCGGGCCAGTTAGATTCAGTGGGCAAGCCCTACTACAGGGTCCTTCATCCACGCCATGAGTTCGCATCCCACACATAATTCGCACACAAAACAGGAGACAACATGAAGATCGACGCGTACGTTGTAGAAGGAATCAACGAACCATTCGTCCGCGAAGAACTGGAGCTAGACAACCCCGGCCCAGGTGAAGCCCTCGTCCGAGTTGTAGCTACTGGTGTGTGCCACACCGACCTCAACACCCAGTCAGGAGACATGCCACTTCCCCTACCGGGCGTTTTTGGACACGAAGGGTCCGGAATCGTCGAAGCCGTCGGCGAAGGCGTGACCGACATCAAGCCGGGCGACCACGTCATCATGGGTTGGGCTTTCTGCGGGGAATGCCGGACCTGCATCCGTGGAGAACACCGCTATTGCCTCAATATTGGCGCCGAACTGCTCGCAGGTGTTCGACTTCACGGCCCAGATGCCGGCACCTCGGCCTACTCCCGGGCGGATGGGTCCTCCGTCTCGGGCCACTTCTTCGGCCAATCGTCCTTCGCCACATACTCACTGACCCGCGCCAACGCTCTCATCAAAGTCGACGACGATATCGATCTGAATCTTCTAGGGCCTCTGGCGTGCGGCATCACGACCGGTGCAGGCGCTGTGCTCAACACTGCGAAGCCGGGCCCCGGTGAATCGGTCGTCATCGTCGGTGCCGGAGCGGTTGGCCTCGCAGCGATCATGGCGGCGCGCAATACGCCCGCCACCACGATCATCGCGATGGATCTGCAGGATTCACGCCTTAAACTCGCACGTGAGTTCGGCGCAACCCACACGGTCAACACCCGCGATAAGGACATCGTTGAGGCGGTCAACGAAATCTGCGACGGGCCAGCGGACTACGTGATCGACTGCACCGGCAACATCAAGGTCATCGAACAAGCCGCCGATGCGGTCGGCCTCATGGGTACGTTCATCCTGGTCGGTGGAGCCCCAGCAGAGGCACGGTTCTCCCTCGACCACATGCGTACCCTGTTCGGTAAGACGGTTGTGGGCACTCTGGGTGGTTCCTCCAACAGCCGCACCCTCATCCCTGCCCTCATCGACCTCTACAAGCAGGGCCGGTTCCCGTTCGACCGGCTCCTTAAATTCTATGGTTTCGACGACATCGACCAAGCCATCGCCGACGCTCACGAAGGTGGCACCATCAAGGCCGTCCTGCAGGTTTCCTCTTAGGAAATGAATCTCACGCCACACCAAACAGAAAGGACACAACATGTCAGAAGCGAAATCCTACGCGGACCTGATTTCTGAAGACCTGTACATCAACGGTTGGCGCGCCGGTAGTTCTGAGCGCTCCGCCACTACCTCAAACCCCTTCAACGACGAGCCGCTCGCAACCATCCGTCAGGCTTCCCAGGAAGATGTCGATGCGGCATACGAGGCAGCCGCGAAAGCCCAGCGTGAATGGGCCGCTCTCCCACCGAAGGAACGCGGCGACATCCTCAACAAAGCTGCGGACTGGATTGAAGAGAACCGTAACGCCGTCATCGAACTGATCCGCACGGAGTCTGGTTCCAGTGCACTCAAGGCCACGGTCGAGACTGGTTTGGCGGTCGGATCTCTGCGTGAAGCGGCGACCTTCCCTACCCGTATCACCGGCCAGATCCTGCCGTCCAGCACCCCGGGTAAAACCAATTACGTGTTCCGTGAAGCGTTGGGCGTTGTTGGTGTCATCAGCCCGTGGAACTTCCCGTTCACGTTGTCGATGCGCTCGGTAGCGCCGGCATTGGGCTGCGGCAACGCTGTGGTTCTCAAGCCTGCGTCTGACACTCCGCTGACTGGTGGGCTCCTGCTTGCCAAGATCTTCGAAGCCGCTGGCCTTCCGAAGGGCGTGCTCAACGTTGTTGTTGGAGCTGGTTCAGAAATCGGCGACTACTTCGTCGAACACCCTGTTCCTCGACTTATTTCCTTCACTGGTTCTACCCCGGTGGGTAAGGACGTCGGTAAGACTGCGGTTGGTGGTAAGCACATCAAGAAGGTCGCGCTCGAACTTGGCGGTAACGCACCATTCGTTGTACTCGACGACGCGGACCTTGATAAAGCAGTTGGCGCCGCAATTATGGGTAAGTTCCTGCACCAGGGCCAGATCTGTATGTCGATCAACCGCATCATTGTCGAGGCACCGCTTTATGACAAGTTCGTAGAAGCTTACGCCAAGCGTGCAGCAGGCATCGCGTACGGCGATCAGATGGATAACAGCACCATCGTTGGGCCGGTCATTAACGACAGCCAGCTGAAGTCAGTCACCGATAAGATCGCTCAGGCTCGCGAAGAAGGTGCGCGTGAAGTTGTGGCGGGGACCGTTGAAGGCCGAGTTATTTCACCACACGTGTTCGCTGATGTGACCCCGGAGATGGAGCTGTTCCGTGAAGAGATCTTCGGCCCAGTTGTCGGCATCATCAAAGCGAATGACGAGGCCCACGCTCTTGAGCTCGCTAACGACACCGAGTTCGGTCTCTCTTCGGCTGTATACACGCGTGATTTGACGCGAGGTATGCGTTTCGCCCGCGATGTTAAGGCGGGTATGACTCATGTCAATGACATCACGGTCAACGATGAAGCTCATGTGATGTTCGGCGGCGAGAAGAACTCTGGCCTGGGCCGTTTCAATGGTGAGTGGGCAATCGAAGAGTTCACTACCGATCACTGGGTTAGCGTCTCGGAAGGCACGGACCAGTTTCCGTTCTAATGAATCATCTACGTTGCCGCTGATATAGGACGCGGCGCAAACGGTAAGTGCGGCCCGTGTTGTAAGCAGGGGCCGCACTTTCCGTTGAGACACACGACGCTGTTAAATCGAAGATCGATGTTTGTTGTGTGCTCTTGTTGTTGTGTGTTGGTGGTTTAAACGGAGTGTTGGTCCTGATGCTTCGACCGAACCCCTGGTGTGGGGGTTGGGAGCTTCAGGACCAACATCCTCTATATGTGGTTATGTTCGGCGGTGTCCTACTCTCCCACAACCTCCCGGTTGCAGTACCATCGGCGCTGTGGGGCTTAGCTTCCGGGTTCGGGATGGGACCGGGCGTTTCCCCCACGCTATAGCCGCCGTAACTCTCTCACCCCTGCCAGTGTTGCTGGTGGGGAAACCTGTGTGTTACGTGCACACGCGTGTGTGCTGTTGTATTGAATTATGTGTGTGTCACCCTAAGGGGTGGGTTTGTGGTGTGGTGACCGCTTAGTGGACGCGAACCCCTCGTTGTTTGAGGATGATGTGTTGGTGTGTAAGTGATCGGCCTATTAGTACAGGTCAGCTGAACACGTCTATGGTCCGTGCGTACACTTCCTGCCTATCAACCCAGTGGTCTAGCTGGGGGCCTCTCCCAAACAAGTTTGGATGGAAATGTTATCTTGAAGCAGGCTTCCCGCTTAGATGCTTTCAGCGGTTATCCTTCCCGAACGTAGCTAATCAGCGGTGCACCTGGCGGTACAACTGACATACCAGAGGTTCGTCCGTCCCGGTCCTCTCGTACTAGGGACAGCCCTTCTCACATTTCCTACGCGCGCAGAGGATAGGGACCGAACTGTCTCACGACGTTCTAAACCCAGCTCGCGTGCCGCTTTAATGGGCGAACAGCCCAACCCTTGGGACCGACTCCAGCCCCAGGATGCGACGAGCCGACATCGAGGTGCCAAACCATGCCGTCGATATGGACTCTTGGGCAAGATCAGCCTGTTATCCCCGAGGTACCTTTTATCCGTTGAGCGACAGCGCTTCCACAAGCCACTGCCGGATCACTAGTCCCGACTTTCGTCCCTGCTCGACCTGTCAGTCTCGCAGTCAAGCTCCCTTGTGCACTTACACTCGACACCTGATTGCCAACCAGGCTGAGGGAACCTTTGGGCGCCTCCGTTACCATTTAGGAGGCAACCGCCCCAGTTAAACTACCCATCAGGCACTGTCCCTGACCCGGATCACGGGCCGAGGTTAGACATCCGATACGATCAGAGTGGTATTTCAACAATGACTCCACAACCACTGGCGTGGCTGCTTCACAGTCTCCCACCTATCCTACACAAACCGCACCGAACACCAATACCAAACTATAGTAAAGGTCACGGGGTCTTTCCGTCCTTCTGCGCGTAACGAGCATCTTTACTCGTACTGCAATTTCGCCGAGTTCATGGTTGAGACAGCAGGGAAGTCGTTGCTCCATTCGTGCAGGTCGGAACTTACCCGACAAGGAATTTCGCTACCTTAGGATGGTTATAGTTACCACCGCCGTTTACTGGGGCTTAAATTCTCCGCTTCGAACCACAAGGGTTCTAACAGGTCCTCTTAACCTTCCAGCACCGGGCAGGAGTCAGTCCGTATACATCGTCTTGCGACTTCGCACGGACCTATGTTTTTAGTAAACAGTCGCTTCCCTCTGGTCTCTGCGGCCCACACCCGCTCACCCCAGCACGTGGGGGTCACGGGGCAGGCCCCCCTTCTTCCGAAGTTACGGGGGCATTTTGCCGAGTTCCTTAACCATGATTCTCTCGTTCGCCTCGGTATTCTCTACCAGATCACCTGTGTCGGTTTCGGGTACGGGCAGCTAGAACCTCACGTCGATGTTTTTCTTGGCAGTACAGGATCACCGGATCACCCACCAATTTGTGGGCGCCCATCAAGTCTCAGCCTCAAGTGGTGTACGGATTTACCTATACACCGGCCTACACTCTTAGACCAGGTCGATTCCATTGCCTGGCCCGGCTACCTCTCTGCGTCACACCTGTTAACACGTTTACCTCCACAATTCGGGTCCCACGCCGCACACACCAGCCAGCTACTAAGTAGCCAGTCAAGCATGCTTGGGGTGGTTAGCATCATCGCTTCGATATGGGCGGTTCTTCGCCGGTACGGGAATATCAACCCGTTGTCCATCGACTACGCCTGTCGGCCTCGCCTTAGGTCCCGACTCACCCAGGGAAGAAAAACTTGACCCTGGAACCCTTGATCATTCGGCGGACGGGTTTCTCACCCGCCATTCGCTACTCATGCCTGCATTCTCACTCGAACACGCTCCACCTGATGGTTTCCACCCAGGCTTCACCACATGCCCGACGCTCCCCTACCCACCCCACAATATGTGGAGTGACACAGCTTCGGCGGTGTACTTGAGCCCCGCTACATTGTCGGCGCGGAATCACTTGACCAGTGAGCTATTACGCACTCTTTCAAGGGTGGCTGCTTCTAAGCCAACCTCCTGGTTGTCTCAGCAACTCCACATCCTTTCCCACTTAGCACACGCTTAGGGGCCTTAGCTGATGTTCTGGGCTGTTTCCCTCTCGACTCATGAAGCTTATCCCTCACAGTCTCACTGCTACGCTCTCACTTCACCGCATTCGGAGTTTGGTTGACGTCAGTAACCTTGTAGGGCCCATCAGCCATCCAGTAGCTCTACCACGGTAAAGAAACACGTAACGCTGCACCTAAATGCATTTCGGGGAGAACCAGCTATCACGGAGTTTGATTGGCCTTTCACCCCTACCCACAGCTCATCCCCCCAGTTTTCAACCTAGGTGGGTTCGGTCCTCCACGTGCTCTTACACACGCTTCAACCTGGCCATGGGTAGATCACCCCGCTTCGGGTCTAGACCGTGCCACTGAAACGCCCTATTCAGACTCGCTTTCGCTACGACTACCCCACACGGGTTAACCTCGCGACACAGCACTAACTCGCAGGCTCATTCTTCAAAAGGCACGCCATCACCCGTATAAGGGCTTTGACGGTTTGTAAGCGCATGGTTTCAGGCACTATTTCACTCCCCTCCCGGGGTACTTTTCACCATTCCCTCACGGTACTGATCCGCTATCGGTCATCAGGTAGTATTCAGGCTTACCAGGTGGTCCTGGCAGATTCACACGAGATTCCACGAGCCCCGTGCTACTCGGGTCATACGATCTAGCGGCGGAACATCATACGACTACGGGACTCACACCCTCTACGGTGCAGCACTCACACTGCTTCGTCTCCACGCCCGCACCTCACCAGCCAGCCACGGCAGCAACTGGACACATACACCCACAACCCCTATACCGCAACCCCTGCCGGGTATCACACGATACAGGTTTAGCCCCATCCGCGTTCGCTCGCCACTACTAACGGAATCACTATTGTTTTCTCTTCCTGAGGGTACTGAGATGTTTCACTTCCCCTCGTTCCCTCCATAACACCTATATATTCAGTGTCAGGTCACACACCTCACAGCATGCGGGGTTCCCCCATTCGGACATCCTGGGATCACCGTCCGGTTATCAACTCCCCCAGGCTTATCGCAGATTCCCACGTCCTTCATCGGCTCCTGATGCCAAGGCATCCACCATACGCTCTCAACAACTTACACACACAAGTGCAAACCATTGATTCATGAGCAACAAAACACAACCCACACAACCAACAAAAGCAAAAAGCAAGCCGATCGTGTCGGGTTGAGAAAATCACATACATGAAAACAACACCCCACAAAAAAGAGGGGGCGTCATCCTCACAAGATGCTCGCGTCCACTATGCAGTAACCAAACAACAACCCCACACCCACCAACCACACCACACACACCAACCCTAAAGATCAGTGCAACAAGTAGCGTGTTGTATTAGGTCGGGGACACTAGAGAAACAACCACACCACACTCAACACCAACACGAGGTGCCCTTCACTGTGGTGGCCTGTTGCTCCAGGACCCAACAATGCGCCAAGACCCACACACCATCCGGTGCGTGGTTTCGTTGATATTCCACCCATGAGCATGGCACCTGTCAACACCCGTGACAGCAGCACCACATATTCTCTGACACCACAAACACACCACACACATACCGTGTAGCCGGTGGTGTTGAGTGCTCCTTAGAAAGGAGGTGATCCAGCCGCACCTTCCGGTACGGCTACCTTGTTACGACTTAGTCCCAATCGCCAGTCCCACCTTCGACGGCTCCCCCCACAAGGGTTAGGCCACCGGCTTCGGGTGTTACCAACTTTCGTGACTTGACGGGCGGTGTGTACAAGGCCCGGGAACGTATTCACCGCAGCGTTGCTGATCTGCGATTACTAGCGACTCCGACTTCATGGGGTCGAGTTGCAGACCCCAATCCGAACTGAGACCGGCTTTTTGGGATTAGCTCCACCTCACAGTATCGCAACCCATTGTACCGGCCATTGTAGCATGCGTGAAGCCCAAGACATAAGGGGCATGATGATTTGACGTCATCCCCACCTTCCTCCGAGTTGACCCCGGCAGTCTCCCATGAGTCCCCACCATCACGTGCTGGCAACATAGAACGAGGGTTGCGCTCGTTGCGGGACTTAACCCAACATCTCACGACACGAGCTGACGACAACCATGCACCACCTGTGAACCAGCCCCGAAGGGAAAACACATCTCTGCGCCGATCCGGTCCATGTCAAGCCTTGGTAAGGTTCTTCGCGTTGCATCGAATTAATCCGCATGCTCCGCCGCTTGTGCGGGCCCCCGTCAATTCCTTTGAGTTTTAGCCTTGCGGCCGTACTCCCCAGGCGGGGCACTTAATGCGTTAGCTACGGCGCGGAAAACGTGGAATGTCCCCCACACCTAGTGCCCAACGTTTACGGCATGGACTACCAGGGTATCTAATCCTGTTCGCTCCCCATGCTTTCGCTCCTCAGCGTCAGTAACAGCCCAGAGACCTGCCTTCGCCATCGGTGTTCCTCCTGATATCTGCGCATTCCACCGCTACACCAGGAATTCCAGTCTCCCCTACTGCACTCTAGCCTGCCCGTACCCACTGCACACCCGGAGTTAAGCCCCGGGCTTTCACAGCAGACGCGACAAACCGCCTACGAGCTCTTTACGCCCAATAATTCCGGATAACGCTCGCGCCCTACGTATTACCGCGGCTGCTGGCACGTAGTTAGCCGGCGCTTCTTCTGCAGGTACCGTCACCCAAAAAGGGCTGCTTCCCTACTGAAAGAGGTTTACAACCCGAAGGCCGTCATCCCTCACGCGGCGTCGCTGCATCAGGCTTGCGCCCATTGTGCAATATTCCCCACTGCTGCCTCCCGTAGGAGTCTGGGCCGTGTCTCAGTCCCAGTGTGGCCGGTCACCCTCTCAGGCCGGCTACCCGTCGACGTCTTGGTAGGCCATTACCCCACCAACAAACTGATAGGCCGCGAGTCCATCCCCAACCGATAAATCTTTCCACCCCCCACCATGCGGCAGGAGGTCATATCCAGTATTAGACCCAGTTTCCCGGGCTTATCCCGAAGTCAAGGGCAGGTTACTCACGTGTTACTCACCCGTTCGCCACTCATCCACCCAGTGCAAGCACCAGGCTTCAGCGTTCGACTTGCATGTGTTAAGCACGCCGCCAGCGTTCATCCTGAGCCAGGATCAAACTCTCCGCAAAAAACATAAAACGATGTTCACTAAAGCGGACAACCACACCACAAAGAGCGGGAAAACGCCCCCACAGCATGGCCAACATCTAATCCAAGCAGAAACCCACACACCCCGACAGGGATCAAGGCATGCAGGCAACCACCAAACAAAAAAATATTTGGTATCAACAAACAAACTTGGCACACTATTGAGTTCTCAAACAACAGACACCCAAGAATCCACGCCCCACAAACCCACACACAACATGCGAGAAAAGAAAAATAACCAGGACGCTTCACTCAAGAGCGGATACCCACACTACCACAAACTTTCCAAAAGAACAAAACCAGGTAAACACCCAGAAACTCAACCATGAAACCCTTAGGCCTCAACCAGGAAAGCAGCGATATGAGAGATATAAAACCCCGAAACCAAAACAGCAACAAACTATTAGAGGTTTGAAGGGTTATTGTCCACCAGACACGCCGGCAACCGGCACTCCATCTCGGCGGGCAACAGGAAAACACTCTACACACACCCACACCAAAAAGCAAAACCGCCTAAGCCGCTCCCCTGAAAACCGCGAATTCACAGGGTTTAGCTCAATTGCTAGGCAGCGGATCGGATCGCACTGAAGCAACTTAAACACTGCAGGTGGCTATCGGCGTCATGCCGATGGCCACCTGCAACTAAGGAACAGTCAGCGCGAGTGTCTCGCGCATCGGGTCCTGAAATTATTCGTCTTCGGTTCCGTCGCTCGTGCGGGAACCCAATGCGGCGTCCAAACGCAGCAAGCCGGAACCATCGTTGCCGACCAGCTTGATCTGGCCCAGGATCTCGCCCACGGTGTCCTCTTCCTCGAGCTGTTCGCTGATGAACCAGTCGAGCAACGGTCGGGAATCGATATCCCCGGCCGCATCAGCTGTGCGGTACAGGTCGCGAATAGCCTGGGAGACCTTCTTCTCGTGGTTCAGTGCCGCAGTGAAGATGGTCTCCGGGGACGCGTTCTCCTCAACCTCCGGAGCAGCGATAGCCCCAATCTTCGGGGAACCGTCACGAGCCAAGAGGTGGTTGATGAACTTGTTCGCGTGCTCGATCTCTTCGTCAGCTTGCGCTCGGAGCCACTTCGCAAAACCAGTCAGGTCTTGCTTATCGGCCTCAATAGCGAGCTGGCGGTAGACCATGTTCGCTTCGAATTCGAGAGTGATCTGTTCGTTGATCTTTGCTTCAAAATCAGGTGTCAGCGTCATGATCCTCATGCTACGCTCCTCCCCACTAGTAAGGAAGGGTTCATCGCTATAGGTGAAAACAGGACTATCCTCAGAGGCTTACACCAAGCGAACAGCAGCCAACGTACGACGGCCGCGGCGCAGAATCAGGACGTCCTTCTTCTCAGTTCCTGATACCAGACCAGAACCAACCTCGAAGGTTTTGTCAGGGTCGCTGACCTTGACGTTATTCACGTTGATAGCGCCTTCACCCAGCGAACGGCGGGCCTCGGACTTCGACTTCGAGATCCCCGAAGCAACCAGAACATCAACGATGTTCGAGCCACTCTCAGCCTCAGCGCCATCTAGCTCAGCGAACACGGCATCGACCGTGCCGGCATCCAACGCTTCCAACTCACCGGAACCGAACAAAGCCTCCGACGCATCGATCGCGGCCTGCGTAGCTTCCGCGCCGTGAACCAGCGAGGTCACTTCCCACGCAAGACGCTTCTGCGCTTCGCGACGGAACGGCTCGTCCTCAACCTTCTTCGCGTACTCCTCAATCTCCGGGCGATGCAGGAACGTGAAGACCTTGAGGCGGTCAATGACGTCGGCATCAGAAGTGTTGAGCCAGAACTGGTAGAAGGTGTACGGCGAGCACATCTCGGCATCAAGCCAGATCGCGTTACCTTCAGACTTACCGAACTTGGAGCCATCCGAGTTCGTGATGAGCGGCGTACCGAACGCGTGAACCGAAACACCCTCCACGCGACGAATCAGATCCGCGCCCGAGGTCAGGTTGCCCCACTGGTCCGAACCACCCGTCTGCAGAACGCAATCGTATTCGCGGTACAGGTTCAGGTAGTCCATGCCCTGCAGAACCTGATACGAGAACTCGGTGTAAGAAATACCTTCCTCAGAGGCCAGGCGCTTAGCCACGGTCTCCTTGCGGATCATCGTGCCCACACGGAAGTACTTACCGACATCCCGCAAGAAGCTCAGCGCGGACAGGTCCTTAGTCCAGTCAAGGTTGTTGACCATGCGCGCGGCGTTCTCGCCCTCGAAAGACAAGAAACGTTCAATCTGCGCGCGCAGACGCTTAACCCATTCCTGGACCGTCTCAGGGGTGTTCAAAACGCGCTCGGCGGTCTGACGTGGGTCGCCGATCAAACCGGTCGAACCACCCACAAGACCCAACGGCTTGTGGCCTGCCAGCTGCAGGCGACGAAGAACCAGAATCTGCACCAAGTTGCCCAAGTGCAGCGACGGGGCCGTCGGGTCGAAGCCACAATAATACGTAATGGGATCCCCTGCCAGAACCTTCTCCAGGGCCTCCTCATCGGTGGACACGTACATGAGGCCGCGCCACTTTAGCTCCTGGAAAATATTTTGAAATGAGGGGTCGTTTGTTTGTGCCATTACGTCGGCTTTCTCCTTTTCCGTTACACAGGCAATGGTACCAACCGGATTACTGTTGTTCAGTTTGTAACGCCGCCGGCAAACCGCCCTCAGTTGCGAGCACGACGAGGTCCTGCGTGGTACGGGTCATGGCAACATACAGGCCCGCCGCGGTGTGGTCCTCAGCGACGATCACATTCGGTTCCACAACAACCACCGCATCGAACTCAAGGCCCTTAGCTTGGTCCGTGCTCAAAACTACGATGCGCTGGCCGGCCGCCGCGTCGCCGGCACCGGTTCCTACCTGGTCACCAAATCGCCGCGACAAAGCTTCCGAAACCTCACCTTGCTGAGCTTGCGGGCAGATCACGGCGATGAGACCCTGGCTCGTCTGCTCCAGGAAGCGGGCCACCGCATCGGCGGCGTGGGTCAGGATCTCAGTGGAATCGCTGAGTTCCAGAATCGCTGGGTCGGTCTCGGCGTCCCGGACCGCCTCAGCGGCAGAGATCGGCAAGCCTTCGGACCGAGCGAGCTTTTCCGCGAGCTCGACCACCTGGCGCGGCGTGCGGTAGTTCACGGTCAGCTCTTCCAGCCGGTACCGATCCCCCAAGTGAGGTTCCAAAGCCTCCGCCCACGACGAAGCAGAGCCCACGGTGGTTGCCTGCGCGATATCGCCCACGATCGTGAACGACTTCAACGGGCCACGCCGCATCAAAACTCGCCACTGCATACCGGTGAGCTCCTGCGCCTCGTCCACGATCACATGACCATACGTCCATTCACGGTCGCGCTGCGCACGCTCCACCGCACTCAGGCCCGTAGCCCGGTGCGCGTTGAACTCGAGCAGCATGTTCTCGTCAACCACGCCGTCAACGCCCAACTCTTCAAGCTCCGCGTTGACGTTTTCGAGAGCCTTCTTAGCGTTTTCGGCATCACGCTCACGTTGCGCTTTCTCCGCACGCTGCTCGCTCGAAGCAGCGGGAAGCGGCCCGAGCAGCTCAGCGGCCTCGTCCAACAACGGAACGTCCGCATCCGTAAACGCGGCCCCAGGCTCCCGCAGCAGCGCCTCACGCGAAGCATCGGACAGCCGCGGCAACACAGCGTCCAGGATCTCCGGCTTACTAAACAGCTCACCCACGAGCTGCTGAGGGGTCAGCGGCATCCAGCACAAGTTCAACGCGACGCGCACATCGCGGCTTGCACGCACATCGCGCTCAAGGGCCGCGGCTTCCTGTTCCGATCCCTGCACGCCATCGCTCTTGACAGCTTCCTGGTAGAGCTCCAGGATCTGCTCGACCGCGTGATCCACGAACATCTCGCGCGCCTGGTTGTGCGGTTGACGGCTTGCTCTCGCCGCGGCGAGCGCCCGCTTGATGACCTTGGGCTTGAGCGTGAGCGTCAGGCCTTCGACGGTGATCTTTCGTTTGCCTGGGATGGTGCGTTGGCGCTGGGCTACCGCACGCTTGATGACATCGGCCATCTGCAGAGAGCCCTTGAGGTAGGCGGCGCGGCGATGAGTCTCCGGGACGCCCTCAACACCCGGGAAGAGGGTCGACACGGTGGACATGACGACGCCGGTCTCACCGAGGGACGGCAACACGCGTTCAATGTAGGACATGAACGTCCGCGAAGGGCCCACGATCAAAACCCCGGCGCGCCCCAAACGTTCGCGCTGCTGATATAAGAGGTACGCGGCACGATGCAGCGCCACCGCGGTCTTGCCCGTTCCAGGCCCGCCTTGAACAACAGTGACACCGCGCATCGGGGCGCGGATGATCGCGTCCTGTTCCGCCTGAATCGTAGCGACAATATCGCCCATCTTGCCCGTGCGCGGAGCGTTCAAGGCGGCGATGAGTGCACCATCGGAATGCGATGCGCCAGCCGCCGTCGCAAGGTCAGGGTCCAGCACGTCGTCTTCACAGGCCGCCACGGTACGGCCCTTGAGGCTCAAGTGGCGGCGGCGAGCCACACCGAGTGGTTCAAACGGCGTCGCTTGATAAAAGGTTGAGGCCTCCGGGGCGCGCCAGTCGATCAGCAACCGCTGCTGGTCTCCGTCTGTCAGGCCGATTCGGCCGATATAGCGAGCCTTGTCCTGATCGATAACGGGATCACCGCCACGCCACTCGATGTCTTGGCTACGGTCGATACGTCCAAAAACAAGGCGGTGTTCAACCGCGTCAAGCTGCGCAATCCGGTCCTCATAGAGCGCTGCGAAAGAATCCCGCTCCGACGCGTTCTGCACACTACCGATCGCGCCCGTCGACTGGACCTGACGAAGCTGTTCAACCTTTTCTGCACGCAACTGATCCACGCGGTCATACAACCGCGAAACATACCGCTGCTCTGCCTCGTCAGACCGTGGTTCCTGCACGCGACCTCCCTGTACCCGCCATCGTGTCTGCCTAGTGTTCTACCCATGGCTCTATCTAAGGGCTCCACGACGAGCTAATAAATACGCGACCGTCCATTCTACGCGTTCGTGGTTACAGCACTCGCATACACTTACTAAGGAGTGCCGCGTCAATATGTACGCCTCATCATTCACGACACAACCGACCTGCCGTCCTTCACATCAGGAGTTCCGCTGTGACAGAGCCTCGCGCACACCGAGCTTTTGCCATGCGCTCCGTGGCAAGTCTGCTCGCGATAGGTTTGCTGGCCGGTTGCACCCAAGCGACGGAAGAGAAACCCACGCCTTCGGATACGCCAACGCACGATGGCGGCGCCACTTCCAGCGAAACGACGGCTTCATCTGATGCCACGTCCTCGGGCCCTGCTTCTGGCAAGGAAACTGCTTCTGACAAGGAGACAGAGTCCGCTTCAAAAAAGCCAGAACCTAGCGGAGCAGATGAGGCCGGGCAGGAGGCTCCGCAATTTGCTGATATACGTTTCGACATTCTCAACACTCTCGCGACGATGTCGACCTATAAAGCGAGCGGAACCACCGTCTTCAAGGGCCTCACTATCGACTTTGTTGGGGTCTTCCACCGCCAGCCCACCCACGCCATGGCGCTCGAAGGTCAAGTAACCGGCACTCGCGCCGACGGCCAGCTCGTCCTACTCCTCGACGAGGACACGGTATACCTGCGGGGCGACCGCGACTTCTGGGACACCCTCGGAGCGGGAGCACAAGAAGGCGCAGACGAACACATTCAGAACATAGTCGACAAATACGTCAGCATGACCCCGCTAGACGCCCAGCTAGATAACCTCGACCCGGTTCGTCTGAGCGACTTGATGCTTGCGACTATCAAGTGGGATTCCTTCACCGAACCGGCGGAGGAAACCGAGTTCAACGGCAAGAAGGTACTCAAGTACCTCGGTGCAGATGACGTCGTGATTTACATCGATGCGGAGTCCCACGAGCTTCACGCGATCGACACGCGCATCGGCGGCCACATGGTCCAGTTCAGCCACTTCAACCAGACCGCGCTGATCCCACAACCTGAGGCGAACGACACAGTTCCTTGGTCAGCTCAATAGGGTTTTGCTGCCCGAGTAATCTGACCGGTCCGTTCGTTTGTCCTTCACTTCCATTCCGCAAGGCCGTAATCTTTTCATACGAAACTGACAGCAACTTGCACATAGATGACCTTTCACACGGCCATCCCGATGGTTTACTGACAGGCGGACCACCGCACAGAATGAACCATCACACGGAACGAAAGGAACCGTGAGATAAGAATGAAGACGACTAAGCTTCGCGCAGGGATCGCGATTCTCTCCCTTTCCGCTCTGGCACTCACCGGTTGCGGCAACGGCGGCAACGGCGGCAACGACCCTGCCCCGAACAACGGCCAAAATTCACAGCAGCCAGGCAACAACGGCGAACAGCCGCAACCACAGCCACAGGGTCAGGCCAAGCCGTTCTCCGAGATCAAGGACGACGTCCAGCAGCAGCTCACGGATATCAGTTCATACAAGTTGCAGGCCGAGATCACCACGTCTACCGGCACGATGCAGCTCACCTCGTCTCAAACCGTCAAGCCATCGATCGCTGCGGATATGCAGATGAAGATGGACATCGCCGAGAAGGGTCAGAAGATCAACGGTGGCTTCCACATCATGCTTGTAGGCGACCAGATGTACATGAAGTTCGACGACCAAATCCTCGACTCCATGATGGCCGAGATGGGAAGCGCTCCGCCTGAAATACGCCAGCGTTTCGAAGGTATGCGTGGCAAGTTCATGAACATGCCGATGTCTGCAAGCGGCCAGAACGCCCCGACGCCACAGGACTTCACCGAGTTCACTGACGGCCTGGACTTCTCGCAGTTCGGGGAGCAGGGCGAGCCAGCGCAAGTCAACGGCCAGAACGCCTTCAAGTACAGCGGAACGAAAGACGGCGCCGAGACCTCGATCTTCGTTGACGCAGCAGACGGTAAGACCGTCATCGCGATTGAAGGTAACGCGTCCGACCTCGTTTCCGACGAGCAGGTCAACGTAGGTAACCAGTCCGCCACCGGCCAGAAAGCACAGGACGCCAAGGGCCGTGCGCGCATCAGCAACATCAACGAACAGTTCAACATCCAGGCCCCATCCCAGGACCAGATCGTCGACATGAAAGAGCTGATGGGTAGCCCAAACGGTAGCAACTTCTAACCGTCACACAGCTACGCTCTTCACAACACATAAAGTAGGGGCCGATCGTCACAAGACGATCGGCCCCTACTTTATGTCCACCCATCACACGCGCTGCAACGCATGAACCTTCCACGGGTCAAGCTTCTCGCAGCCACCCAAGCCATCCAGCTCAAGAACCACCGCAATACCAGCAACAGTTCCACCGACCTGTTCAACCAGCGACGCAGCCGCAGCGGCCGTACCTCCCGTAGCCAGCACATCGTCAACCAACAAGACGCGGCCACCCTTAGGCAACGCATCACGGTGAACCTCGAGCGTCGCGGTACCGTACTCAAGCTGATACTCACGCGAATACACTTCACGCGGCAACTTGCCGCCCTTACGCACCGTCATCAGCCCAACACCGGCCGCATACGCAACCGCAGAAGCCAGCAAAAAGCCGCGTGCTTCCAAGCCAGCAACAGCATCGAACTCGCCAGCGAACGGCTCCGCCAACGAATTCACAACACGATGCAGACCCTCAGCATCAGCGAAAACCGGCGTCAAATCGCGGAACGTGATGCCCGGCTCGGGGTGATCCGGGATGATCGCGCACAGACGATCCAACATCTGCTCAATAGATTCCTCAGGTTCCCCCACCGCATCCGCGGCATGCTTACCCTGACGCATCTGGACAGGCTGATTCATGACAGCATCCTTCGAGATCAACGGGTGTTCTCCTTAAAACTTAGCCGCGCTGTAAAACCTAGTTGCGAGGACCAAACGAATCCGAATGCAACGGATCATCAGCGTACTGACGCACCTGATGCACAGACTTGATGAGCGCCTCGAGCTGACGCGCCACCGCATCGGGCGCCGTGCCACCCTGACCAGAACGAGCCTCAAGCGAACCACGCGTAGACAAAACTTCGCGCATCTGCGGAGTCATCGCCTCAGAGATGCCCGCGTAATCCTCATCGGTGAGGTCCCACAGCTCACAGTCCTTCGACTCAGCCAAAGACACCGCCTGGCCGGACAGCTCGTGAGCCACGCGGAACGGAACGCCCTGCTTAACAAGCCACTCAGCGATGTCAGTAGCCAACGCGAAGCCCTGCGGAGCGAGCTCTGCCATGCGCTCAGTGTTGAAACGCAACGTAGCGACCATGCCAGAAACAGCCGGCAGCAGAATCTCCAACGTATCCGCGGCATCGAAAACTGGTTCCTTGTCTTCCTGCAGGTCTCGGTTGTATGCGAGAGGAAGGGCCTTCAACGTAGCCAAGAGGCCCGTCAAGTCACCGATAAGACGCCCAGCCTTACCGCGAGCCAACTCAGCGATGTCCGGGTTCTTCTTCTGAGGCATGATCGAGGAACCCGTCGAATAACGGTCATCCAGGAACGCGAAGTTCGCTTCCTTAGTCGCCCAGAAAATGATCTCCTCAGAGATCCGCGACAAATCCACACCGATGATCGCGCACACCCACGCGAACTCCGCGTATACATCGCGCGAAGCCGTACCATCGAGCGAGTTCCACGTAGCCGAGGCGAAACCCAGGTCTGCGGCAACCCGGTTAGGGTCCAGACCCAGCGTGTTACCAGCCAGCGCGCCGGAGCCGTAAGCGGAAACGTTAGCGCGCTCATCCCAGTCTCGCAGACGTTCGACGTCGCGCAACAGGGCCCACGCGTGCGCGAGCAAGTGATGGCTCAGCAAGATCGGCTGAGCATGCTGAAGGTGCGTGCGTCCCGGCATCGGCGCGTACGGATGCGCTTGCGCCTGCTGAATCAACGCGTCGATGACGTCCAGGACGCCGCGAGCGATCAGGCGTGCGTGATCGCGCAAGAACATGCGGCCCTGCGTAGCGATCTGATCGTTACGGGAACGTCCCGCACGCAACTTACCGCCCAGCTCAGCTCCCGTGCGCTCAATCAAGCCTCGCTCAAGCGAACCGTGAACGTCCTCATCGCTGAGAGCCGGCTGGTACTCGCCCGAAACGACATCCGCATCGAGCTTCTCAAGCCCCGTGAGCATGCCGTCGAGCTCTTCATCGCTCAGCAGGCCGGCGCGGTGCAGCACATGCGCATGCGCCTTCGACCCCGCGATGTCATAACGTGCCAGGCGCCAATCGAAATGCGTCGACTTACTCAACGCGGCCATCGCATCTGAGGGCCCATCGGCAAATCGACCACCCCACAACGAACCCTCGTTCGTACCGTGAGGTTGTGCGTTCTTTTCTGCCGTCATGTACTACTCCTTGAAAGGCCGAGATTCGGGCGCAATGCACCGCCGTCCATTCTATCTGTGACCGCTACAAGAAGCGGCCGCAAGCCCCGCTTAGTTACGATGTTTCCTATGAGTGGGACACACAATTCGACACATGATGAACAACCAGATGCCGCGGAGCTAGGTGAAGCGCAGCCTCTGCACCCGGCGGATCCTCGCCGCCGCTCCGGAACCGATTTCGAAGCCGCGATCGCCGCACCAAGCCAGGTTGGCGGCAACGGGCCGGAACTGAGCGACGAGCAGGTCGAGTTCCTCAACAAGCTCTTCGACATGGCGCGCGAAGGTGACCGTTTGCTCATCGAATACGTCAAGCAAGGCGTTCCCGCCGAGATCCAGAACAGCCGCGGCGACACGTTCCTGATCCTCGCGGCCTACTCCGGCCAGGGTGAGCTCGCACTCGCGCTCATCGACCAAGCTGGCGCCGACGTCAACTACCTCAACCAGTCGAACCAGTCGGCCTTGACCTGCGCTGTGTTCCGCGGGGATGAGGCGCTTGTACGCGGCTTGTTGGAGCGTGGCGCACAGCCCGATGTGGGAACCCCTAACGCGATCGACGCGGCGAAAACCTTCGGACAGGCGGCACTGCTGCCGCTGTTGGAAGGTAAGTAGAGGCCGAGAGCCGGCAGGCGTGTGAAACCCACGCCTGCTGCCGCTGTCAGATACCGCCCGCTAGATCCAGGAAGCGGCGGGCCACATCGTCCCCTCCTTGCGGATCCCGCGTGATGATCAGCACAGTGTCGTCGCCGGCTACCGTGCCGAGAATCAGTGGGATACCGGCGCGGTCGATCGCCTGAGCCAAGAAGTTCGCGGCCCCCGGCGGGGTGTGCAGAACCGCCATGTTCGCGCTCGAATCAGCCGAAACCAAAAGCTGCGTGCACAACTGGGCGAGCTTGCCGCTCCACGCTTCCGGCTCACTCGTGGTGCTTGCGTGCGGACGCGTCAAAGCGGCTGGGTCTTCGCCGTCGGCCAACAGACGGTACACATAGCCCGAGCCGTTCGCGCCACGCACACGCACAGCGCCAACGTCCAGCAGGTCGCGCGAAAGCGTGCCCTGCGAAACGTGAAGACCCTCATCAGCCAGGATGTCGACCAGCTCAGCCTGGGACCCCACGGCCGCGGAGCTCAGGATCTCGCGGATGCGGGCCTGCCGTGCGGTCTTGGTCGTCAGCTGAGTGGGCGTTTTGGCTCCAGCTACTGCCGAATGCACCGACTCACTCATCGAGCGTCCTCCTTGCTGTTCGAGGCATCCGCCGACAGTCCGGATTCATCCAGCAGGAACGTCAACAAAGCCTTCTGAGCATGCAGACGGTTCTCTGCCTCATCGAACACAACCGATTGCGGGCCGTCGATGACCGACTCGGAAATCTCAAAACCGCGGTAAGCCGGCAAGCAGTGCAACACGATCGCGTCATCTGCGGCGTGGCCCATCGCGTCATCATCGACCGTGTAATCCGTGAACAGCTTGAGCCGCTGTTCCTTCTCGTCTTCCTGGCCCATCGAAATCCAGGTGTCCGTAGCCACCACATCGACGTCCTTCAGGGCCTCTACAGGGTCGGTTGTCACCAGTACACTACCGCCGGTCTCCGCGGCGAGCGTCTGGGCCTCAGCAACAACGTCCTCGGCTGGAAGGTAGCCTTCAGGGCCGGCGATCCGCACGTGCATTCCGGCGTTGACGCAACCCAAGAGGTAGGAGTTCGCCATGTTGTTGGCGGCGTCCCCCAGGTAGGCGATGTTCAAGCCCTCGGTTTTGCCCTTGTGTTCGCGAATCGTCAATAGATCGGCGAGGATCTGGCACGGGTGGTAGTCGTCCGTCAGCGAGTTCACGACGGGGATGGTCGAGTGGGCCGCGAACTCTTCAATGTCAGCGTGCGCGAAGGTGCGCCACACAACTGCGGCAACCATCCGGGAGAAAACCTTCGCGGAATCCTCGATGGTCTCCTTATGCCCCATCTGTGCTTCGCCCGGACTGATGATGAGAGCATGCCCACCCAAATCAGCGACGCCGGTCGCAAACGAAAGCCGCGTACGTGTTGAGGTCTTATCGAAAATCACGGCAACAGTTTGCGGGCCAGCCAGCGGCGAGCGCGACCAACGCTCGGCTTTCAGCTGCACCGCCATGTCCAGAACCCGGCGCTGCTCATCGGGGCTCAGGTCTGTGTCCTTCAGGAAGTGGCGTACAGAGCTCATGCTTTCGTGCCCTCTTTCTGCGTGTTCTTGTTCACCGTGCGCTCAGCTTCGAGCGCCTTCACGGCTTGAGCGTGGATGCTTGCGAACGAGGCGAGGAAGGTCCCCAGCTCGTCGCGGGTGATGTTGAGCGGCGGAGCCAAACGAACCGTCGATGGGCCCGTTGCGTTGATGATGAAACCGGACTCAAGCGCGATGCGGACCATGTGAGGCGCAATGCCCTCGCCCACTTCAACGCCCAGCAGAAGCCCCTTGCCGTGAACCGACTCGACTTCAGGCAACGTGGCGAGTTGCTCGGCAAGCCACGCGCCTGTTTCTTTGACGTGCTCCACGACTCCCTCAGCTTCGAGGGTCTCCAGCACCGCGAGGCCTGCGGCCGTCGCAACCGGGTTACCACCAAAGGTCGTACCGTGCTGGCCTGCGCTGAGCCGCTTCGAGTTCTCCTCACCAAACGTGACCAAAGCACCCAGCGGCATCCCGCCGCCCAAGCCCTTAGCCAGCGTCATCGCATCCGGGGTCACGCGACCCAGCGAGGCGAACCACTCGCCCGTGCGAGCGATACCGGTCTGGACCTCATCGACAATCATGAGCGCGCCATGCTCACGCGTGACGGCACGAACCGCTTCGAGGTAACCCTCCGGAAGCTCACGCACACCGGCCTCGCCCTGAATCGGCTCAAGTATAACGGCCTGAACCGTGTCATCCACAGCGGCTTTGAGCGCTTCCACATCACCCGGTTCGATCCACTCAACGCCCGGGAGCAACGGCTCAAACGGCGCACGGTAATCGGGTTTCCACGTCATCGACAACGCGCCCATCGTGCGGCCATGGAAGCCCTGCTTCAACGCAACGATGCGGGTGCGCGGCTTGTCTTCGGTGCCGGCGTTGCGGCGGGCCAGCTTCAACGCGGCCTCATTGGACTCAGTACCCGAGTTCGTGAAGAACACGGCCGAACCCTCTGGAGCGTCCGTGAGCTCAAGGATCTTCTCTGCAAGCCCGACCTGCGCCGGCGACGTAAAGAAGTTCGAAACATGCCCCAAGGTCGAGATCTGCTCAGTCACAGCCCCCACGACGGCCGGGTGCGCATGCCCCAACGCATTCACCGCGATACCCGCGAGCAGATCCAGATACTGCTTGCCATCCGCATCCCACACGTACGAGCCCTTACCCCGCACCAGCGGACGCTGCGGCGTACCAAACACACCCATGAGACTGTGCTTATACCGCCCCAACAGGCTCTCATTCGACGCATCCTCAGCGGCCGCTCCCCCGCGCCCCTGCTGGGCCAGCGCCAAGGCCGACTGAGCTACCGCATCGTAATCATCAACAGACATGACTCACTCACCCTCCCCATCAGGAACCACCTGCGTACCAACGCCGGCGGACGTGAAAATCTCCAGCATCATGCTGTGCGGCTTACGTCCATCCACGATGTGAGCGCGCGACACACCAGCCTCAAGCGCCGCCAAGCACGCGGCCATCTTCGGGATCATGCCCGACTCAAGTGACGGCAAAAGCTCCGTGAGTTCACTGACCGTGAGCGAAGAAATCAGCGAATCCTTATCAGGCCAATTCGCGTACAGGCCCTCGACGTCCGTGAGGATCACGAGCTTCGACGCACCCAACGCACCCGCGAGCGCAGCAGCCGCGGTGTCAGCGTTGACGTTGAGGACCTCGCCGGTGGGCTGGCCCCACTCATCGATCTCCGGGGCGACAGTCGAAATCACCGGGATGCGGCCCGCATCGATCAGGTCCTCGACCGCGCTCGGGTCAACACCCGTAACCTCACCCACGAGGCCTAGGTCGACCTCTTCGCCGTCAACCACGGTGCCGCGGCGGCTCGCACGCAAAAGCTGGCCATCCTCACCCGAAAGCCCTACGGCATAGCGGCCGTGCGAGTTGATTAAGCCCACGAGCTCGCGGCCCACTTGCCCCGTCAAAACCATGCGGACGATGTCCATGGTCTCCGAGGTGGTGACCCGCAGGCCGCCCCGGAACTCAGACTCGACACCCAGACGGTCCAGCATCGCGTTGATCTGCGGCCCGCCGCCGTGCACAACCACCGGGTGCACACCCATGTGGTGCAGGAACACGATGTCCTGGGCGAACGCCTCCCGCAGCTCATCGTTGATCATCGCGTTGCCGCCGTACTTGATGACCATGCGCGTGCCCGCGAACCGCTGAATCCACGGCAACGCCTCAACCAGCGCCTCGGCCTTGCGTGCGGCGAGCGCGAGGCGTTCCGCCTGGGAACGCTGATTGATCGGCGTCTTGATCGACGATGTCTGCGGTGCCGAGTTCTGTGCTGCTGAGTTCTGTGTTGTTTGATTCTGTGGATCTGGGTTTTGTGGGCGGGAGTGTGGGGTGCTCACAACGTTTCCTTAGTGGTGTGGTTAAGAGTGCTGTAGCCGACGACGGCGACGGAGCTACGGACGGCTCAGGCGAGGCAGGCAACTCAGGTCGAGTAGGCCGAGTTTTCCTCGACGTAGTCGTGGGTGAGGTCATTGGTCCAGATCGTCGCCGATGCGTTGCCGGCCTTCAGATCGATCTCGACGTGCACGTCACGTTGCGCTGACAAGTCGACGAGGTCTCGCGAATCCCCTACCCCACCGTTGCGGGCAACCCAGACTCCGTTCATCGCCACGCTCAGGTTCTCGGGTTCGAAGACGGCTTGCGTGGTGCCGACTTCGGACACCACACGGCCCCAGTTCGGGTCGTTACCGAAGATCGCGGTCTTGAACAGATTCGAGCGAGCCACCGCACGGGAAACCTCGAGCGCGTCAGCTTCGCTTGCGGCGTTGATGGTCGTGACAGCGATGTCGTGGCTTGCACCCTCAGCGTCGCTGAGCAACTGGCGCGCCAGGTCAACGCACAACGACGCAAGCAGCTGTTCGAAATCGTCGTCCGCCTCGACACCGGAAGCACCCGAGCTCATGAGCAGTACGGTGTCATTCGTGGACATGCAGCCATCCGAATCGGCCCGGTTGAACGACACTTCGACAGCCTGCTGCAACGCCGTTTCGAGCCGTTCCTGAGCGATCACGGCATCAGTCGTGATGCACACGAGCATCGTGGCAAGTCCCGGCGCCAGCATTCCGGCGCCCTTCGCCATGCCACCGATCGTGTAGCCCGCATCGGCGGTCACCTGGGCCTGCTTCGCGACAGTGTCCGTGGTCATGATCGCGTGCGCCGCATCAGCGCCCCCATCAGCCGACAGCTTCGCAAACGCATCGTCTGTGCCGGCAAGCAGCGTGTCCATCGGGAGCAAAACACCGATCATGCCGGTCGAGGCCACCTGAACCTCATCAGGCTCGCAACCCAACAGATCAGAAACGTGCTGGCAGGTCGCCAACGCGTCCGCGAGTCCCTGCTGGCCCGTGCACGCGTTCGCGCCACCCGAGTTCAAAATCATCGCGCGAGCGGAACGGTTACGCTCAAGCGCAGCACCAGAAACACGCACCGGCGCAGCACACACGCGGTTCGTCGTGAACACGCCCGCGGCCACATCGTGCGGGCCGTCGTTGACGACCAACGCAACATCCGGCTTACCCGAAGGCTTCAGGCCCGCCGTCACGCCAGCCGCACGGAAACCTTTCGCCGCAGTAACACCCGCGAGCGTTTGCGCATCCTCAGCTGACGTATACGCCGGAAGCGGTTCAATACTGACTTTTTCGCTCATTACGGAGCCATACCTTCCTGCTGCAGACCAGCAACCTCATCGAGCCCGAGCGCAATGTTCATCGACTGAACCGCACCACCCGCGGTCCCCTTGGTCAGGTTGTCCACCACCGCGGTCACGATGACGCGGCCGGCATGTGCATCGAAGGCCAGCTGCATCTCAACGTGGTTGGAGCCAAGTACGTGCTTGGTGTGTGGCCACTGGCCTTCCGGGAGGACGTGCACGAACGGCTCATCCTGGTACATCGCCGTCCACGCGTCGCGGAGCTGTTCCGCGGTCACGCCAGGCTTGACGCGCGCGGTCGCCGTGGTGAGGATTCCACGCGGCATCGGGGCAAGAGTTGGAGTGAAGGAGATCTGGACTGGTTCCCCGGCGAGCGCGCTCAAGCCCTGCTCGATCTCTGGGGTGTGGCGGTGCATACCGCCGACGCCGTACGGGCTCATCCCGCCCATCGTCTCCGCGCCGAGAAGGTGCGTCTTGAGCGACTTGCCCGCGCCAGACGTCCCGGAGGCCGCAACGATGACAACATCCTGCGATTCCACAAGCCCCGCTTCCATACCCGGGGCGAGCGCAAGCTGAGCCGACGTCGGATAACATCCAGGGACCGCGATGCGCTTAGTACCGCGCAAGTTCTCGCGGTGGCCTGGAAGCTCCGGTAGGCCATAAGGCCACGAACCGGCGTGCTCGCTGCCGTAAAACTTTTCCCACGCAACCGGGTCTTCGAGGCGGTGGTCTGCCGCAGCATCAATCACCAGGACATCGTCACCGAGCTGCTCCGCGATCTCAGCGGAAGCGCCGTGCGGGAGGGCTAGAAACACGACGTCATGGCCGGCGAGGGTTTCGGCATTCGTAGGTTCAACCACGCGGTCCGCCAAAGAACGCAAATGCGGCTGAGAAACACCCAACCGCTCCCCTGCACTCGAATGCGCCGTGACCGCGCCAATGCTGACATGTGGGTGCTGGGTGAGCAGGCGCAAAACCTCGCCGCCCGCATAACCTGTGGCACCAGAAACCGCTACCGAATACGTCATACGGCCATCATACGCCGCTATATTCACTCCAACGAATAGTTATGCAATCATGACGGGCCGGGAATGATCAGCGCATCTGAACGGCTATACGCAGTGAGCCCGAGCCGATGCCTCAGAGCAGACGCTCCAGAAAGCCCGAACGTGTCGAAAAATATGCAAAGGAGTCCACGCATGGCCCGCGCAATCCAGATGACCCAGACCGGAGGGCCTGAAGTCCTCACCCTCGCTGATGTTGAGGTTCCCGAGCCGGCGGCCAACGAGGTTCTCGTCAAGGTCGCTGCCGCTGGCGTGAACTTTATTGAGACCTATCAGCGCAGCGGCGTCTACCGTGTGGACTTGCCTTTCACCCCAGGCAGCGAGGGCGCAGGCACCGTGACCGCGGTGGGCTCCGAGGTCATGAACTTCTCCGTTGGCGACCTCGTCGCAACCGCAGGTGGGCGCGGTTCTTACTCCGAATACATGCTTGTTGAAGAGAGCAAGCTTGCGCGGATCCCGGACGGCATCGACCTCACGACCGCGGCGGCCCTGCCACTGCAGGGTTTCACGAGCCACTACCTCATCAACTCGACCTACGATGTGCAGCCCGGCGATGTGGTTCTCACCACCGCCGGTGCGGGCGGCGTGGGCGGGCTCATGACCCAGATGCTTAAGGCCAAGGGCGCAACCGTCATCACGACGACCTCGAGCGATGAGAAGGCCGCGATTGCGAAGGCTAAGGGCGCGGACTACGTGCTCAAATACGGCGAGGTACCCGAGAAGGTCCTTGAGATTACGGACGGTCGTGGCGTGGATGTCGCCTACGATGGGGTCGGTAAGGACACGTTTGACAACTCACTGGCAAGCCTGCGGATCCGCGGGATGCTCGTGCTCTTCGGCGGCGCGTCCGGACAAGTCCCGCCGTTCGACCTGCAACGGTTGAACTCGCAGGGCTCGATTAGTGTGTGCCGCCCGACGCTGGCCCACTACACCCTCACGGCTGAAGAAGTTCAATGGCGCGCCAACGATGTGTTCGGGATGCTTGCTGACGGAAAGCTTGACGTCAGCATCGGCGGCACCTACGACCTCGCCGATGCAGGCAAGGCCCACGCGGACCTTGAAAGCGGTTCGACGACCGGCAAGCTCGTGCTCACGGTCTAAACCAACTCTCACGAGCTGAGCCAAAGCAGAGGATCGGGGCGGTGCCACACGGCACCGCCCCGATCGTCTGTATATGTAGAGCCTGTTCGCGTTTTAGCCGCGCAGCTGGGCTCCGTACTTCTCTGCCGCCAACTGCACCGCAGCCTGGCGTGCTTCGGAAGCCTCATCGGCCGTCAGCGTCCTGTCTGCCGCGCGGAAACGCATGCCGAACGCGAGCGACTTCTGGCCCTCGTCAATGCCCTCGCCGCGGTAGTCATCGAACAGCTCGATGTGCTCCAGCAGCTCACCGGCACCTTCACGCAGCGTCTCAAGGACATCGGCCGCCGGGATATCCGCCGCCAACGTCAACGCAACATCCTGCGTAGCGGCAGGGAACGTCGTGAGCGGCTCAGCGATCACGGCCTCCGGCATCCGGTTGATCAGCGCCTCGGCATCCAGCTCCATCGCGACCATGCGTTCCGGCAGATCATGCGAAGCCAGCCAGTCAGGGTGAAGCTCGCCGGCCCAGCCCACGAGCTGACCGTCCTTCGACTCAAGACGAGCGGCACGGCCCGGATGGAACGAATGGTGGCTGCCCTGGCGAACCACGAGCTCGACACCCAACGTGTCAGCGACGAGGCGCGCGGAATCGATCGCATCCGCCCAGTCCCACGCGCGTTCGCTCTCGCCGAGGGCAGCGCGCGAGGCCTTACCGACCATGACGGAGGCGATGTGCCACGGCTGAACAGGGATCGTCGCGTTGAGCTCGGCGAGCACATCCGCCGATGGGCGCTCCCCGCCCGCAGGCAACTCGACCGGGCCCTGCTTCTTGGCTGGCAAGAACACAAGACCGCCCTCGAACAGCGCGAGGTCGCGGAACCCACGGCCGTTGTTGCGGCGCGCGATCTCGATGAGCCCCGGAAGAAGCGACAAGCGCATCCACCCGTATTCGGAAGACACCGGGTTGGCGAGGCGCACAGCCTCAACCTCGGCATCGGCGTCAGCGGAACCGAACGCCGCGTTCTGAGCCTGCGACACGAACGGGTACGCAAGCACCTCGGTCAGTCCAGCGCCGGCGAGTGCATCGCCGATGCGGCGGCGGCTACGCTGCTCCACGGTCAGCCCGCGGCCCGGCGGTGGAACCGGGATCGAGGAAGGGATGTTCTCGTAGCCGACCACGCGCGCGATCTCTTCGACGACGTCATCAGCGATGGTCATGTCTGGGCGCCACAGCGGGACGGTGACGTCCCAACCGTCATCGGTGCGGTTGAGCTTGCAGCCAACGCCTTCGAGCGCGGTTGCAACCTGCTCTTCGGTGTATTCGATGCCGACGCGCTCAGCCGGGTAGTGAGCCGGAACGTGGATGACTTTCGGCTCTGGGCGTTCGCCCACATCGGCGCCCTTGCCGGTGTCGCGTCCGCCCGCGAGCTCAACCAACAGATCCACGACGCGCTGCGCGGCCACCGATGCCATGTCCCAGTCCACGCCGCGCTCGTTGCGCTTAGCGGCCTCGGACGGAAGCTTGTGGCGGCGACGGCTGCGGCCCGTGCTGACGGGGTCGAAGTTCGCGGCCTCGATCACGATCGTGCGGGTCTCATCCGAGACCTCGGTCGACGCGCCGCCCATGACGCCGGCGATGCCGATCGGCCCAGACTCGTCAGCGATCACGAGGTCTTCAGGGTTGAGCTCGCGTTCCTTCTCATCGAGGGTCACGAGCTTCTCGCCTACCGTGGCGCGGCGCACCGTGATGCCGCCGGTGAGCTTATCGCGGTCGTAGCAGTGGGTCGGCTGCCCGAGCTCCCACATGACGTAGTTGGAGATGTCCACCGGAAGCGAGACCGGACGCATACCCGCAAGGCGCAAGCGTTCAGCCATCCAGCTTGGGGTCTTCGCGGTCGGGTCGATGTCGGTGACGATGCGGGTCACGAAGCGCGTGCACCCCTGGACGCCGCGGATCGGCGCCTGATCGTCGATGCGGGTCTCAACCTCCGCCTCGGACGGCGCGGCCACGGTGACCTTGGATGCCGGGTCGGTGAACAATGTGCTGGTCGCCAACGCGTATTCGCGGGCCACACCACGGATCGAGAAGCAATAGCCGCGGTCCGGAGTCACGTTGATTTCAGCGGCTTCATCCGTGAAACCGAGCAGAGGGAGCGCGTCCTGGCCGATCTCCGGGTCCAGACCGAGGTCGGAGAACACGAGGATGCCGTCGTGATCATCACCCAAACCGAGCTCACGAGACGAAGCCATCATGCCGGCCGAAACGTGGCCATAGGTCTTGCGCGGACTGATGCGGAAGTCCCCTGGTAGCACGGCGCCAGGCAACGTCACCACGACCTTGTCACCCACATCGAAATTGTGGGCGCCGCACACGATCCCCTGAACACCAAACGGATCGATGCCCTCGCCCGTCAGCGTCTGCTCCTGGCCCTCCGGGACCACGCGCACCGAGCACCAGTTAATCGTCTTACCGTTCTTCTGCTCTTCCGGTTCACGGCTGAGCACTTGGCCAACCACGATCGGGCCGGTCAGCTCATCGAGGGGACGGTGAACGTCCTCTTCCTCGAGGCCAACGCGCACCACATC
Organism: Pseudoglutamicibacter cumminsii; assembly: GCF_016907775.1. NCBI lineage: Bacteria > Bacillati > Actinomycetota > Actinomycetes > Micrococcales > Micrococcaceae > Pseudoglutamicibacter > Pseudoglutamicibacter cumminsii. The sequence continues at coordinate 1,634,207 of NZ_JAFBCO010000001.1, read as the reverse complement.
GGCCATCAGATCTTCCGCGCGAGCACCCTCAGGCAGTTCGGTGAACTCACGCAACCAAGAAAGTGGAATACGCATTGCTTAGATCTCCATCCCGAAGTGCTGGCTGAAGCGGATATCTCCCTCGATCATGTCGTGCATGTCAGGGACCATGTTGCGGAACATCAAGGTGCGCTCAACACCCATGCCGAACGCGAAACCCGAGTAAACGTCCGGGTCGATGCCGCCGGAACGCAGAACGTTCGGGTGCACCATGCCGCAGCCGCCCCACTCGATCCACTGTGGACCGCCCTTGGCGTTCGGATGCCAAATATCCAGCTCAGCGGATGGCTCGGTGAACGGGAAGTACGACGGGCGCAAGCGGATCTTCGCTTCCACGCCGAACATCTGGCGAGCGAAGTGCTCGAGCGTACCCTTGAGATCCGCCATCGTGAGCCCCTTGTCCACGGCAAGGCCCTCGAACTGGTGGAATACCGGGGTGTGGGTCGCGTCCAACTCATCTGTACGGAACGTGCGGCCCGGGCACAGGACATAGATCGGAACCTCACGGTCCAGCATCGAACGCACCTGAACCGGCGAGGTGTGGGTGCGCAAAACCAGGTGCTGGGACGGCGGATCCACGAAGAACGTGTCCTGCATTTCACGTGCCGGGTGGTCCTGGTCAAAGTTCAGCGCATCGAAGTTGTACCACTCGGATTCAACCTCAGGACCTTCAGCGATCTCCCACCCCATGCCAACGAACACGTCAGCGACGCGTTCCTGCAGCAGCGAGAGCGGGTGGCGTGCGCCCAGGACGGTGCGGCGCGGCTGGGCCGTGACATCCACGGTCTCTTCGCGCAGACGACGAGCCGCACGCTCCGCCTCAAGAACCTCAGTGCGTGCAGCCAAGGCCTTATTGATGCGGCCCTTGGCGCCGCCCAAAAGCTTGCCGGCGGTTGCCTTGTCCTTATTTTCAAGCTTGCCGATGCCGCGGTTAGCGAGCGTGATCGGCGCCTTATCGCCCAGATGAGCCAGGCGCGCTACCTTGAGCTCATCAAGGTCGCTTGCGTTCTCAAACGCCGCCAACGCGGCCGCAACAACAGTCTCTACTGCCGCCTCATCGGTCGGATGCGGCACCGGCGGAATCTCTGCAGTTTCCTGCGCCGGAGACTCTGACACAGCAGTTTCTTTCTCCATGGATATTGGTCCTATCTCTACAAAAGATCCGGCGACGCTTACGCGTTCCCCTCGGCGGCATCGGCATCTGGAGTGTTCTGCTCAGGTGTGTTCTTCTTACCTGGGACCACCGCCAGCGCGACCATGAGACCAGCCGCGATCACACCGAGCACAAAGATCACTGCGGAGAGCCAAATCGGCGTCTGATCAACCGTGCTTGCAACACGGGTTTCAGCGATCAGAACCTCCGGGACGTCGTTCGCTTTGACAGCTTCTTCGAGGTTCCCTTTGGTCCAGGTAACGGTGTTGCCGTTAATCTGGCCGCCAACATTCGCCTCAGTGATCACAGCTGGCAGAGTCAGGTTCAGCTCTGCTTCTACCTCTTGCTGTGGGTTGCCTGCAACGAGCATCAACGCGGCCTGCGCAATGTAGGTGCCGTCTTCGGTATAGCCAGCCTTGATCGAGGTCACCGCTTCGAGCTCCTGCTCGGTGAGATCCCTAGCCTTGAACGACGCCACCTGCTCAGATTTCGCGGTGACCTTCATTTTGTCTTCGCTGATGCCGAACTGCTGAGCCAGAAGCTTCTTCTGGCCTTCCATCGATTCCTTAGCCGAAAGCTTGTCGTCACCAGATGCCTCACGCATCTCCTTGAGCGTTTCTTTCTTCAGCTCAAGCTGCACCTCGACGTTAGCGTCGAGCTTTTCCGGGGTCCGGCCGTCGGCGTCGAGCTCTACATCGTAGGTAAATTTGTTCACTTTCGGATCCGAGTTCGGAGCGCCATCACCCCCAGCAGAGCAACCAGTCAACGCGAGAGCGCCGGCGAATAGAGCCGCGGTTATTGCTCGGACAGGTTTGGTGAACTTCATAATCTCCTACTTCAGTCGACGGCCGAGCCTCTTAGTGAAGAGGGCCATATATAGCCTAATTGGTGCCACCGTGTTTATAGAAAGAACGTTGCGCGAACTCAGGTGCTCCCCACAAATTTAACACCGAAGTGACACTCATTCGAATATATGTTCTAATACTGGTGTGAGCATGGGAAGCTCCGACGATGCGGTTGCCGCGGATGCCCTCGGTGTCGCTTCGTCTGGGGTGGGCTTTCACGCCCACCCCTCACCCCATGCGCTGGAGAGACCCTGCCTGTAAGACACACGTGTTCGAAAAATGCCGTGTCAGCAGAATGTCGGCATGTTGCCCGTAGCTTCTACGAGAGCACGGACGATCGGCTTGTCCGAGGGGATCCATTCGACAGCTTCTTCGGTGTTCTGGTCCAGTGTTAGCCACCGGATTTCGAGGTGGTCCGCCCCTTCAGGTTGCGTGCCCGAATTGATGTCGGCAGGCTTCAGCACAGCCCCATCGGAACCGACCCCATCGGCGCCGATCAGCACCCCCGTCCAGACCCGCATCGTCATGCCGTTATCCAAAGGCCATCCGGGTTTACCTGCCGGCGGAACGATTTCCTGGCCGGCCCTGAACACATACCCGAGCTCCTCGGAAATCTCGCGCTCAAGCGCTTCCAGTGGATTCTCGCCTTCGCGAACCTTGCCGCCTGGGAACTCCCATAGGCCTCGTAGCGATTCCGGATACGCGCGCTGCGCCGCGAGCACCTGCTGAGCATTCACAAGATCGTCCACGATCGCGAGCCCCACTACCTGGCCCGGAATTGTCGCATCAGTCTGCCCGTTCACAACTTCTCCTGCCCTAGCTTCGTCAAGACAACCATGCCTGCCTTAGCTACGCTGGGCGCGCGCAGAAGCATACAGGCACAGCGTCGCCGCCGTCGAAACATTCAACGACTCCGCTTGTCCATACAAAGGAATCGAAACAGTAGCGAACGATGCGGCGCGCTCTTCATCCGAAATCCCCTGGCCTTCGTTGCCGAAAAGCCATGCGGTCGCGGTAGCGAGCGATGGCCGCTTCATCGACCCCTTGACGGTCACGCCGTGCCGGCGAGCTGCCGCATCGTCCTCAAGAACCGTCAAGTCATGGTCGCCGCCGCCGTCGGCTGCCAGCAGAACGATCCCGCAGCGTGTCATGTGCTCCGTCAGCCCATCGAGCTCTACACCCGTGACCACCGGAACGTGGAACAGCGAACCCACCGTGGAGCGGACCACCTTGGGCGAGAAAACATCCACACTTCCCTTGAGCGCAACCACCGCATCGGCACCTGCGGCATCAGCGGCACGGATGATGGTGCCAGCATTGCCTGGATCCTGGACCCGCCCCAAAACCGCTACAAGGCGCGTCTTGGGAGTGACCGCCTGCTTGAGCGTCGTGTGCGGGATACGGCACCGCGCCACCACGCCCTGCGGGGACTGCGTATCGGCGATCGCCGCCAGGACGCGATCCGTCACGACGTTCACCCGCGCATCGGCGACCTCGGCGAGCTCAGGTTCCCGCTCCATCCGGTCTTCGGTGATGAACACCTCACGCACAAAACCGCGCTGAGTGCGATGCTCACTCACCGCTTCCCGCACGGCCTGCGGACCCTCAACAAGGAACTCGCCTGCCTTTTTACGGCCAGCAGCTTTCGCTAGGTGCGCGGCAGCACGGACGCGGTCTGCACGCGGGTTATCCATGATCTCCACAGAACTCATCTTCCCATCTTGCGGCAACGCAGCTAGTTCGCACGCATTAAACGGCTGGGGCCTTAAACCGCTGGGGGTTCCGACCCTTGCGAGTCGGAACCCCGAGCGACACGTCGCCCAGCCATCACGGCGGCTCAGCGACGTTATAGCTTCACTTACGCGCGCGGTGCGTTCACGTCAGCTGGCAGAGCCTTCTTAGCGGTCTCAACCAGAACCGAGAATGCGTGAGCGTCAGATACAGCGAGCTCAGCAAGCATGCGGCGGTCAACCTCAACGCCAGCGAGCTTGAGGCCCTGCATGAAACGGTTGTAGGTCATGCCGTTGGCGCGAGCCGCAGCGTTGATGCGCTGGATCCAGAGGCGACGGAAGTCACCCTTACGCTTACGACGGTCGTTGTAGTTGTATACGAACGAGTGGAGCAGCTGCTCCTTGGCCTTGCGGTAGAGGCGCGAACGCTGACCGCGGTAACCAGATGCGCGTTCCAGAACGACGCGACGCTTCTTCTGGGCGTTAACTGCCCGCTTCACACGTGCCACGTGTGTCTCCTAACATGTGGGGTCTAACTGCACTCTGCCGGTCACACTGGCGGCGCAGTTAGAAAAGTTTTGAAGGTCTCAAGTATGTGTGCGCGTTAGCGCACGAACACGCCAGCGTGGGTTTAGAGGCCCAGCATGCGGCGGATGGTGCGCTGATCAGCCTTAGCCACAACCACATCGCCCTTGAGGCGACGAGTCAAACGCGAGGACTTGTGCTCGAGGTAGTGGCGGCGGTTTGCACGCTGACGGCGGATCTTGCCAGAACCGGTGAGCTTGAAACGCTTCTTAGCCCCAGAGTGGGTCTTGAACTTCGGCATGAGAGCCTTCTCCTTGTACGTCTTCCCGAATGACCCCTAGGTCACCGGGTGCAGCTACCCGCACACAATGTGTGGCGGGCGCCCGCTGGGCTCCTCCCCCACCTGCCGAACATCCTCGACTGGAACTCGCCCGCAAATGGGTTGGAGGAGAAAAACTATTGATATGTGTGGACTGGTTTGGCGTTGCCGCTAAACCTTAGTCCTCAGTGTCCTGGTCCTTTGATGCCTGCGCCATGCGACGCATCGCTTCAGGAGCCGATGCCGCAATCGTCTGCCCGGAAGCATCCTGCGGGGCCGACGTATCCAGACGCTGCTGGCGGCGCTGGCGGCGCGGTGCCTTCTCAGGCTGAGCCTTACGGCTTTCAGCCTTGCTCTTGAGAGGGCCAACGACCATGACCATGTTTCGACCATCCTGGCGCGGCTGCGACTCAATCACACCCACATCGGCCACGTCCTCAGCGAACTGCTGAAGCAACTTCACACCGAACTCAGGACGCTGCTGCTCGCGGCCGCGGAACTGAATCATCGCCTTGACCTTGTCACCCGCAGACAAGAAACGATGCGCGTTACGCACCTTCGTCTCGTAGTCGTGAGTGTCAATCTTCAGACGGAAGCGAACCTCCTTGAGGGACGCGTTCGTCTGCTTCTTGCGAGCTTCGCGAGCCTTGACCGCGGCTTCGTACTTGTACTTGCCGAAGTCCATCAGCTTGCACACAGGCGGACGTGCGTTAGGCGCAACCTCAACCAAGTCGAGGTCTGCTTCAACCGCCAGGCGCAGGGCGTCCTCGATGCGGACAATCCCAACCTGTTCACCGTTAGGTCCGACCAACCGCACCTCTGGGACGCGGATTCGATCGTTGATGCGTGGGTCGCTGATGTTAGTGCTCCTTCATACGATGGTGTGGTCGACGTTCTCGAAGACCTACTAAAAAAGCCCCCGAGTTCAAACACGGGGGCTCCAGATACCAGCGAGACACACATCCGCAGCAAGCTACTGCGCTGCGCATACTTGCACAGTGCACACCTATACAGTGTTGCGTGTTTCGCTAGACCTGACCCGGCCGCCCTCAGGCGATCGCGGGTGGGATGCCTCCGCTTTGAATTCCTGCTCTCAAGCCGAACACGTACACCGAACTCTTATTCGCCCGGGGAACGCATCCGCATAGCAACGATTCATGCAACCAATGCAAACGATCCGATCTCTGCGATCCGACCTCAATGATCATCGCGATCATCGCCACATTTAGGCACAAACCATCAACAAGCAGGACGGTCTATGACAAGCTTAGCATTATGAGCGATCAGAATTCGAATCAGCATGTGCATAGCTTCTCGGACTCCGAGTACGCAGAAGCCCAGCAAGAACTCCGCGACATCGCAGAAGTTCCAGCCGTGGAAGTCATCACGACCACCGCGGTACACCTCATGTCCGCAGCCGCAGTCAAGGTCGGCCTCGCTGACGGTCCCGACGCCGAAGAGCTCAAAGACCTCGACGAGGCCCGCAAACTCATCACGGCACTTGCAGGGCTCGTGACCGCCGGCGCCCCAGAGATCGGATCGCAGCACGCCGCACCAATCCGCGACGGCCTCCGTTCCCTCCAGCTCGCCTTCCGCGAAGCCTCGCTGATCCCAGACAAGCCAGGACAGGGTCCAGGCGAAAAGTGGACCGGCCCAGTCAGCTAACACACAAACGCGGCAACGCGAACACCACTACCAACGACGTGGGGTGGGCTTCCCAACGGAAGCTCACCCCACGTCGTTGTTTAAGTTATTTGCTGCGCCGTTATTTGCTGCGCCGTTACTTGTTCAGGGCCGCGCGCTTGCGGCGGCGAATCTGCCGCAAAACCATCGCAGCGGCACCCGTCGCCACCGCGACACCAGCCAACGCAGAAATCGCGAGAGTCGGGCCACCAACATCCAGCATGATGCCCACCAGCGGTGTCCCCGCTGCCGTGCCTGCCGTCATCGCCGAGCCATACAAGCCCATCGCCTGGCCACGGTTACGCTCCGGAACAGTCTCCGTCAGACGCTCCGAGGCCGCAGTCAGCAACGGCGCAACGAAGAAGCCAGATACGAAGAGCGTGATCGACATCAATGCCAACGTCTTGGAAAATGCGACCGGAAGTAGCGTGAGACCCAGAACGATGATGATCGCGAACGGATCGAACTTACGGGACAACGCGCCATACACGAGCCCGCCAATCAACGAACCAAAGCACCACAGGCCGTACATGATCCACAGCGTGTCACCGCCGCCGCCCAAGGTCTCATTGAAGCCAACCACCGCGACCTCAGTACCCGAAAGCGCCATGCCCGCGCCCAGCGCCATGACCATCATCGCGGCCGCCGAAATGCTCAGCCACGGCATGAGTCGGCGCTGACGAGGCTGAGGTTGAGGAAGCGGAACCACTGGGATAGCGCCAGTCACCGCGGCAACCGACGGCGCATCCCGAGGGTGTGACGGGGCCGCTAGGTCGTCAACTGCCTCACGCGGAGCGGACGGCAACTGCGAAGAACGCGTCGGCGGGTTCGTGATCATCAAAATCACGCCGGCAAACACCACGAGCGCGCCTACCAACAGCAACGAGACCGTCGTCGAAATGGCCGTGGCCAAAACACTGACGCCGCCCGGCGCAATCACAAACACGAGCTCGGTGGTCACCGAATCCAGAGCGAACGCCGTGGTGCGATCGGGGCCACGCACCAAAACACCCATCGACTGACGCACCACCGTGAAAACCGGTAGCGAGAAAACGCCAGCCAAAAACATGAGGACCAGCAGCACCTCGAAGCTCACAAAAGGAGCGGCACCGAATGCGCCTGCCTCAATCACAATCGACGGCAGAACAGCCCTACGGACACCCTTGATATCCACGACCCGGCCACGCCACGGGGAACCGATCGCGATACCGATAGTGAGCATCGCCGTAACCAGGCCGGCCGCTGCGAAGTCCATCTCCAACGAATTACGGACATGCAACGTCAACAAAATCGCGGCCGAGGAATGCGGCAAGCGACCAAAAATACCCACCAACAAAAGAGTTGGCACATGCGGGCGCTTCAGAACCCGTGCATAACGCTGGAAAACACCGTTCGGCTCTCCAACACCCGCTTGGGTCATGCGTTACCCCCCTTGAGCGACCCTAATGGTCAACGAATCAGCTTTCTCCTGCACCTCTTGAGCACCTTCAAGAGCAGTGCGAACCTCAGAAACTATACGCGAGACATCCTGATCTGTAACCGTGTTATTCACCACTACAGTCACAGCCAACTCAGGCCCGTGGCCACCACCCCGCATCACCGTGCCGTCGGCCGCCCGCGACGCAATCCCGTCCGCTGGACCCAAGATCAACGCGCCCACGCCATCGATATCAGAAACCGCTTGTTGCAGAGGTTCCGCGAGCGAATCGTCGCGGTAGCTCGGCAACCACACCCTCTGCTGGGCCAAAGCCCACACAGCCGGGCGACGCACCACGAACGTGACGTTCGCGCCAGGATCCAAAACCAAGAGCTGCGCGCCCTCATCCACCGCCGACAACGCGGCACGGGGCGCATACACCGCAACAGGCCGGGCCTCCGGATGCCAGTGAGTCAGGCGATCCACCGAGGAAAACACAGGCAAAGCCGTCCGGCCGTCTGGAGCCGCGATCATAACCAGCGCCATGTCCGCTTCCTTCTCCACCAGATGACCATGCTCACCGATCTCCGTGTGGCCAGTCTGAGGCACAATCGGAACGAACACGCGCGCATCAGCCAAAGCCTCAACCACATCGTCCTCGGGGCCATAGCCGGCTTTCAAAGCATCAAGGGCTTCCTGCAGCGCCTCGTTCGGTAGGCCGTCATCGCCATCGAACTGGTGAAGCGGATTACCCTCGCCGGATAGGTCACGGCCTTCCCACGACTGCCCCGCAGTGTCCGATGTGCCGCCAGCTCCCGCAAGCAAAGCCTGCTGGATGTGGGCCGGCAACGCCTTCGAACCCGGTGCAGGGTTGCTGTTGGCGGGGTTGCTGTTGTCAGCCCGGTTGTTGTTGTCAGCCGGGCTGTTGTTGGCCGGGTTTTCAGAAGCGGAGTGTCTGCCCATATAGTTCTTACCTCTGTTTACTTCTGGCCTTACTTCTGGCCTTACTTCTGGCCGCGTGCGACGGCGAGCGCATCTTCGAGTGTGAATGCGCCGTTGTAGAGTGCTCGGCCGATGATCGCGCCTTCAACACCCGAGCCGACCATCTCGCGGAGCGCGCGCAGATCGTCGAGCGTGGACATGCCGCCGGAGGCGATGAGTGGCTTGTCGGTGTGCTTCGCGATTTCGGCAAGAAGTTCGGTGTTAGGTCCGGTCATGGTTCCGTCGCGGGTTACGTCCGTGACAACGTAACGGGCGCATCCGGCGTCATCGAGGCGCGCGAGGACGTCCCAGAGGTCGCCGCCGTCCTTGGTCCAGCCGTGGCCCGAGAGCGTGGTTCCGCGAACATCGAGGCCTACTGCGATCGCGTCGCCTACTCGTTCGATGGCTTTAGCGGTCCATTCTGGGTTCTCAAGTGCCGCTGTGCCGATGTTGACGCGGGCCGCGCCCCATTCGAGTGCGCGGTCTAGCGATTCATCGTCACGGATGCCGCCGGAGAGCTCAACTTTGAGGTCCAGCTCGTTTGCGATCCGCTTGAGCACTGGACGGTTGTCGCCGCGCGAGAAGGCCGCGTCGAGGTCAACAACGTGAATCCATTCCGCACCGGCCTCTTGCCACCGCAAAGCCGCTTCGAACGGGTCGCCGTGATCAGTTTCGGTACCGGCTTCGCCCTGGGTCAGGCGAACGGCCTGACCGTTGACGATATCGACCGCAGGGAACAAGACAAGTTCTTTATTCTCAGTTGCTTTGTGCTCAGTCATGGATCTTTCTCAAAAGTTCAAGAGGCGAATTTCACGAATAGATGCGGCATGGTTCGACGCTACCGGCCGGCGATGGACGCACGATGCGGCACCTCGGTGAGCACGTGTGTCACCTGACCGCCCGTGACGGTCGCGTCGTTGCCTCGCTCATCCACGTCCGGGCCCTTCTGCGCAACAGCCCACGCCGCGATCAAGAACATGACCGCGAGCGCACCGCACACGATGACCCACACGCGTTTGACGCCTTGCTGCGCGAGCGAATACGTTCCACCAACCAACAGGCCACCCAAAATCATCAACACAATCGGTGAGGGCATCAGAGCGTCTCCATCCAGTTCTTGATCAACTGGGCACCGGCGTCCCCCGATTTCTCGGGATGGAACTGAACCGAGCTGAGCGGACCGTTCTCGACCGCCGCGATGAACGGGCTTCCGTGCTCCGACCACGTGACCATCGGCGGCTTCATGAGGGGCTGCACGACATCGAAGTCCCAGCTCTGAACGGCATAGGAGTGGACAAAATAGAAACGCTCATCTTCAATGCCGCGGAAGAGCTGCGTGTCTTCCGGTGGGGTGACACTGTTCCACCCCATGTGCGGTACGACGTCAGCTTTGAGGCGCTCAACAACACCCGGCCATTCGTCCAGGCCCGCGGTAGTGGTGCCGCCTTCGGTGCTTTCGGTGAACAGCACCTGATGGCCTACGCAGATCCCGAGGACGGGTTTTCCGCCTGCGATCCGGTACCCGAGGTGGCGTAGCAGCGAACCCTTCTTGAGCGCCTGCATGACACTCGCGAACGCTCCGACGCCGGGCAGAACCACACCGTCGGCTGCTTTGAGTTCTTCCCCGTCTGCGGTGAGTGAGACGTCGGCGCCGACGTGTTCGAATGCGCGCAGGACTGAGCGAACGTTACCTGCCCCGTGGTCGACGACGGCGATGTGTGGCCTACGGCCCTGGGTCATAGTGCTCCCTTGGTGGACGGAATGATGTCGCCCATGCGCTCGTCTGGTTCGATGGCTTGGCGCAGTGCGCGTGCGAGTGCCTTGAATTGGCATTCGACGATGTGGTGCGGGTCGCGACCGCGCAGAACGTCGATGTGGAGGCAGATGCCTGCGTGGTAGGCGAAGGATTCGAAGACGTGGCGGGTCATGGATCCCGTGAAGTGTCCGCCGATGAGGTGGTACTGCTGACCCTCGGGTTCACCTTCGTGAACGACGTATGGACGGCCGGAGAGGTCGACGATGCAGCGCGCCAGGGCTTCGTCGAGTGGGATGGTGGCTTGGCCGAAGCGGGTGATGCCGCGCTTGTCCCCGAGTGCGGTTTTGAAGACTTCGCCGAGTGTGATGGCGGTGTCTTCGACGGTGTGGTGGACGTCGATGTCGGTGTCACCGTGCGCCTTGATCGTGATGTCCATGAGCGAGTGACGGGCGAGCGACGTCAGCATATGGTCATAGAACGGGACTGTTGTTGAGATGTCCGCTATGCCAGTTCCGTCGAGTTTGATGGTGACGTTGACCGTGGACTCGGAGGTGATCCGCTCCATGGTTGCTTCACGGGTACCGATCAGCTTGGCGCTCATGGTGCTCGCTTTCTTCATGTATTGCGCCAGACGCGCGGGGCGTCGGCGTTGGAGTGTTCTGCCCTCATTCTATGAGGGGCAACGGTTATGTGAGATGGGTTGCAGGGACTCGGCTGGAGGTTCGGCTAGGAGCTGCCCTGCTTAGCGCTAGTGCTTAGCGTGTCATTACTGAGGGCGTTCCATGTATTGGCGCATCAACGTGAGGAACTGTGTGGTTTCTTCTTCCGTTCCTGCGGTGACGCGAAGCTTTCCTGGCAGGCCGTTGTTGCGGATGATGACTCCGCCGGCCAGGAGGTATTCGAAGACGTCGTTGGGGTCTTCGAAGTCGCCGAAGGTTACGAAGTTCGAGTCAGACAGTGTTGGGGTGAGTCCCATGTCTTTGAGTTCGTTGACGATGCGGTCGCGTTGTTCCTTGATCGCTTCGACGTTGGCTAGGAGCGCGTCCGTGTGTTTGAGTGCCGCGAGCGCAGTCGCTTGGGTTACTGCGGAGAGGTGGTACGGGAGCCGGACGAGGCGTAGCGCGTCGGACACTTCTGGTGCGGCGGCGAGGTAGCCGAGCCGTGTGCCTGCTAGCCCGAAGGCTTTAGACATGGTGCGGGAAATGATCAACCGTTGGCGGCCTTTAAGCAGGGTGATTGCGGTCGAGTTCGGGTCGTGGGCGAATTCGGCGTAGGCCTCATCGACGACAACGATGGTTTGCGATTCTTCGCCGGCTTCGTAGACGGCTTTGACTACATCTAGGTCGAGGCCGGTTCCGGTGGGGTTGTTGGGCGAGCACAAGAAGACGATGTTCGGCTTGTGCGCGCGAACTTGTTCCGCTGCAGATTCTGCGGTGAGGCTGTAGTCGTCTGCTCGGTGACCTGCGATATAGGTCGTGTCCGTTCCAGACGCCAGGAGCGGGTACATCGAGTAGGTCGGAGGGAAGCTCAGGAGGGTGCGGCCAGGCCCGCCGAAGGCTTGCAGGATCTGCTGGAGGACTTCGTTGGATCCGTTGGCCGCCCACAGGTTGTCTGCGGTGAGTCCGCGTCCGAGGTACTCAGCGAGCGCGGTCCGTAGCTGCGTGAATTCTCGGTCTGGGTAGCGGTTCAGCGTGCGCGCGGCGGCCTGCACTGACGTGGTGATCTCGTCGATCACTTCTTGTGGCAACGGGTGCGTGTTTTCGTTGACATTCAGTTGGACTGGAACGTCAATCTGAGGGGCGCCATATGGTGAGAGCCCGCGAAGGTTCTCCCTCAATGGGAGCTGGTTGAGCCGTTGCAAAGCATCCTGAGACATGGTTCAAGTCTAGAGATCGGCTGAGCGGCGTTTCGAATTAGGGTCGCCCTGTTGCGACGGAACACCACCCCAGCAGCAGTCATGCCTCATCAGGGTAGATTCATCCACTCACACCGCGACTTGACGCTCACGCCAGCGCTTGATTAGTAGCTAACGGGAACGACGACCTTCTGGCCAGGGACAAGCGCTCCGTCAAACGAGTTGTGCTTGTGGATCAGCGCTACCGTATCTCGCGCATCACGCTCAGGGGCGTAGTGTTCCGCGAGGCCCCACAAGGTATCCCCCTGCGCAACGGTGACCTCAACCAGGCGATCGCCTTGTGCGGTGACCGGCTCACCCGTCGTTGCTTGCGCCGGCTGGAGCAGTGCCGAGAGCATCAGGAAGATGCCAACAATCAGCGCGACCGTCGGCAAACCGAAAAACAAGAAACGCCCACGTTGGGTCAAGCGAACACCTGCGGAGCTGTCATTCGTACCTGGTTCGGCAACGTCCACAGAGGACGCGTTACCAGCAACCGGGTTGATAGTGCGCTCAGACGAGTTCAGCATGGTCATTCCTTCCGATTTCGAACAGAACATTTATTCGAATATCTCTTCGATATATTTCTAGCACACATCTTCGAACACGCTCAAGAAACTTCGTACATATCTTTGAATATGTTCAAAAGCCGTATAGGGTGTAACTACCGATGTGGCCTGTGTTTACAGTGAAGAACGACCCCCTGACAGTTTGAAACTGAATCGGCTCAAACCGCATCTAGGTGAAAGCCATACATTCGAACATCGGCATGTAGCTGACGACGACTGACGACGCCGAGCTATCAAGCATGGAGACCTGACAAGGATGGGAAACGAATGAGCACCGAGACACCGTCACCGGACACACAGTCGGCGCGCCCCTCGAAGCCGCTCACCGCTCGTCAGCGTTCCGTTTTGGAGTGCATCGAATCGTTCCTGAATGTGCAGGGCTACCCGCCAACGATGCGTGAGATCGGCGATGCGGTCGGGTTGAAGTCGCTCTCCTCTGTAACGCATCAGTTGCAGCAACTGACTAAGCTCGGCTGGATCCGCCGTGACCCTAAGTTGCCTCGCGCACTCGAAGTTCTCCATCCATCCGACCCGACGTTGGAAAGCTCTGCGCCTGTTTCCTCGGCCGCTGCAGACGCCTCCTCTGAAGGCACCCCTGGCCTCGCGCCAGTGACCTCGATTGCGCAGGGTTCGGCACGCGCAAAGGCACCAGCAACATCTACCGCCGCGACGCTCGATTTTGCTCAGGGCGACGAAGATTCGGCCCCAATCCCGCTTGTGGGTCGCATCGCCGCGGGTGGCCCGATTCTTGCCGATCAGCAGGTCGAGGACGTCATGACGTTGCCGCGCCAACTTGTGGGGCACGGCGAGCTCTTCATGCTCAAAGTCTCTGGTGATTCGATGATCGATGCAGCGATCTGCGATGGTGACTGGGTTGTCGTGCGCCGCCAGAACACCGCTCAGAACGGCGAAATCGTTGCGGCACTTCTCGATGATGAAGCCACTGTGAAGACGTTCCGTCAGCGCGACGGCCACACGTGGTTGCTACCTCAGAACTCCCAATACGAACCGATCCTGGGCGACCACGCTCAGATCATGGGGCGCGTCGTATCCGTACTGCGTTCACTTTAGATATCGTTCACTCGAGATTCCGCTCACACTGGATACTGTTCGCTCTAGACGCCGTTCGTTTTAGGACTCCGCGTCAGCGGTCGCTTGACCTACTTATTGGCCTCGCGCAAGCGGCCCAAAGCACCAAGAACCGTATTCCGGTCGGTAGTGGTCCACAACGGCGGCAAAGCATTACGTAGATACGCCCCGTAACGGCGGGTAGCCATCCGCGAATCCAAAATCGCGGCCACTCCCCTATCCTCAGTAGAACGAATCAACCGGCCCACTCCCTGAGCCAAACGGATCGCCGCATGATGCGCGGAAACCGACATGAACCCGTTCCCGCCATGCTCATTCACATCACGCGTCCGGGCCGTCATCAAAGGATCATCAGGGCGTGGGAACGGGATCCGGTCAATCACTACCAAGCGGCAATGACGCCCCGGAACATCCACACCCTGCCACAGAGTCATCGTCCCAAACAGGCACGTCTGCTCATCAGCGGAAAACTCACGCACCAGCTCCATCATCGACGCCTCACCCTGCACCAAGATAGGCACATCAAGACGCTCACGGCACGCAGCGGCCGCATCCTCTGTAGCCCGGCGGGAGGAAAACAGCGCCAAAGCCGCACCACCGGAGGCCTTGATCAAATCGACGAGCTCATCAATGACCTCTTCAGAGACCCCGCGCCCCGGCGGCGGGAGGTGCTGAGCCACATACAGGACGCCCTGCTTCTCGTACTCGAAAGGCGAACCGACATCGACCGAATCCCATTCAGGAGCCTCCGGCCCCATCAGCCCGAGCCCACCAGCAACCGGCTCAAAAGCCTCACCCACCGCGAGCGTCGCCGAGGTCAGCACAACAGTCCGGTCCTCAAACAGGCCATCCCGCATCTGCATCGCAACAGACAAAGGAGCCACCATCAGCGAAGCCGGCTCCGAATCATCCGGAACAACATAGCCACGCCCCGGCTCGAAGCTGCCTGGCCGAGACGCCCACACAACCTCTTCTCCCTTGCCGGCACTCAACAAGCGCTCACACAGTTCAACAATCTGAGCCACCGCAGAACGCGCGGATTGCCAGCCACCGTCCGGAGCGGCATCGCCCGCCTCGCGCTTCGAATCCGACATCACAACTTTCGCGGACTCGAAAACCTGCGTCACGGCCGCACGCTGAGCCTCCGTCAAACCGCGCGGCTGAAGCCCTGTCGGGATGTTCGTGACCGATTTCTCGAACTCCTTCGCCGCATCGGATAACGCCTTTGATGCGACCTTCAAATGCTTCTTAGCACCCTGCGCGGCGTGCGTGATCGCAGTGTGCGTCAGCGGGCGCGTATACGTGTTGGTGACCCGGTCCTGAAGTTCGTGAGCCTCATCAACGATCACAACATCGAAATCCGGCAAAACCGGTAGCTGCTCGAACGCAGAAAAAGCGAGCATCGCATGGTTCGTCACCACAACGTCGGATTCAGCCGCCAACCCGCGGGCACGCTCAGTGAAGCATTCCTCCGCCATCGGGCAATGCTGTGTGCCCAAGCATTCAAGCGAAGACACCGAAACCTGACGCCACGCCTTATCCGAAACCGACGGGACCAGCTCATCCCGGTCCCCTGTTTCGCTCTCCTCAGCCCACTTACGGATCCGCATGATCTCTTGACCCAAGGGCGAGGTCGGGCCATCGTCAACCGCGCCCCCATCAGTTGCAGCAGCAGTCAAGGACGCATCGAAAAGCGAGCCCGCATCGTCATCCTCCGGGTACCCGCCGGCGAGCTTGTATTTGCACGCGTAATTGTTCCGCCCCTTGAGCAGAGTGACATCAACCGGCCGCGGAAGCTCATCTTCCAAAGCCTTCAATAAACGCGGAACGTCACGTCCCACGACCTGGGACTGCAGTGCCAACGTCGCCGTCGCAACCACAACGGGTTTCTCCGCATCGATCGCGTGCGTGATCGCGGGAACCAGATACGCCAGAGACTTACCCGTACCCGTCCCAGCCTGTACCAACAGGTGCCTCCCAGACGAGAGCGCGTGCGCTACCGCGTGTGCCATCTCGTGCTGGCCGTCGCGACGCTGGCCACCCATCTTGTCGACGGCGGTGGTCAGCAAGCGCTCAACCTCCTGAACCGCTGGGTCAGCTGATCCGGTTGCTGATTCCGATGCGGCAGCGGGTTCCGGCGTGTCTGGACTCATGCGTCCGCACCGGCTTCCGCTCCCTTATCCGTTCCGTCTTCCGCACCGTCCGCTTCAGCGTATGGAGCGAGCAAATCAGCAAGATCCGGGCGAACCAGAGCGTGGATCCGCGTACCGTCTTCGACGTGCTCAAGTTCAAGCAGTTCGGCGTCGTGGCCGTGCAGACGCGCCACGAGGTCACCTTCGGTGTACGGGATCAGCGCGCGGACCTCCGTGTGCGGGCGCGGGATCGCCCGTGAGATCGCTTCCTTAAGCTCCTCGATCCCCTGGCCTGTGCGAGCAGAAACCACAACGTGCTCAGGGTAGTTGCGGCGCAACTGAGCCAGCGTGTGCGTATCGGCCAGGTCCGCCTTGTTGAGCACGATGATCTCGGGGCCGTCCGCTTCAACATCCGCGAGAACCTCGTGCACCGCTTGGATCTGCGACATCGGATCCGGGTGGGACGCGTCCACCACGTGGAGCAGCACATCAGCGTCCGCGGCCTCTTCGAGTGTGGAGCGGAACGCCTCAACGAGGTGGGTCGGCAGGTTGCGCACGAAACCGACCGTGTCGGTGAGCGTATAGCCGATGCCGTCAGGGGTTTCCGTAGAACGCACGGTTGGGTCCAGCGTGGCGAACAGCGCGTTCTCCACAAGCACCCCGGCGTCCGTGAGCCTATTGAGCAGCGAGGACTTGCCTGCGTTGGTGTAGCCGACGATGGCCACAGAAGGCACCGAGTGACGCTTACGGTTGGCTCGCTTGGCTTCGCGAGCGGGCTTCATGCCTTTGATTTCGCGGCGTAGCTTAGCCATCCGGTTGCGAATGCGGCGACGGTCGAGCTCAATCTTCGTTTCACCGGGACCACGCGAACCGATACCGGCACCACCAGCAACCTGACCACCAGCCTGACGCGACATCGACTCACCCCAACCGCGAAGACGCGGCAAGAGATATTCGAGCTGTGCGAGCTCAACCTGGGCTTTACCTTCGCGGGATTTAGCGTGCTGAGCGAAGATATCCAGGATCAACGCGGTCCGGTCAATGACCTTGACCTTGATGACGTCTTCGAGACCACGACGCTGGGACGGTGCGAGCTCACTGTCGACAATCACGGTGTCCGCGCCAACTTCGTTCACGATGTCACGCAGCTCGGTTGCTTTACCCGAACCGAAGTACGTTCCTGGGTCCGGTTTCACGCGGCGCTGGATCACACCGTCCAACACTTCCGAGCCCGCGGTTTCGGCGAGCGCGGCAAGCTCACGCAACGAGTTCTCCGCCTGCTCGGCAGTGCCGTCAGACCATAGGCCCGCCAGGACGACTCGTTCGAGCCGCAGCTGGCGGTATTCGACCTCAGAAATATCTTCAAGCTCGGTCGAGAGACCTTGCACACGGCGGGTCGCGCGGCGCTCCTCAAGGTCTTGTTGCAGACCATCGAAGCGGGAATGCTCGGTCTGCCCCACGTCAAGGGCTTCAGCCTGACCGAAGCGCAAGAACGATCCCCGCTGCCCACGCCCGCTAGCCTGCGCGTCCGGATCCACCGCATCGGCCGCATCTGAGCCTTCTGCCCCTACTTCTACACCTTCTGCCGCTACAGAATCTGCGGAGCCTGTTGTATCTGCGGAGCTACCCCCGCGGCCAGCGAGCCGCTCACGCTCACGATCGGCGGCGAGGATCCTTTCGATCGTCGCTTGGATCTCGCGGTCGTGTTCTGTTGAGCTTTTCTCCGAAGGGGTATCGGGGGTGTTGCTGCCGTGGTCGGTCATGGTCTCCTGACGTCGTATCTCCCGCACTCGCGGGTTCCCTACCATTCTAAGCCGCTGCTACGCCTCAGCGAGGGTCGCTCGCCGCATGTGGACGACCCTCGGGCACTCTGGCGCCTGTGAACATCGAATCCCTCAGCGAGCCCAAGCCCAGTCCCGCGGTTCAGATAGGCTTGTGTTTCATGGCCGAGCATTACTTCACAGCGGAACCGGTGACCCCCGAAGCCCGCAAGCGCATCACTGTTTCACTTGCAGACCGTGAGCTTGACGTCCACACCGCGGCAGGCATCTTCAGCCCCGCCGGCGTGGATAAGGGAACCCAGATTCTGCTGGATGAAGCGCCTACCCCGCCGGCCCGCGGGACGATGCTCGATATCGGCTGCGGATGGGGTCCTATCGCGCTCACCTTGGCCTTGCGCGCACCGAAAGCGGACGTGTGGGGCGTGGACGTCAATGAGCGCGCGATGGATCTCGCCCGGCTTAACGCGTCCGATGCGGGCGCTCAGAACGTCACGGTGTGTTCCCCTGAAGATGTGCCGGCCGATGTCGGTTTCGATCTGATCTGGTCGAATCCGCCCATCCGGGTAGGCAAGCAGGTGCTCCACGAGATCCTGATGACGTGGCTTCCGCGCCTCAACCCTGGCGGCGAGGCATATCTTGTGGTTCAGAAAAACCTCGGCTCCGATTCCCTGCAGAAGTGGCTCGCCGCAAATCTGCCAGCCGACTGGACGGTTGACCGCTACGCCCGCAAGAAAGAGTTCCGCATCCTGCGCGTGGCCCGCCCCGAATGAGCCGCTCATTCGATCGCTAACTCAGCTGTACGGGGCTAACTTACCTTCACGGGGCTAGCTCAGCTGGATATTGGCGATGACCCGGGCTGGCCCCGTCACTTGCGCCGTTCCGGAAGCGTTCGATGCGGATCCCGGCTCAAGCCGGACCCCCACGAGCGCTGCTGGCTGGCTTACAGCCCAGCCTTCCGCGAGGTCACGACCCGCTCCCGCCCAGTACTGGAACGCGAGCGAACCGGCGACTGCCGCGGCGGCGCTCGATCCGTATTCGCGCGACAGCCTTTGCCCCGCCGAGTAACCCGAGCCACCCGCCCGGTCATCCGGCGCGTGGTGGAAACGCATCGACACCGCGGCGATACCGCCATCGACCAGCGGATCATGCGGAACCACAAAGCTCGTCGACGAACGCTCGAGCACCTCAGAATCCAGCTGCAGACCGTGACCGTCCAAACGTAGCCCCTCAAGCTCGGACACATCGGCGAGCGCAACCACAGACACCGGCGCGCCAACGGTCATCGTCAGGCACGGCCGGGGCACGGGTAGGCCCTCCGCATGGACCGTACCGTCGCTCGCTTCGGCTTCCGCTTGTTGCGGGAACGCGAACGACCACCGCACCCCAGCGACCTTATAGTTGGCCCGCGAACGGGCCACCGTGTACTGCTCACCCGATCCGAATTCAAGCTGCGAACCGTTGCTAGCCAGTTGCCCGGCGCCATCGAGGTAGGCAGCCACAGCGAGCGCCGCATCGGGTTCCAGCTCAGAAACAGGCGCACCTGATGCCCCAACCAGCACGCACTTCCAGCTGCCGTTCCCCTGCTCGGACACAGTTAGCACACCTGCCGCACCGATGCCGGCGGAGTCATCGCACAACCACTGCGCTTCCGACTCGTTCAAGGCCAACTCCGAGCTGATCAGAAACGGGACAGCGCCAGAGGTGACGCGGGCGAAACTCGCGCCGGAAAGCCTGGCAGGAACGTCATTCGGAAGCGAATCGAACATAGTTCCAGCCTACCGAGCGTCAGGGAATGCTTCTGCAACGAAAGCGCGGGCGACCTCGCGCGTGCCGGCCCCCGCATCGTAATGTGTGACCCGCGGATCAGCGCGGAACCACGTCCTCTGCCGCTTGGCGAACTGTCGTGTAGCGATGTGGGTGCTTTCGATCGCTTCGTCTTGGCTCATCTCGCCGTCGAGTACCGCTAGCGCTTGCTTATATCCAATAGCTGCCGATGCGGTCCGTCCTTCCCGCAGGCCGCGCGGGATGAGACCGCGGACCTCGTCGAGCAGGCCGGCATGGTACATGCGGTGAACCCGGCGTAGGAGGGCCTCGTTGAGGATGGCCGGATCGAGGTCGAGCCCCACCTGAAACGTGGGCTGGTGATATATACGTTGCGGCATGTAGGACGTGAAGGTGCGGCCGCTGATGCGGTGCACTTCGAGCGCGCGGATCATGCGGCGCAGGTCGTTGATCTTC
Organism: Pseudoglutamicibacter cumminsii; assembly: GCF_016907775.1. Lineage (NCBI taxonomy): Bacteria > Bacillati > Actinomycetota > Actinomycetes > Micrococcales > Micrococcaceae > Pseudoglutamicibacter > Pseudoglutamicibacter cumminsii. The sequence continues at coordinate 1,614,056 of NZ_JAFBCO010000001.1, read as the reverse complement.
GCGGCGCTCTCGGGGTCAACGTCGCGCAAGCTTTCGCGGACTTCCTCGATGGTGCGTCCGGCCGCCCATTCTTCGATCTCAGCCCGGACCTGCGGGTCAGTGGGCGGAAACTCGATCTCGTCCAGGACCGCGCGCACATACAGGCCCGACCCTCCCACGAGCACAGCGGTTTTCCCGCGCGCCTGGATCTGAGCGATCGCATCGCGGGCTTGCTCTTGGAACACCGCAACCGAAGCTTCCTCGGCTACGTCCATGATGTCGAGCAGGTGGTGTTCGATCCCCTGCCGCTCTGCTACAGGAAGCT